>DXZZ01000099.1:2549-4694 GCA_019419425.1 Collinsella sp. | reverse complement strand
GGCCCTGATCGGCGCGCGCATCGCACTTGCCGTAGAGTGGATCGCCCACGCAGGCATGGCTGATATGGCGCATATGCACGCGAATCTGATGTGTGCGGCCCGTAAACAGGTGGCACTCGACGAGCGTGTAGCCGTCGTCAAAGCGTGTGGAATCGAAGCGCTCGAGGACCTTAAAGGTCGTAATGGCCTGGCGCGCGAAAGGATCGTCCGAAACCGCCATCTTGACACGGTCACGGGTGGAACGGGCAATGCCGGTGTTAATGGTTCCCTCATCCATAGCGATATGACCGTGAACGAGCGTGATATAGCGGCGGTCGAGCGTGCGCGTGCGAATGAGATTTTGGAGCGCGCGCTGGGTGTCGTCGTCCTTCGCCGCAAGCATAAGGCCCGAAGTGTCGCGATCCAGACGATGCACGATGCCGGGGCGGTCCTCGCCCTGCACCGTGCCCAGATGGTCGATACCGCAGTGATAGACCAAGGCATTCGCGAGCGTACCGCTCTCATGACCATGCGCAGGATGGCACACCAGGCCGCGCTGCTTGGAGAGCACGATGAGATAGTCGTCCTCGTAGCGGATATCGAGGGGAATGGCCTCAGGAATCACGTCAGTCGGATCGTGAGGCTCGGGCAGGTCGACAGAGATGCGGTCACCGGCGCGTACGGCATACTTTTTTGACAGACAGGTCTCGCCGTTCACGATTACGGCACCGCCCTCAATCAGATGCGCGCAGGCAGAGCGCGTAGGGCAGCCGTCATTGGCGCCCAGATAGGCGTCAAGACGCTGACCAGCGGAATCGTCGGCAACAAGAATATGGATGTCGGCCATTAACGCTCATTCCTTTCGCGAATCTTGCGGGCACGCTCCCCACGCTGCTTGGCATTGCGCTTGGCGCGGGCCTCGTCACGGGCGTTAAGCTCGGCGGTCGCATCGACCTCACGGGCGGCGGGGCTCAAAAACATGTAGCCGAAGAGGGCAAGCACCACACCGACCGTAATGCCGACATCGGCCACATTGAAGACGGGGAAGCCGATGAAGGTGGTGGCGATAAAATCGGTCACAAAGCCAAAAGCCAGACGGTCGATCGCATTGCCAATGGCGCCGCCCACGACCATAGCCATGCCCACAACCTCAAAGCGAGCAAGCTGGGGCGCGCGAAGCAAGTACACCGCGATCGCAACGATAACGACAAACGCCAGCACGGCAAACGCGAGGCCATGTCCCTCGCCCATGCTAAAGGCAGCACCGATGTTACGCACGAAAAGGAAGTCGATCACACCGGGGATAACAGTCACATGCAGAGCATCGCCAACGGCACGAACCGCAAGCTTGGTCAGCTGGTCAACAAGCAGCACGGCCAACGCCACGCTACCAGCAACACCCAACCGCCAACGCAAAGGCGGCGTCATATCCGCAGAACGACCCAAAGAAATCCCCTACCCTCAAAGCTCAAATAACGTTAAGTGCAATTAACCATCTTATATTGCCACACGCAGAGCGCACGACACATTCGCTAACGTCAGATAAATAACCAGCATAAAAGAAAGCGGCATTCCGAAAAACGGAATGCCGCTTTTATTCAGCGGAGCAAATGGGCCGAAGGCGCCCAGGTTCTCCCTATAACTAAAATGCCGAGTTACCGTGCCTTAAAGGGCATTCGCGCAGCGCTTGCAGATGTGGGCGTGACCGTTGTACTCGCCGACGGTGCTGCGATAGTTCCAGCAACGATCGCAGCACTCGCCCTCGGCCGCCTCGATGGCAACGGAGAGTTCCTCGCCCTGGGTCAGCTCAACATCGGAGACGATGTAGAACTCGGCCAGGTCGACGGCCTTATCACCGGTCAGCAGCGCATACATCTCGGCGGGAACGACCGCCTTGACGCGGACCTGTTGGCTCTTAGTGAAGGTTCCGGCGGAGCGGGCATCCTCAAGGGCCTTGGTCACGGCGCTACGGAGCTCGAGTGAAGCCTCGAGCACGCCCTCAAACTCATTGGCCTCGTCGACCGTAATGGGCGACTTATACCAATCGAGCAGCGCGGCGTACTTCTGGTGATCGACGCAGCCGGCGGGCGCATAGGCCATGGCCTCGTCGACCGTGTAGGACAGGATCGGCTGCAGGTCGCGCATGAGCATCGAGAAGAGCTCGGC
>DXZZ01000099.1:0-2449 GCA_019419425.1 Collinsella sp. | reverse complement strand
ACGCCGTCGGTCTCGGGCTCAAACTGACCCTCGAGCTCGGAGAGCAGGAAGCGCAGCGTGTTGCGGAAACGACGGTAGGCATCGGACGTACGAGCAAGGATCTCGTGGTCGATGGACACGTCGGAGCTGGTATCGACGGATGCAACCCACAGACGGATGATGTCAGCGCCCATCTCGTCGCAGACCTTATTGGGGTCGATGACGTTGCCGAGCGACTTGGACATCTTACGGCCCTGGCCGTCGAGGGTGAAGCCCTGCGAGACAACCGCCTTGTACGGAGCGTGGCCGTTGGCGCCCACCGAGGTGAGCAGCGAGCTTTGGAACCAACCGCGGTGCTGGTCGGAGCCCTCGAGGTACACATCCGCCGGATACTCCAGCTCGGGACGGTACTCGCAGACGGCCTTCCAGGAGACGCCGGAATCCCACCACACGTCGAGGATGTCCTTATCGGCCTTGAGGTGATGGCCGCCGCACTTGGGGCAGACGCAGGCCTCGCCCAGGTAGCTCTCGGGAGCGTCGGTGAACCAGGCATCGGAGCCCTTCTCGTGGAAGAGCTTGATAACGGCGTCGAGCGTAGCGTCGTTCATGACTTTCTCGCCGCAGTCGGCGCAGGTGTAGCTGGGGATAGGCACGCCCCAGTTGCGCTGACGGCTGATGCACCAGTCGGGACGCTGCTCGACCATGGCACCGATGCGGTTGGCCGCGTGGGCCGGATACCACTTGACGTTCTCACGGACCTCCTTGCCAGCCTGCTCGCGCAAACCCGTCTTGTCCATCGAGACAAACCACTGGTCGGTAGCACGGAAGAGCACAGGGTGCTTGCAGCGCCAGCAGTGCGGATAGCTGTGCGTGATCTTCTTCTCGAGGACCAGGGTGCCGCGCTCGCGCAGGAACTCGATGATGTGCGGGTTGGCCTCATCGGTGTCCATACCGCTGAAGGGGCCACCGGTACCAAACTCCTCGCCGGTGTAGAACTTACCGTCGTCATCGACCGGCATGCAGATGTCGGTGATGCCCTCCTTGAGGCAGGCGAAGTAGTCGTCGACGCCGTGGCCGGGCGAGTTGTGGACGATACCGGTACCGTCATCGACACCGACGTAATCGGCCAGCAGCGCCACGCCCTCAACGCCGTCAAAGATCGGCTGCTTGTAGTGGATGTGGTGGAAGGTCTCGGCGGAAACCACGTAGGGCTTGCCGTCGACCATGACCGGGGTGTACTCCCAGCCAAACTCCTCGCAGCACTTGGGAGCCAGGTCTTCGAGCATGACCTCGGCGCGGCCGTCGTGCTCAACGGCGACATAGGCGGCGCCGGGCTTGAGGGAAACGGCCTGATCGGAGGGGATGGTCCACGGGGTAGTCGTCCAGATGATGAAGTCGACCGGGCCGTCGAAGTTCTCGAGGCCGGCGGGCTTGGAGGTCATCTCAAAGCGAACAAAGATGGAGGGACTCGTCTCATCGGAGTACTCGATCTCGGCCTCGGCGAGTGCGGTGTGGCAATGCTTGCACCAGTGAACCGGCTTGTGTCCGCGATAGATCATGCCCTTATCGAACATGGCCTTGAAGACCTCGATGTCGGCGGCATCATGCTGGTGATAGAGCGTCAGATAGGGGTTGTCCCAGTCGCCGAGCACGCCCAGGCGACGGAAGCCGGCCTTCTGCAGCTCGATGTTCTCGACAGCGAACTTATTGCAAAGCTCACGGATCTTAGCCGTGGAGGTCTGGTTGAACTTCTCGGTGCCGAGCTTCTCCTCGACCTTGTGCTCGATCGGCTGGCCATGGCAGTCCCAACCGGGGACGTAGGGAACCTCATAGCCCTGCATCATCCAGTAGCGGTTGATCATGTCCTTGGAGATCTTATTCATGGCGTGGCCGATGTGGATCGGACCGTTGGCGTACGGAGGGCCGTCGTGCAGCACGAACTTCTTGTGACCCTCGTTCTTCTTCAGAACCTGCTCGTAGACCTTGTTGTCCTGCCAGTCCTTGAGTCGCTTGGGCTCGGACTTGGAAAGACCGGCACGCATGGGAAAACCGGTTTTGGGCAGATTCATCGTCTGCTTGTACTCGTTTGCCACGGTACCCCTTTCATGTCGTGGGCGCGCACGCCCGTTGGGCACCAAAAAAGCGCCCGTCCCTACAAGCTGGGACGAAGCGCCACAAAAACGGGCTGTATGCCCGCAAAAGCTCTTCGTTTAACCACCCAGCTTAGATGCCCTCGCCCGCGTATTCGCGCGCTCGCATCCGTTACTCGGCTGGCCTGTATCGACGACCATCTCGGCGATATCTACTAAGACGTGCCTGCGCGGCACGTCCGTTGGGACCGCAGCTCCGGGGTGATTTTCATCGGTCGCATGCACGGGTTCTCAGCGCTCCCCGCTCTCTGTAGCATGCGGACGGCCGACTACTCGTCCCCATCAACGCTTATGCGGAGTATGCTAGCACGTTCCGCGCC
>DXZZ01000098.1:2030-4706 GCA_019419425.1 Collinsella sp. | reverse complement strand
GCGCAGATTCGCCAGTGGTTCAACTATCCCAACGGCACGAGCGACTACCTGCGCCTACTCAACCCCAACGTGCTGCTCAACGGGCATCATCCCGTAGTGCACACGGCCATTATCGGCTCGTGCGTTCAACTGGGGCTTTCGCTGTTCAACAGCGCTAACGCGGGCCTCATCATCTATACCTGCGCTCAATTTGTCATCACGGCTGCCTGCATGGCCTATTCCATTTCGTCGCTGCGCAAACTGGGCGTGAGCCTGCCGGTTCGCGGTACGATCCTGCTGTTCTTTGCGTTTATGCCGATGTTCTCCAACTACGCGGCGTTGCTCACCAAAGACGTGCTCTTTGCCGACGCGTTTTTGGTGCTGCTGGTACAGACCGTCAAGCTCGTGGCATGTGGCTTGCCTCGTCGTGATGCCAATGCCGAGCGTGCGGGCGAACAGAGGCCCGTGCTCTTTGCGCGCCACGACTGGCTGTTGCTTGCGCTGGCTGCCATGGGTTCCACGTTTTTGCGCAATGGCGGTCTGGTCTTTCCGTTGGCGGCCTGCGTGATTGCGGCGGCGTTTTGCGCATGGGATGTACATGTCGCCCGTCGTGCGGCTAAGCAGACGGGCACCGCGGTCTCATGCGCCACGCCGCGCTTCCGCTGGGTTGGCGTCCTCGCGGTGCTCGCACTCTGCCTTGCCTCTAATATGTACTTCACCAAGGTCTTTATGCCGGCGCACGACATCACGCCTGGTTCCAAGCGCGAAATCCTCTCGATTCCGTTCCAACAGACGGCTCGTTTCGTCCAAAAGCACGACGGCCTCAACTCGGGCGTCAACCCCACGGTAAAGGAGGACGGCACCATCGTGGAGGCTCCTTGCGACGGTTTGGTGACCGACGAGGAGCGCGCCGTGATCGACCGGGTGCTCAAGTACGAGAATCTGGGCCGCCGTTACAACCCGGATAAGTCGGATGCCGTCAAGAACTGCTTTAACGAGTACGCCTCGCAGGAGGACATCAAGGCCTATTTTGAGGTCTGGGCGCAGATGTTCAAAAAGGATCCCGAGTGCTATATCTCGGCGCTCATCAATAACTATTACGGCTACTTTTATCCGAGCGCGCGCGATGCCTGGGTCTACAGCACGGCGCGTAGTGCCGAGATCATGGCGCGTCCCGACAACCTCAAGTACTTCGACTTCCATCCGGTTGACAGCAACGTGGTGCGCTGGTGCGACCACCTGATCAATCTGTACCGTGTGGCGGTGCAGCGCATCCCGTTTATTTCGCTCACCATGAGCTCGGCCACCTATGTGTGGATCATGATCGCCGTGGTGGTCTACCTGCTGCGTCGTCATTCATGGCGTGCGCTGGCGATCTGGGTGCCGCTGCTGGGCGTGCTCGCCGTGTGCCTGATTGGCCCGTGCAACGGCTCGACTTACATGCGCTACCTGTATCCGGTCATCGCCTGCATGCCCTTCGCCATCGGCGCCACCGTCACCCGCAGCGACTTCCTCTGGTTCTAACTTGGTGCATTGGGGGTCAGGTTTCTTTGCACCAAAGGGGTCATCATCACGACGCCTTCATTTTGGGGTTTATCTCGCAGGCCAGTAGGTATATCATAACGACGTTTGTTTATATTGCCCGAGCATCTGCGCTGGGCTTTAGGTCGAAACCGATAGGAGACACGTATGTCCGGACACTCTAAGTGGGCCACAACCAAGCATCGTAAGGGCGCGCAGGACGCCAAGCGTTCCGCCCTCTTCTCCAAGCTCAGCCGCAACATCACCGTTGCTGCCCGTCTCGGCGGTGACCCGCTGCCCGAGAACAACGCCAGCCTCGCCGCTGCCGTTGCCAAGGCCAAGGCTCAGTCCATGCCTAAGGACAAGATCAAGTCCGCTATCGACAAGGCTTTTGGTTCGGGTGCCGACGCCGCCGTCTACGAGAACATCGTGTACGAGGGCTACGGTCCCGCCGGTGTCGCCGTCTACGTCGACTGCCTGACCGACAACCGCAACCGTACCGCCGCCGATGTCCGTTCCGCCTTCTCCCACGCTGGTGGCAACCTGGGCACCTCCGGCTCCGTCGCCTTCCAGTTTGAGCGCAAGGGCCAGATCGTCGTCGCCAAGGAGATCCTGGACGAGAACGCCAAGAAGGAGACCATGATCGCCAACGGTGCTGCCGGTGACGAGGATGAGTTCATGATGGCCATCGCCGAGGCCGGTGGCGAGGACTACGAGGATGCCGGCGAGGAGTGGATCGTCTGGACTGCTGCCAACGACGTCATGGCTGTCTCCAAGGCGCTCGAGGAGCAGGGCGTCCAGGTCAAGGGTTCCGAGACCACCATGGTCCCGACCACCCCGACCGAGGTCTCTGGTACCGACGCCAAGAAGGTCCAGCGCCTCATCGACCGTCTTGAGGAGCTCGACGACGTCCAGGATGTTTACAGCACCATGGACATGACCGACGAGGTCATCGCTGCCCTCGAGGAGGAGTAGCGCCCGCACGGGTTAAGCCGTGCATATCTGGGCATAATGAAGCGAGCATGCAAGCCTCGTGGAATAGATGAGCCGGATCCGCGTGCGTAGAGCACCGGACCCGGCTCTTTTATAATGATGCGAACCGTTTTGCATTTCGAGAGCCGAGATTTGAAGGGAGCGCCGCGTGCGCGTACTCAAACGAGCCCTAGCGATCGTGTA
>DXZZ01000098.1:0-1930 GCA_019419425.1 Collinsella sp. | reverse complement strand
AGGGCTGCTGCCGAGCGCGACGACCGCGTGATGGTCGAGCATGTCGAGGCCCGCGTCCAAGGCCCCGACGATTCGCACGTCCGTTTTAAGGTCGAGGCTATCGCGCTTGACGATCACGATGTGGCTTCCCTTGCAACCGCGATGCAGCAGCGCATCGAGGAAGCTTGCGACACCATGCTCGGCACGCCGGGTACGACTACGCGCGTCCGTTTTTTGCCGTCCAAGACTACCGTCCAGACCGTGGAGGTTTCCGGTGAGTGATACCAATCAAGATAAGACCGCTCGTACGCCGCGCCTGACGATTGACCAGAGCGCCGCACCGGCGAGCGAACCTGTTGATTCCAAAGCAGAGGCAACCGAGTTGCAAGACGCGGCAGCCGTGGATTTTGACGAGGCTATGGGTCTCATCAAGGGTACGGGCGCTGCCATCTGGAGCTATGCTGTGCGTCATCCCAACACCACGCTCGGTGCCGTCGCTGGCTTTATCCTCGCCGTGTTGGTGCTCACGCTCGGCCTGTGGGACACGCTCGTCATTGCATTCTTCGTGCTGATCGGCGCTGTGATCGGCCAAATTCGCGACGGCGAGAACGGGATCGTCAACTTCTTCGGCCGTCTGTTTAGCGGCCGCTAATATGTATTCGACTGTCGCATCCGCGGCAGGCATAAGGAGGAACCATGGCTTTTAATACGAAGGTCGATGTGGCCGATACCGAGCTCGAGGCAGACGAGACCGTCACCGCCGAGGCCGAGGACGTGACGCTCGAGGACGAGGCTCTTGTCGAGGCCGAGTCCGATGAGGATGAGGACGACGAGGAGGCGGACGAGTCCGAGGACTCGCTGACCTATTCCAACGGTGTGATCGAGAAGATCGTTGCCATGGCCACTCGCGAGGTTCCGCACGTTCTGGGCATGAAGGGTAACCTCATGCATTTTGTGCAGGAGCAGTTTGGTGCCGAGAATCTGACCAAGGGCGTGACGGTCGAGGTCACCGACGATAATCGCGTGGTCGTCAACATCTCCGTCATTATCGAGTACGGCGCCTATGCGCCCGCGATCTTCGACGATGTCAAGGCGCGCGTCACTGAGCGCCTCGCCGCGATGACCGGCCTTGAGGTGGCGGGCGTCAACCTGCGCATCGAGGATGTCATCACCCCCGAGGAGTACGAGCACCGCACCAGCCAGCACGAATAACCTTCCAAAAAGGGACAGGTTTGTTTTGGCAGGTTTTATCTGCGAAAACGTTAAACGGCCGACCGCGCAAGCAAAAGCGTGGCCGGCCGTTTCTGTACGCTCCCGATGTAGTCATACCGCTCGTCTAACTAAGGGTTGCAATCGTCGCGTTCCGCGTTACCCTAATGGGCGCATTGTTTCCAAATTGTTAACGAGGGGTTGCCGTAATGGCCGACGAACACGAGACCGAAAGCAAGGCATGGGCGATTGAAGCTGCTGCGGCAGAGGCGGCGTCGCGTGCCGCCGAGGAGGTACATCGTCCTCCGGTGGTGCCGATGGAGCGCGTGGTCGATCGCGATGTTATCGAGCGGGGCGAGCGCGCTGGTCGCAAGCGCAGCCAGGAGCCGGGCTTTCCGCGCTTTTTTGCCGAGCTCAATTTGGGCCTGATCCTCACGGCCTTTGCCATCGTCGCGTTTAAAACCCCTAATCACTTTGCTTTTGGCGGCACCTCGGGCGTGTCGGTCATTCTGTCCACGCTGTTCCCGACCCTGCCCGTCGGCGTCTTTATGTGGATTATCAATGCGGTCCTGGTCGTTCTGGGCTTTATCTTTTTGGAGCGCAAGGCAATCCTGTGGAGTGTCTTTGCCTCGTTTGCGCTGTCCGCCTATGTTTCGCTGTTTGAGCTCTTTATTCCGACCGATGTCTCTCTGACGGGTGATATGTGGCTCGACCTGTGCTTTGCCGTCATCTTGCCGGCGCT
>DXZZ01000097.1:0-4743 GCA_019419425.1 Collinsella sp. | reverse complement strand
GGCATGCGCGGCGATGTGCCCGACGATGAGGTCCAGGCCATCCTGGACGAGGCCGGCTGCGGTCTGATCTGGGCTTGCAACGGCCATCTGACTCACCTGTCCAAGCCGACGACGCTCGAGCTCGATCGCGTCGAGGACGGTCGCGCATTCAACATCAACCCCGCGGGCCTCAACAAAGGCGTCGCCATTGCGCGCTTCTGCGAGCACCTGGGGATCGAGCGCGAGGAGACGCTCGCACTCGGCGATTCCGAGTCCGACTTCTACATGGCCGATCACGTGGGCACGTTCTGCTTGGTCGAGAATGGCCTGACGAGCGCCGGCGCGCCCGAGTTCTTGGCTGCTTGCGAGAACGCTTTCGTTACGCGTGGCAAAATTGTCGACGGTTGGGCGGCGACGGCAGAGCTGCTGGTCGCGGCGCGTTCGTAGCGCGGCGTCGCTGCACTTGGACATGTCTTTTCGAGAGAGACTGGTGAGGTAATGTCCGATATCGAGAATCCGGCAGGCGACACGCGCCCGATTGGCGTGTTCGATTCTGGTTTGGGCGGTCTGACGGTTGCGCGCGCCATCGCGACGGCGCTGCCGCACGAGTCCGTCTACTACTTTGGCGACACCAAGCGCTGCCCCTACGGCACGCGTACCGAGGATGAGGTGCGCTCGTTTGCGTTGCAGGCGGGTCGTTGGCTTTCGAAGCACGACGTCAAGATCATGGTCATCGCCTGCAACACGGCGACGGCCGCGGCGTTGCGCTTGGCCCAGCAGGTGCTCGACGTTCCCGTGATCGGCGTGATTGCGCCGGGTGCCCGTGCGGCAATCAACAGCACCCGCTCGCGTCGCGTGGGCGTGCTCGCCACCAACCTCACCATTCGCTCGGGCGCCTACACGCGCGCCATTCAGGATCTAGATGCCGGCGTCGATGTATACGGTTGTCCTGCCTCGAGCTTTGTCGAGGTTGTCGAACACGAGCTCGCCTCGGGTGCACATCTGCAGGAACAGTGGCTCGAGAACGAGGACATCTTCGATACGCCTGCCGTGCGTGCGCTGGTGGGTGCCACGGTTGAGCCGCTGCGCGACCACGGTATCGATACCGTGGTGCTCGGCTGTACGCATTTTCCGCTGTTGGTGGGACCTATCCGGCATGCGCTGGGGCCTGGGGTGCGCGTCGTAAGTTCCGCCGAGGAGACCACGCGCGAGCTGACCGATATCCTCACGCGCCGCGAGCAGCTGGCGGGCGACGCCGCCGAGCCGCAGCATCGTTTTGCCACGACGGCCGATAACATTGCCGAGTTTGCGGTGGCGGGCAGCTTTATCTTTGGTCAGCCGCTCAAGAGCATCGAACATATCGATATCGATGAGCTGAAATAGATGTAAGGCAGCCGCCAAAGCCTTCGCCACATCTTTTGCCGAAAGGATATTTCTATGGAGTACATGCAGGTTAACCGCGCCAACGGCCGCGCCGCCGATGAGCTGCGCCCCATCAAGCTTACTCGCGGCGTTATGAAGCACGCCCACGGTTCGTGCCTGGCCGAGTTTGGCGATACGCGCGTGCTGTGCGCTGCCACCATCGAGGAGGGCGTGCCGGGCTGGCGCAAGGGCGCCAAGGCCGGTTGGGTAACGGCGGAGTACGCCATGCTGCCGGCATCGACCGGCAAGCGCTGCAAGCGCGAGCACGCCAACCGCAAAGGCCGCTCCATGGAGATCGAGCGCCTCATTGGTCGCAGCCTGCGTACCGTCGTCAACATGAAGGCGCTCGGCGAGTACACCGTCACCGTCGACTGCGACGTGATCCAGGCCGATGGCGGTACGCGTACGGCGAGCATTACCGGCGCCTGGGTGGCGCTGCACGACGCCCTCGCCATGTGGGTCGAGGCAGGCAAGATCGAGCGCATCCCGCTTACCGGCCAGGTGGCTGCCATCTCTATGGGCGTTGTCGACGGCAATACGCTGCTTGACCTCGATTATTCCGAGGACAGCCACGCCGAAGTCGACATGAACCTCGTCGCCACCGACACCGGCGAGATGATCGAACTTCAGGGTACCGGCGAGCAGGCGCCCTTCGACCGTAAGCGTCTCAACGCCCTACTCGACCTGGGCGACAAGGGCGTTGCCGAGCTCATCGAGCTTCAGCGCCAAGCCCTCGCCTAACCTGCCAAAAAGGGATGTTAATTTTGGTAGGTTTTATCTGGGAAAACGTCGAAGTATAAGGTTTCTGTCGCCAGGGAGGGGAGAGGGCTCGAGGCCAGTTTCCCTTGGGCGGCATTGCTATAGAGACAAGGAAGCCAGTCATGGCACTAGAGAAGATCGATATCGACACCCTCGACCCGGCGGCGACCATCGTCGTGGCAACGGGCAATGCCCATAAGCTCACCGAGATCGAGGCCATTTTGGGCAAGGTCATGCCCGAGGTTCGCTTTGTGGCGTTGGGTCAGCTGGGTGATTTTGAGGACCCCGAGGAAAACGGCACGACGTTTTTGGAGAACGCCATCATCAAGGCGCAGGCCGCGGTAGAGGAGACGGGGCTTATGGCCATCGCCGACGATTCGGGCCTGGTCGTTGATGCCCTGGACGGTGAGCCGGGCGTGTACAGCGCACGCTATGCGGGCGTGCACGGCGACGATGCCGCCAACAACGCCAAGCTCCTCGTGAATCTGGAGGGCGTGGCCGACGAGGACCGCACCGCGCGTTTTATGAGCGTCGTCGCGCTTATCGACACGGACGGCCTGGTCACTTATGGCGAGGGCGCCTGCGAGGGCGCTATCGCACACGAGGGCCGCGGCGATCATGGCTTTGGCTACGACCCACTGTTCCTGCCGGTCGACACGCCGGGCAAGACCATGGCCGAGCTGACGGCGGACGAGAAGAACGCCATCAGCCATCGATTCCATGCGCTCGAGCATCTGTCCGCCAAACTGACGGGCGAGGAGTAAGCCGTGCGTGCGGTGGTGCAGCGCGTACTCAACGCCGGCGTGACGGTCGACGGCGAGTGCGTGGGTAAAATTGGGCGCGGCTATCTGGTGCTGCTGGGCGTGGGCCACGGCGACACGCGCGCCGAGGCCGATAAACTGTGGGGCAAGCTCCGGGGCTTGCGCATTAACGAGGACGAGAACGGCAAGACCAACCTGGCACTTGCCGATGTCGACGGCGAGGTTCTCGTAGTGTCGCAGTTCACGCTGTTCGCCGATTGCCGTCACGGCCGCCGCCCATCGTTTACGGATGCCGGCGCCCCCGATGTCGCCAACGAGCTCTACGAGTACTTCCTGACGCTCGTTCGCCAAGATGTCGAACACGTGGCGCACGGCATCTTTGGCGCCGATATGAAAGTCGACTTGGTCAACGACGGCCCATTCACCATCGTCCTCGATACCGATGGTCTATAAGTAGTCAATTTGGGACCGGGTTTTTTAGCTGCTTGCGTATGGCCACAACAGGGTGCTATAGTATTAGAGTTTTGTCTATCTTAGGGGTATTATCCCCTTTTTGAATTGCACCTTCTGGAGGCCCTGTTCATGGAAGAGATGGAAGTCAATCACGTCGACGACATCCACGAGAAGCTGACCGATATGGTGGGCGATCGCGTCAAGGTTAAGGCCAACATGGGCCGTACCCGCGTCGTCGAGCGCATGGGCACCATCAAGAGCGTCCACCCGGCCGTCTTCATTGTCGAGGTTGACGAGCGTCGTGGCCGCAAGTCGCGTCAGTCCTACCAGTATATCGATGTCCTCACCGGCCAGGTCGAGCTGTTCGATCCCGAGAGCGGCGAGCATATCTTTACCCCGCTCGGCAATCAGCTCGAGGAGCATTAACGGTGACCGATCGGTCCCTGACTCTTTCCGCGCCGGCAAAGATTAACCTCTACCTAGGGGTTCATACCGAGCGCGATGACCGCGGCTACCACAGGGTCGATTCTCTGATGGCAGCCGTCGGTCTTTCCGATACCGTGACGGTCACGCCGGCGCAGGCGCTGGCCGTTCAGACGGTTCCGGCATCAGATTTTCCCATGCAAAAGAATACGGCGTATCGGGCTGCGGTTGCTATGGCCGAGCATTATGGTCGCGAGGCAAACATCTGCGTGACGATTGAGAAGCGCATTCCATTGTGCGCCGGCTTGGGCGGCCCCTCGACGGATGCGGCCGCGGTCATTGTCGCCTTGGCGGAGCTCTGGGGCATTGATCGCACCGACCCAGCGCTCGATTACATTGCGCGTGGCATTGGTGCTGATGTCCCCTTCTTTTTGCACGCGAGCCCTGCGTTTTACGTAGGTGGGGGAGACGTGCTGGCAACTGAGTACCCCGCGCTGCCCGCAACGCCCGTCGTGTTGGTCAAGCCGCGCGAGGCGAGCGTTTCGACAATTGAAGCCTATCGACGTTTTGACGAGGCCCCGGTGCCCGCAGACAAGCCCGGCGCGATAGCTTCCGCCTTGCGTGCTGGTGATGCCGAGACGGCATATGCGCTCATCCATAACAACTTGGGTGTCATTTCCGCACAGATGGAGCCGCAGATTCAAACGGTTCTCGATTGGCTGCGTAAACAGGACGGCACCTTTGCTGTAGATGTGTGCGGATCGGGTGCCTGCTCGTTTGCCATTTGCGACACCGCCGCCACGGCCGAAAGGCTTGCCGACGCTGCCCAGCAAAACGACTGGTGGTCCTGCGCGACGGAGCTCATTTCCAACACGGTTCGCATCGAAGTGCCAAAGAAGTAAAAATTTCTCTAGCACACGACGGAAATCTTTGTTACTATAGTCGA
>DXZZ01000096.1:0-4818 GCA_019419425.1 Collinsella sp. | reverse complement strand
CCATGGACGAGTTCCACTACTTTGCCGACCCCGATCGCGGTTGGGCCTGGCAGGTACCGCTGCTCACCCTGCCTCACACACAATTCATGCTCATGAGCGCCACGCTCGGCGATGTCACCGCGATCGCCGCCTCACTCGAGGAGCACACCGGCGCCGCGTGCGATCTGGTCGTCGATGCCCCACGCCCCGTGCCGCTGAGCTACGACTACGTGACGACCTCGCTCGAGGGCACCGTCGAGCTCGCAATGCGCCGCGGCGAGGCCCCGCTCTACATCGTGCACTTTAGCCAGGACGCCGCACTTGCGACGGCGCAATCCCTCGCCAACTTTGGCATTGCCAGCAAGGAGCAGCGCGAGGCCATCAAGGAGGCGGCCAAGGGCACGAGCTTCTCGACGGCCTTTGGCAAGATTCTTAAGCGCTTGCTCGGATGCGGCGTCGGCGTGCACCATGCTGGCATGTTGCCGCGCTATCGTCTGCTGGTCGAGCGCTTGGCACAACAGGGCCTGTTGCCCGTCATCTGCGGCACCGATACGCTCGGCGTCGGTATCAACGTGCCCATCCATACCGTGGTGCTCACCGCGCTCACCAAGTTCGACGGCTACAAGATGCGTCGTCTGCGCACCCGCGAGTTTCATCAGATTGCCGGTCGCGCCGGCCGCTCGGGCTTCGATACCGAGGGCATGGTGATTGCCGAGGCACCCGAGCACGAGATCGAGAACGCCAAGCTCATGGCCAAGGCGGGCGACGACCCCAAGAAGCTCCGCAAGATTAAAAAGAAGAAGGCCCCCGAGGGCTTTGTCACCTGGAACAAGCAGACCTTTGAGCGCCTGATCGAGACGCAGCCCGAAACGCTCAAGCCGCGCCTTCGCATCACACACTCCATGGTGATTAGCGTGGTCGAGCAGGGCGGCGACGCCCGCGCCCGCGTACACGACCTCATCGAGACGAGCCTGCAGACTCCCGAGGAAAAGGCTAAGCTCGAGGTTCGCGCCGACGAAATCTTCGCCACGCTCATCGACTCCGGCGTCGTCGTGCGCACCGAGGTACCGCCCGCACCCGACGCTCCGGCTGATGCCGCGCCGGACATCGACTACGCGCTGACGGTCGACCTGCCCGAGGACTTTGCGCTCGACCAGCCGCTCTCACCGTTTTTGCTTGCCGCGCTGGAGCTGCTCGATCCCGAGAGCGAGACCTATACCATGGATTTAATCTCAATGGTCGAGGCGACGCTCGAAGATCCCAAGCAAGTGCTGCGTGCGCAGGAGCGTGCCGCACGCGATCGCGCTATGGCCGAGATGAAGGCCGACGGCATCGAGTATGAGGAGCGTCTGGAGCGCATTCAAGACGTCACGTACGAAAAGCCGCTCGAGGATTTGCTCGACGCCGCTTTTGACAAGTACTGCCAGGAAGTACCCTGGGCAAACGACTACCAGCTCTCTCCCAAGAGCGTCCTGCGCGATATGCTGGAAAGCGCGAGCGATTTTAAGGGCTACATTCAAAAGCTCGGCATCGCCCGCTCCGAGGGCATTTTACTGCGCTACCTGGCAGAGGCTTACCGTTCACTCGACCGCACCGTGCCCATCGAGAAGCGTGACGAGCGCCTGCGCGACATTATCTCGTGGCTGGGCTTTGTGGTGCGCTCGGTCGACTCGAGCCTGGTGGATGAGTGGGAGAACGCCGGCAACCCCGCTGCACTCGACGCCGCACCGCCGCAGGGCATCGATGAAGTCGTGGCAGACCGCCGTGGCTGCACCCTGCTGGTGCGCAACGCACTCTTCCGCCGCGTGACCCTTGCCGCCCGCGGGCACGTGCGCGACCTAGGCGAGCTCGACGACGACTGGGGCATGAGCGAGATCCGCTGGAAAAAAGCACTCGACGCTTACCACGAGCAGCACGAGGAGATTCTCACCGACGGCGACGCGCGCTCCTCTGCTATGTTCTCGATCGACGAGTCCGACGAGAAGGCGCTCCACGTGTGGCACGTGCACCAGATTTTTGCCGACGAGGACGGCGACCACGACTTTGGCATCATGGGCGATGTCGATCTGGACGCCACGCAAGACGGTGGCGAGGCCATCTTCAAGAACTACCGCGTCGGTTTTATCGAGGATTTGCTCGAGGATTAGCCAAGCATATTGGGACGAAACGAAGCGGGGCTGTTGGCAACATCGCCAGCAGCCCCGCTTTTTCACTATCCGCTATGCCTTACTCGGCATCCTCGACCTCATACGAATCCGCCTCGGCTGGCTCCTCGTTTGTCTCTGGCGCAGCCTCGCGCGCCTCGTCAAACGCTGCCTTCATGGTCTTGTTGCCCCATGTGAGCTTGCGAATGGTAAGCTCATCGGCCTTGTTGTGGGCCAAGCGTAGGTTCTCGGTGCTGCGGCGCAAATCGTCCTTGGTCTTCTCGAGCTGCTTAATGGCGGCATCGATCTCCTTGATTGCCGACTCGAATTGCTTGCTCGCCAGGTTGTAGTTGCGCGAGAAGCCATCCTTGAACTTCTCCATCTTGGCTTCGAAGTTCGTGACATCGATATTCTGCTGTTTGTACTCCGCCAGTTCCTGCTTATAGCGAAGCGAACCCATAGCGGCGTTGCGAAGGAGCGTAATCATGGGAATGAAGAACTGCGGGCGGATCACGTACATCTTCTCATAGCGGTAACTCACGTCGACGATACCCGCGTTATAGAGGTCACTCTCGGGCTCCAGCAGGGTGCAGAGCACCGCATACTCGCAGCCTTTCTGGCGACGATCGTGATCGAGTTTCTTAAAGAAATCCTCGTTCTTGTGTTTGGTCGCGGTCTCGTCGTTCTCGTTTTTCATCTCGAACATGATCGAAATGATCTCGTTGCCGCTCTCGTCACACTCGCGGAAGATAAAGTCGCCCTTGGTACCCTCGGATGCATCGTTATCCTTCTCGAAATACGCGTTGGGAAACGCCGTCATGCGCAGGCGGTTAAACTCGGTCTCGCAGTGCTGCTCGAGCGACTCGCCCACCATCTTGGTGGACAGGCGGACCTTCATGTCCTTAAGGCGCTCAATCTCTTCATCCTTGTAGCGAATCAGTTCCTCGTTCGCGCGCTTGGTCTGCGCAAGTTCGAGCTCGTGTGCCGCCTTGGCCTGCTCCTCGCGTGAATCGCGCACCGCCAGCTCACTCGTGAGCTTGGCGCGGGCCTCGTCACGCTCACGCTCCGCCGCGGCGACCGCCGCCGATAGGTTCATCTTGGCCGTCAGTTCCTGTTCGCGCAGCTGAGCACGCAGACCCTCGGCCTCCTGCTCGGACTGAGCCTTTGCGACGGAAAACTTCTCCTGAACCTTCGCGCGATAGTCAGCAAGCGTACGTTCGGCCTCGCTGCGAGCGGCCTCGAGCTCACGCTGCGACTCGGCCGCAGCAGCAGCAAGCGCCATCTCCTGGGCCTTGTCCGCCGCGGCGAGCCTGGCTTGCAGCTCGGCAATCTGGGCATCACGTGCGGACAGGTCGTTTTGAGCAGCATTGCGTGCCGCTGCCTCGGCAAGCCTGGCTTCATCATCTTTGCGCCCCAACTGCGCACGCAGGTTGTCGATCTCGCGCTGCAGTTCGGCATTCTCCTTTTGAGCATCGGCGCGGGCCTCAACCGCCGCGCGCTGGCTTGCGCTCTCGCGCTCTGCGGCAGCGCCCTCGAGCTTGGCGCGTAGCTCGGCAAGCTCGGCATCGCGCTTGGCGACTTCTTGCGCCAGCTGTTGAGCCGCAGCGTTCTTCTGCTCTACGAGCTCAGCGTCGCGCTGAGACTCTGCCTTTTGCAAGGCAGCCGTCGAACGCGAACGCTCAAGCTCCAGCGCCTGCTCGCCCTCGCGCTGGACCGCCTTCACACGCTCATCAAGATCGCGCGAGAACTCGGCATCGCGCACCTGTTTGACGATATCTGCATAGCCGGACGCATCGACCTTAAACACTTCGCCGCAATGCGGGCACTTGATCTCGTTCATGGCAGCTCCTCGATGGACGCAAATTTAAACCGTCTACACTCTACCGCGCCGCGCGGACAAAAAAGGCGCCGCTGTCATAATGGCAACGGCGCCAGAGCCACCACAAAGGTGCCTGTCCCCTTTGTGGTGGCTCTGGCGCCCTATAACCCAAAGAAGCTAAGAATCTGATCGCGGCTTACGGGCTTGTACTCGTTGGCATCGAGACCGACATCGTAGCGAAAGATAGGGCGTTCGCGATCGCGGTTGCGCACGTTGGTGCGGTCTCCCCTGCTGTGGATATGCCCGTGTAGCATGATGGCGCCACGCGCCTTGCCGTTCCAGCTGAGCATGGGGTAATGGCTCAAAACCAGGCGATGGCCCTTGGCATAGCCAGGAGCAATCTCCAGGTAATCGCGCACGTCTTCCCAAATCTGCGGTACGTCGGAATCTTCCCAGTCGCTGTCATGGTTACCACGGATGAGCGTCACATTCTGGCATTCGATGCACTCGCGCAGGCGCACCGCCTCCGCCAGGGGCAAACGATAGGTAAAGTCTCCCAAGATATAGAGGCGGTCGTCCACAGCCACGCACTCATTGATGGCATCGATGACCTTGCGGTTCATCTCCTCGACCAAATCAAACGGTCGATCCATGTCGTGCAAGATATTCGTATCGCCCAGGTGCAGGTCGGCGGTAAACCACATCATCGTCTCTGTCCTCATTTCGCAACGCGTCTAACACGTGCCTAGTATACAGATGCAGCGATGCGACAGTTACCCAAAGAGCCCGCCGAACAGACCTCGGCGGCGCTTGTCCTTTTTACCTTGATTCTCATCTTCATTGCAACAGACTCAGGACTCAGCGCAACGCGTTGCG
>DXZZ01000095.1:3878-4869 GCA_019419425.1 Collinsella sp. | reverse complement strand
TTTGGTACTCGAGGATCTTGTCGGTGAACAGCTCGTTTGCCGTCTTGACCGCCGCTAAGGCCGAAGTTTGGGCATACCGCGACGGCAAAATCGAGAAAGTATATGAGCCCGATATCTGGGTTGACGTTATGTGCGTTGGCGTTTCGCTCCGTGTATACGATTACGATGGCACCTATGGGTTCAGGCGATATTTGCATGACGGGGAGAAGATCAACGTCAAAGAGGTTCCAGTCGGGATGGACGAATCTCGTGATGGCTATGAGTGCGAATTTGATGCCTACGATGGTAAGGCTTTTGGCGCCGTTGCCGGTCCGGCACCGATAAGCGATTCGAAGATTGCCGGCACCAATGAAGTGTCCGAGCTGAGCGCTGTGCTTACCAGCACCGAGGAGAGCGTAGCCAGCACCATCGCCTCGGTCGCCACGACGCTGGAGCAGCTGAAGTCGAAGGATGCCGGCGACGATGCGCAGACGAGCTACGAGGCCGTCTCTGCCACGCAGGATGTCGACTTTACGGCTGCAGTTGGCGAAGGCCCGCTGAATCCGTCCCCCGATGACACATGCCAGATCACGGCCACGTGGACCTATCCCCAGGTGAAAGGCCAGGGCGTGGGTGTCGCCAAGTTTAACAAGGATATGGTCCAGCTCGTTGCGGACACGCTCGATGCGAGCAAGCAGGCCTCGATGGATGACGAGGACAGCCGCGTTACCATGATGTATACCGCCGAGATCGTCTCGATCGACGGCGATATCGCCTGCGTGCGTACGTTCACCAGCAGTTATCAGCCTCCGTATCGATCGGTGCAGAAGACAAGGTCGGCGTACTACAATCTCAAGACGGGTGAGCAAGTTTCGCTCGAGGATTCGCTTGCGCAGCATGGGCTCTCGTTTGATACCCTCAAGAGCGAGGCCAAGCAGGCAATCAAGACGGCAAAGCCGGACATAGACTCCGTGTCCGAAGACAACATCGACGATGACGATAACTTTACCGA
>DXZZ01000095.1:1863-3868 GCA_019419425.1 Collinsella sp. | reverse complement strand
GGCTATATCGTTGTCCTCGATACCGGTGTATTTGACTGCGATGCATGGGGTACACACGATCTGGTGGCACATGCTTTTGACTCGAGCTATTCCAGTGGCCAGGACGTGACCCCCGAGTATCCTCGCCATGCGTATATTATTAACGAGTAAGACGAGACTGCAGAAAGTGAACTGAACGGTCCCCGGTGGCGCAAACGCAGAGCCACCGGGGACTTTTTGATGCAAATTGGCTCCGAAATAAGCTATCTGGGCCAGCCGCGCCACGAAAAGCGCCCATCTACTACGTTTACCAGGGTTGGACCGACCATGGAGCGTGTTTTAACAATGCGGCAAGACGTTTACCTGCGGTTTTGTTAACGCAAATATGGCTATGGTTGGCACCCTTGGGTTAAACGTAGTAGATGGGCGCATTTTTTGGTGCACAGCCCAAGAAGGGATCATTAACCGCGCTGGAGGCCGAAGAGTATGGCGTTGCGCTCGGCGACCATCATGTTGATGTCGGCGATTTCCATCTCGCCGTCAATGTAGGGCTGGTAGGTGCCATATGGATCGCCTGCTCCCAAGCTGCAGCTGCCGCAGTTATCGCAGCTGCCGTTGCCGCAGCCCGCGAGCGCCAGCTTAATGATCTCCTCGCGTTCGGCGCGCGTCGTGTCCTTGATGAGCTTGCTTTTTGCCATGACGTTCCTCGATTCGCTTGTGACCGTCGGCCGCGCATGTCTTGTAGATACCGACGGGCTTTGCCCATCATAGGCTTTTGCGCGGGTAGAATGCATGGATAACTTGATGCTTACGGGCGACGGAAAGGAATCGTTGCATGGACCAGGATAAGACGACCGTAATGGGTGGCTACGGCTCCCCGCGGACGGGCAATGGCGCCGATGAGACCCGCGTCGTGCCGAATCCCGGCTACGCTGCCCCCGATACGACGCAGGCGTCGGCCGATCCCACGCGCGTTGTGAATTACGGGAACGCGGCGCAGGACCCGTATGGCGCCTCGTCGCAGAGTCCCTACGGAAGCGCGGCGGCAAACCCTTATGATGACTTGCTGCAAAACCCCATTCCGCAACCTCAGCAGACGACATATATGCCGCGCACGGCACAGCCGCGCTACGAGTCGCGCGACCGATATGCGCGCGAGCCGTATCGCGAGTACCCCAAGTCGATTCCGCAGTATGGCGAGGACGAGGAGAAGAAGCCGTCGCGTTCGTCGAGCGTGATCAAGAAGATCCTCATCGTACTGGCGATCTTCTTTGCGCTGTCGGTTGTGTTTGCCATCGTGTCGGGCATGCTCAACAAGCGAGGGAGTTCAACGGCCGATACCACTGCCGAGCAAACCGCGTTCGCCTCGTCTAGTACCGTCGATCTGAGCGATATTCCGGGGCAGTACTGGTCCAACGCCAAGAAGATCCTCAAGTCGCGCGGTGCCGATCTTTCGAATGCCGTGGTCCTGACCGATGATGGCTCAACGCCTGTCGTCGATGCCAACTGGGTCGTTACTTCTGCCTACTATAACGACAGCGGCAACCTCGAAATTCAGCTCACGCACAAGAACAGCTCGGGCAACTCGTCCGACGGACAAAGCGGTACCGACAGCTCGAGCTCCAATACGCTGGAGGACTTGAGCAACAAGGCACAGGAGTTGGGAGACAAGGCGCAAGAGCTGGGCGATACGGCACAAAACCTGGGCGATGCCGCGCAGAACTTGGGCGGCTTGGCGACGGATGCCTGGAACGCCCTGCAAAACGGCATCTCGGGCGCGCAGGGAAACTAGCGGTCGAGCGGCTAGAGCCTTAGCAGTGCAAACAAAAACGGGACGCAGGATCGCGTGACCAGGCGCGTAGGCGCGTTGGTCGGCGGTCCTGCGTCCCGTTTTGCTGTCGATTACAGCTGCTCGGCCGGACGCTCGGGTGAACTAAAGCCCGAGTCAAATGTGACGACGCACGAGGCGTCGGGCCGGCGCTCGTGCACGATTCGCGTGACGAGCTCCAGCAGCTCCTCGTCGGAT
>DXZZ01000095.1:0-1763 GCA_019419425.1 Collinsella sp. | reverse complement strand
GGGCCGGCGCTCGTGCACGATTCGCGTGACGAGCTCCAGCAGCTCCTCGTCGGATATGTCGAAGTCGTCGGGACGCACCAGGTCAAACGACACAAAGCCATCGTGTTCGTGAAGGTCGTGGATGGAGAGCGCGGGATCGATCTGCATGACGCCGCGCTTGACCCAGCCGCGCAAGTCATCGCCGGTTGTCGCGATGGGGTCGCAGTGCAGCGTGATACCAATGCCCATCTGGCGCTTGATGTCGTGCTCGATGGTGTCCAGAATCTCGTGGTGCTCAAACGCGTCGCCCTCGCCGGGCATCTCCACGTGGGCGCTGGCAAACTGACGACCGGGGCCGTAGTCGTGCACCATGAGGTCGTGTGTGCCCAAGACCTGCGGATAGGACATGATCTTGTCGCGGATTGCCTGGACGAGCTTGGGGTCGGGCGCTTGCCCCAGCAACGGGCTGATGGCGTCGCGCACTAGGCCCATGCCACTGATGCAGATAAAGATGCCCACACCCAGGCCTGCCCAGCCATCGAGGTCAAAGCCGGTCGTCTGCGAAATAAGCGCCGCCACCAAGACCGAGCCCGAGGTAATGACGTCGTTTTTGGAGTCCTGCGCTGTGGCGATGAGCGTCTCCGAGTCGATGCGGTCGCCCAACGTGCGGTTGAACGCGGCCATCCAGAGCTTAACGAGCATGGACAAGACGAGGGCGGCTAAGGAGAGCACCGAATATGCAGTGGGGGAAGGCTTGATGATCTTAGTGACCGACTCGAGGATCAGGTTGATGCCGACGGCGCAAACCAGGACGGCGACGAACAGACCGGCTAGGTACTCGTAGCGACCGTGGCCATAGGGGTGGCCTTCGTCTGCCGGGCGGCTGGCAAGGCGGAACCCGAGCAGGCTCACGATGTTGCTCGAGGCGTCGGAGAGGTTGTTGAAGGCGTCGGCGACAAGCGAGACGGAGCCGGCGAGCAGGCCTGCGATGCCCTTGGCCAGGCACAGGGTGATGTTGAGGCCAATGCAGATGAGGCTTGCGGCAAAGCCCGCGTTGGTGCGGCAAGATACATCGACCGGCTCGCCCTCGCTGCCGGGAACAAGCGTATGTACCAGCCGATTTACAAATAGCATAGCGGTCGTCCTCACAGTCATGTTTAAGGGGATAGTGTAGCTCGCGCAGGGGCGCCGTGCACCGATGCTCAGAAAATGCAGCAATAGTCTGCCGGTGCTAACGAGCGAGCCTTCTCGTCTGCCTGGGTGGTCCATTTTGGGCCACATGGGTATGGGCATGTGCCTGTTTGCTCGGCATACTTAATGTCGACAGCCCCTGTGCAAAGGAGGACGTTTCCATGGACGAGATGTTTGCCATTAAATGCCAAAACTGCGGCGGCCCTATGTACTCGCACCAGGCTAAGCGCAGCTTTGAGTGCGCCTATTGCGGCGCGGTCATTCCGTGGCAGGCGGACGCCGGAGAGCCCAAGAGCGCTTTGGGCATTCGCCATACGCCGTTGACGGTGGTGGATGGACTGCTCAAGCTCACGCATGTGTCGCAACTCGAGCGCCCGGAGGACCCGGACTGGTATTTCTTCAATTCGCACTGGCGCAATCAGTCGGTTCTGGAACATCTGCTGTGGGAGGATCGCGGCACGGCGCAGGAGTTCCAAGAGGCCACGCATGTGAGCATTCCTTGCCCCTTCTGCGGAGCGTCCTTTGAGGGCGAGTCAACGCAGCGTGTGTTTGAGTGCCCGTCCTGCGGCAACAAGATCGGCATTGCCGACCTG
>DXZZ01000094.1:0-4886 GCA_019419425.1 Collinsella sp. | reverse complement strand
TCTCGATCGTCTTCATGATGGCTGCGGAGGCATCCTCGGAGAACTGGTCGTCGATAGCAAACGAAACACCGCGGCCCGAGAACTCGATAGCCTCGATCTTCTTGTGTTTGAGCGAGACGATGGCAACGGCCGTGACCATACCGTCGTTGGCGAGCTTTTGGCGATCGCGCAGAACGATGGGATCGGTGTCACCGATGCGCAGACCGTCGACATAGACGACGCCGGACTCGACGGGCGTACCGCGTTTGACGATACCGCCGCGCATCTCGAGCGTGTCACCGTTGTCGAGGATAAAGATATGATCGTCCTTAAGGCCCATCTTGCGGGCGAGCTGGGCGTGTGCCCGCAGGTGCACGGCCTCACCGTGAACCGGCATAAAGTAGGTGGGCTTGGCCATAGCCATCAGGAGCTTGAGCTCCTCCTGGCTGCCGTGGCCGGAGACGTGGACGAGGGCGCGAGACTTATCCCAAACATCGCAACCAAGCTTGGCCAGGCTGTTGACGACCTGTTGGACGGCCTTCTCGTTGCCGGGAACGGGAGTTGCCGAGAGGATAACGGTATCGCCCTCGTGGATGGAGAGCGTCTTGTGCTCGCCATTGGCCATGCGGGACAGGGCCGACAGCGGCTCGCCCTGCGAACCAGTGCACATGACGACGATCTTGTCATCGGGCAGGTTATCAATATCGAAGGCATCGATGATATCAGCGTCATCGATGTTGAGATAACCGAGCTCGCGCGCCACGCGGGTGTTCGTGAGCATGGAGCGACCGGTCACAACGACCTTACGGCCGCACTTGCGGGCGGCATCGCAGATCTGCTGCAAACGATGGATGTGGCTCGAGAACGATGCGACGAACACGCGACCCGGGGCGCTCTTGATGGCGTGCAGTAGGTTGGGACCAACCTCGGCCTCGGACTTGGTAAAGCCGGGAACCGTGGCATTGGTGGAGTCGGAAAGCAGCAGGTCGATGCCCTGCTTAGCAAAGCGGCTGATAGCGGCATAGTCGGGCGTGACGCCATCGATGGGCGTCTGGTCGAGTTTAAAGTCGCCGGTGTGCATAACGGTGCCCTGATTGGTGCGGATGAACACGCCCAGAGCGCCGGGGATGGAGTGCGTCATCGAGAAGAAGTCGAGCGAGATACCGCCGAGGTTGACATGGCTGCCGCCCTTGACCTCGCGGAACTTAGGCGCGCGGATGCGGAACTCGGAGAGCTTGCCCTCGATAAAACCGAGCGTCAGCTTGCTCGAGAAGATGGGCACCTTGTTGTTGAGGTCCTGCAGCAGGTACGGAAGCGAACCGGTGTGGTCCTCGTGGCCGTGAGTAACGATGATACCGCGGAGCTTCTCCTCGTTCTCCAGAACATAGGTGTAGTCGGGAAGCACCAGGTCGATACCGGGCTGGGAGTCATCCGGGAACATAAGACCGGCGTCGACGAGCACCATGTCGTCGCCGCACTCGAAGACCGTCATGTTCTTGCCGATGCCGTCAAGACCGCCGAGCGGGATGATCTTCAAGGGAGATGATTTTTTAGCTGCCATAGGTTAGTGTGGTTTCCTTTCTTCGAAACGGGTCTGGAACAACCGACGGGGCGCTTCTGGCAAACCGACCGCCGGGAACGTACAAACATGCATCACAGAGTTGATGCGATAACCACAATATGATACCCATTTGCACAACAACAGACCACCCATGCATCAAAGCCCCATCTGAACCGGTCTATCCCGCCGGTCTGGTCTCAGCGGGCCCGGCACGGGCTAAGTTTCCTGCTCTACAGTCCTGCGCAAGACGGAAAGCACATTAAGTGCTTTCCTTTGCGTGCGGAACTCGCGATAAACTTAGCCCGTGCCGGGCCCGCTGAGACCAGACCTGCCAAAATAGGACAGCTTTATTTTGGTCGGTTTTATCTGGGGCAATGACGCGCATGCGATTGTCAAAAGATCTGAATTCAAATAACTGAATAGACTGTCTGACAAAATCGCAACCCGCAGCAACCAGACCTTTTGCTATTCCCGGCGGGCGCCGCGGGTAAAGTTTATCGCGAGTTCCGCACGAACAGGAGGCCACTTAATGTGGCCTCCGTCGTGAGCAGGACTGTAGAGCAGGAAACTTTACCCGCGGACCCCGCCGGGAATAGCAAAAGGGCGACTCCATGGTGGAGTCGCCCTTTATTGAGCTGCTTATGTGTTGCTGTTACTCGGCGTCGTGGTGGCGGCGGGGCTTGCGGCCTCCGTTGTCGCCGGGACGGCGCGGACGGTCGCTGCGCTCGGAGCGCTCGCGGCGCGGACGCTCACGACGCTGGAAGTGCTCGCCGTCGCCCTCGGAGGCACCCTCGGCACGAGCCGGGGCCTCGGGCTTGTCGAGACGATCGAGCGAGATCTTGCCGCGATCGTCAACCTCGATGACGACGACCTTGACCTCGTCGCCCACGTTGAGGACGTCCTCGACCTTCTCCACACGACCCTTGGCGACGCGGGAGATGTGCAGCAGGCCGTCCTTACCGGGCAGCAGGTTCACGAAGGCACCGAACGGCTGGATGGAGACAACACGACCGGCGTACTCCTCGCCCGGCTCGGGAACCTTGATAATGAGCTTGATGCGCTCGACGGCCTGATCGACGGATTCGCCGGTGCCGCCGACAAAGACGGTGCCGTCCTCCTGGATGTCGACCGAAGCGCCGGTCTCGTCCTGGATGCCGCGGATGACCTTGCCGCCAGAACCGATGACGTCACGGATCTTATCGGTCGGAACCTGGATGGAGACGATGCGTGGAGCGGTGCTGCGCGTGGTATGACGCGGCTCGGGGATCACATCGAGCATCTTCTGCAGGATGAAGGCGCGACCCTCCTTGGCCTGCTGCAGGGCGCGGGCCAGGATGTCGAAGGTAAGACCGGTGGCCTTGTTGTCCATCTGCAGGGCGGTGATGCCCTCGGTGGTGCCGGTGACCTTAAAGTCCATGTCGCCCAGGAAGTCCTCGAGACCCTGGATGTCGGACAGGACCACGGTCTTGCCCTCCTCCTGGATCAGACCCATGGCGATACCGGAGACGGGGCGCTTAATGGGCACGCCGCCGTCCATAAGGGCGAGCGTGGAGCCGCAGGTCGAAGCCATCGAAGAGGAGCCGTTGGACTCCATGACCTCGGAGACCACACGGATAGCGTAGGGGAACTCGTTCTCGTCGGGGAGCACCGGAAGCAGGGCGCGCTCGGCAAGGTTGCCGTGACCGATCTCGCGGCGCTTGGGGCTGCCCATGCGGCCGGTCTCGCCGGTGCAAAACGGCGGGAAGTTGTAGTGGTGCATATAGCGCTTGCCCTCGGTGGGCTCGATGGTATCCAGACGCTGGCCCTCGTTAAGCATGCCGAGCGACAGGACGGAGAGCACCTGAGTCTGGCCACGCTGGAACAGGCCGGAGCCGTGAACGAGCGGCAGGTAGTTGTCCTTCACCATGATGGGACGGATCTCGTCGGCGGCACGGCCGTCGACACGCTCGCCGGTCTCGACGACCATGGTGCGCATGGCCTTCTTCTCGAGCTTCTTAAGCGCCACGGGGATCTCGCGCTCCCAGGCGGCCTGCTCCTCGTCGGTGAACTCAGCGCGGATGGACTCCTTCAGAGCCTCGACCTTGCCGATGCGGGAAAGCTTGTCGGCGTCGCGCAGGGCAGCGGCCATCTCGTCGTAGTGGGCGAAGATGCGCTCCTGAACCTCCTCAACGGGCTGGTCGAGCGGGTACTCCTTCTTGACGATGGCGCCGTTGACCTGCTCCCACTCGGCGACGAACTCGTCTTGGGCCTGGCAGAAGGCAGCGAGGGCCTCCTGGCCAAACTTCATGGCGGCGAGCATGTCGTCCTCGGAGATCTCCTCGGCGCCGGCCTCGACCATCGAGATGAAGTCGGCAGAGCCACCCAGCTCCAGGTCCAGGTCGGAGTTCTCGCGCTCCTCATAGGTGGGGTTGACGATAAACTCGCCGGTCTCCACGTTACGGCCGATGCGCACGCAGGCAAGCGGGCCCTCGAAGGGCACGCCGCCGAGCGTCATGGCCAGCGAAGCGCCCATGACGTTGATGACGTCGAAGGGGTTAACCTGGTCGGCGACGAGCGAGGTGGCGACGATGTGCACCTCGTTGCGGAAGCCGTCCGGGAAGCTCGGGCGGATCGGGCGGTCGATCATACGAGCCGTGAGCGTGGCCTTCTCGCTGGGACGGCCCTCACGCTTGAGGTAGCCGCCCGGGATGCGGCCGGCGGCGTACATCTTCTCGTTGAAGTCGACGGTCAGCGGGAAGAAGTCGTAATTCTTGCGCTCCTTGGAGACGACCACAGTGTCGAGCATCGTGGTGTCGCCCTGCTTGACCAGACAAGCGCCGGTGGCCTGTTTGGCAAGCTCACCGGACTCAAAGGTGTAGGTCTTGCCGTACAGCTCAAAGGTCTTGGATACGAGTGTCATTGTTCTCCTTTACCCCACAGGCCCCTTGCCTGCGGGCTTCTCATGTGACGCGGGCCCCCTGCCCCCGCCACGCTTCAGAGCGTGATTGTTCACGCCCTTACACAAAAAGAGCGCCCCGCTGCGCAGGACGCTCTTAGCATGTACAAATCCGTTACTGGATGTTGTCGCGGATGCCCAGAGCCTTAATGAGCTCACGGTACTCGACGATGTCGTTCTTCTTGATGTAGGAGAGAAGACGACGGCGGCGGCCAACGAGCATGAGCAGGCCACGACGGGTGTGGAAGTCCTTCTGGTGGGACTTCATGTGCTCGGTCAGCTCCTTGATGCGCTCGGACAGGATGGCGACCTGAACCTTGGGGTTACCGGTATCGACCGGGGAGTTACCGAACTGGGCGGTCAGCTCCGCCTTGCGCTCTTTGGAAACAGTCATTGTTTCACCTTTCGTTT
>DXZZ01000093.1:0-4886 GCA_019419425.1 Collinsella sp. | reverse complement strand
CCAAGCTCGCCTAACGAGCCCGCACAACCAAGTCCCCTTCCAAAAGCTCTGCCGCTATCCGCGGCAGGGCTTTTTCTGTATCCCACCTATCTAGGTTGCGGCGAAATAGGGGTCGACAGGCCAAAATGCCCCGCTTTTCCCGTCCCCGGAGGATCGGTTAGCAGTACTCGCCACGAAATTGGCCCATCTACTACGTTTAACCCGGTACCCCCGAACACAACTACGTTTCATGAAAAACTGCAGGCGTTCTACCTGCGGTTTTGGTTTTTCGCTTTGTGGCATGGTCGGAGATAGGCGGTTAAACGTAGTAGATAGGCCCATTTCATGGCGGGCGGGTCATGCAGCAGCCTGGTGCGCCGCCTGCCGTTCGGCTTTTTACTGGGTGGGTATAATTCCATCCGCAATACAGGCCGGAATGAGGAGGTATCCAAATGCCGGACAATGGATCGATTCAAAAGAGAGACGCGCGCGAGATGGCTCATGGGCGTTCTGTCCAGATAACCGAGCACACGACGGTAACCGAGCTGCAGCCCAGCCTGTCCGATGTCGTGTGCGTAAATAAAAAGCTGCAGATCGGTATCATCGTTGCGCTCGTGGTACTGGCGCTGTTGTCGAGCTTTGTAGCTCGTCCGCATTTTGCCGATACCGAGACTTGGGACTCCACCATCGAGGTCATCGATCAAAAGAAGGGCAATGTTTTGGCGCTCACGACTTCGTGCGTCGCCCTATCTGCGGGTATCACTGCGCTGCCGGGCGATACGGGAACGCCAGTCGCCGAGCAGCTTGCACAGCTTTCGGGTAACCTGGGCATCGTGCTTGCCGTGCTCTACCTCGAGAAATATCTGCTGACCATTTTGTGGTCGGTTGGCTTGGGCATATTAATCCCGTTTGCGTTGGTGCTCTTTGCGGTGTCGCTTGGCATTCACGGACGCTGGAGCACGAGCGCCGTCCTACGCCGCGTGGCGACTCGCGTGCTGGTGGTCTCCATGATCGGAATGGCCTTGGTGCCTGCAAGCGTATGGGTGTCGCAAAAGGTCGACGAAACGTATCGAGTGAGCATCGAGGCGGCCGAGCAAAAGGCGGCCGACGCTGCGAGTGCGGCAGATAGCGATAGCTCCAAAACAAGCAAGAAAAAGACCGAGTCCGCAGAGCCCAAGAACGTGCTTGAGCAGCTTGCCGACGGCGCCTCGGGTCTCGTCGCGTCGGTGACCAGCGGCGCCAAGCAGATGACCGACGAGATTGTGCAGCAGGTGACCGACCTAATCGAAGGCGTCATCGTGATGATCGTGACTTCGTGCGTGATTCCATTGCTGGTGCTCGCAGCGTTTCTGTGGCTGGGTCACGTACTGCTGGGGATTGATATTTCCGGCCCGGCGAACTATTTGACGGGCCGCTTTCTGAGTGCTCCGTCCAAGCACGCCAAAAAGGGTGGGCAGTTCGAGTAGCTAAAACAGCTGTATATACCGGGGCATACCGCCGAAGGGCGGCCGAGATGCGTTCTCGGCCGCCCTTTTGTTTGTTGAGCACATGGTCGCTACGTTCGCGCCGGGCCCAAACGGTCGCCAATCATCCGCGAACGGTATTTGTTCAAAAAAGAACAAAGACAAACAAATTATTGTTGCAGTCTCTGTTCGAATGTGTTCAAATAAACATGAACAGTGAAGAACCGCACATTCAGATGCCCGGACCTGAACGCGGTTCAACACTTCCAAACAGAAACTGCGCACCTGCGTATCTCTCAAGGAGGATGTCATGAGGGTTGTAATCGCTTCCGATGCCGACGGTATGTCGATGAAGGAGTCCATCAAGGAGATGCTCATCGCTGACGGTCACGAGGTCGTCGACTATTCCGAGACCCCTGCTGCGGACTTTGTCGATTCCGCGACCGCCGTTGCCAAGGACTTGCTGGAGCACAAGGATTCCCAGGGCTTCGCATTCGATAAGTACGGCGTCGGCTCCTATATGGCCGCCGTCAAGATCAAGGGCATGGTCGTCGCCAACATTTCCGACGAGCGTTCCGCTTACATGACCCGCGAGCACAACGGCTCGCGCATGGTCACCATGGGCCCGGGCGTTGTGGGCACCGAGGTCGCCAAGAAGATCGCCCGCGAGTTCCTGCGCGCCCAGTACGCCGGCGGCCGTCACCAGATCCGTGTCGACATGCTCAACAAGATGGCCTAACGAGAGCCACCGAGAACTCGAACTTCTATCTCAACTTGTGAATTCAGACGAAAGGACGTTCTGATGAAGAAGACCATCGCAATCGGTTGCGACCATATCGTTACGGACGAGAAGATCTATCTGGCCGACCGCCTGGAGCAGGCTGGCTACAAGGTGCTCGACTGCGGCACCTACAGCCACACCCGTACGCACTATCCCATCTACGGTAAGGCCGTGGGCGAGGCTGTTGCCAGCGGCAAGGCCGACTTTGGCGTGGCCCTGTGCGGCACCGGCATCGGCATCACCAACGCCGTCAACAAGGTTCCCGGCGCCCGTTGCGCCCTGGTTCGCGACATGACCTCTGCCCTGTATGCCCGTCGCGAGCTCAACGCCAACATCGTGGGCTTTGGCGGCAAGATTACCGGTGAGTTCCTGATGGCCGACATCATGCTTGCCTTCCTGGAGGAGCCCTACGAGAAGACCCCCGAGCACGATGCCCTGATCGCCAAGATCGACGCTTGCAATAAGGCCGACGCCGAGGCTCAGGCTGACCCGCACTTCTTTGACGAGTTCCTCGAGAAGTGGGACCGCGGCGAATACCATGACTAGCGGGTATCCGGCGTAATTTACTAGTCCGTTGACGGCTCGCGTTTCTGTGAGGGGGCGCGGGCCGGTTTTCTATCAGCCCTATTGACTCGGCGGGCTGGCGTACGAAAGGGAAGGCTCCTATGGAGTTTGTTCTTGATAACGGTTCTGTTCGTGTGACACTGAGCACGGCTGGCGGATCGTTCACTTCGATTAAAGCCAACGGTCGCGAGTACCTGTGGCAGGGCGATCCTTCGGTCTGGTCGGGCCAGGCGCCCATTTGCTTTCCGATTTGCGGCGGCCTTCGTAACGGTCGCGCGATGACCATGGGCGGCCGCGAGGTCAAGCTTGCCCGCCACGGCTTTGCCCGCAAGCAGGAGTGGAAGCTCGAGGAGCAGGGTGACAACATGGTTGCGCTGAGCCTAAGCTCTGCCGACCACGCCGAGCTGCTCGAGCAGTATCCGTATCCGTTTAAGATTGTTGCTCGTTACACGATCGATTCGGAAAAGGTGGCCGTGTCGTACGAGGTGACCAATGAGGGCACCGAGGACATGCCGTTTTTTGTGGGTGGCCACCCCGGCTTTAAGTGCCCGCTCGACGAGGACGAGTCCTATGACGACTATGAGCTTCGTTTTGATCAGCGTGAGGCCGCCGAGCTCTGTACTGCCGTTCCCTCGACGGGCCTGATTGATGTCGAGCATCGCAGCAAGAACCCCATGATCGGTCAGAACCTGCCGCTGACCCACGAACTCTTCGACTTCGCGGAGACCATCTTTGACGTGCTCGACAGTCGCGTGGTTACGCTGACCAAGAAAACCGAGGACAAGGGCGTGCGCCTGACGTTCCCTGATATGCCATACCTGATTGTGTGGAGCAAGCCCGAGGGCGACTTTGTGGCCGTGGAACCGTGGGGCGGCCTGTCCACCTGCTCCGACGAGGACGATATTCTGGAGCACAAGCGTGGCTGCCTGGTTGCCAAGCCGGGGGAGACCGTCACTCGCGGTTTTGAGATCGAGATCCTTTAACGAGCTATCGTATGTTTGGGGCTGCGCGTGTCGTGCCCCGGAAACAGGAGTTCAACATGATTCTGACCGTTACCATGAACCCGTCGATCGATACGCGCTATCAACTCGACAAGCTGATTATCGACGACGTGAACCGCGTGACGCCCGAAAAGACCGCTGGCGGCAAGGGCCTCAACGTGAGCCGCGTGCTGCTGCAGTTGGGCGACGATGTGCTCGCGACCGGCCTGCTCGGCGGCCACATGGGTGCCTATATGGCCGAGCTTATGGATGCCGACGGCGTCAAGAACGACTTTGTGCCCATCGCCGGCGAGACGCGCATTTGCCTGAATATCCTGCACGAGGGCAATCAGACTGAGCTGCTGGAGAGCGGCCCGCAGATTGCACCCGCCGAGCTCGAGGCCTTTACGGCAAAGTTCGCCGAGCTTGCAGCGAAGGCGGATGTTGTGACGCTTTCGGGTTCGCTGCCGCGTGGCGTCGATGCCGGCTACTATGCCGAGCTCGTCAAGATTGCCGAGGAGGCGGGCGCCAAGGTGCTGCTCGACACTTCGGGTGCATCGCTGGAGGCCGCGCTGGAGTCCGACGCTAAGCCCGAGCTCGTAAAGCCCAGCCTGACCGAGATTAACGGCCTGCTGGGTACGTCCTTTACGACCGACGATGTCGATGCCCTGCGCGAGGCGCTTGCCTCCGATGGCCGCTTTGCCGGTATTCCCTGGGTTGTCGTTTCGATGGGTGCTGCCGGTTCGGTGGGCTTCCATGAGGGTCGCGCGTTCCGCGCCAAGACGCCCGCGATTGCGGCTGTGAACGCGACGGGTTCCGGCGACTCGACCATCGCCGGCTTTGCGCATGCCATTGCTGCTGGTGCCGACGATGTCACAGTGCTCAAGACCGCCAATACCTGCGGCAAGCTCAACGCCATGGATCCCAAGACCGGCCACCTGGTCATGGACCGCTGGGACGAGATCTACAACAGCGTTGTCGTGACTGAACTGTAGGGTTACGCGGTTTTACCAAACCGCGTAACGGCGCGACGCTGCGCGGGCCGCATTTGGACAATCTGACGTTCAACTTCAAGGGCGCGACCAGAAGGTCAGCGCCCTTTCGTTTCACGTCACCTTG
>DXZZ01000092.1:0-4935 GCA_019419425.1 Collinsella sp. | reverse complement strand
ACGCCCGCGGCCCCTTTGCCGCCGAGGCCCTCACCACCTACAAATACAAGCTCCGCGGCACCGGCCAGGTTCGCCCCTAAACCTACCAAAAAGGGACAGGTTTATTTTGGCAGGTTTTATCTGCGGTTTTGCCGGGCGACACGTTTGCCCGGCTTTTTTCTCCGTATACCTTTTCTGCCTTTCGGCTTGAGCTACGGCGATATACGATAATGACACCGTGTCCTAGCACCGACTCACCTGGAGGTATTGCCATGTCCCAGATGCTTTCCGCCGGAATCACCCGCGACCGTGCGTTCGAACTGCTTAACGAGCACAACAAAGACCCGTTCCACATCACCCACGGCGAGACGGTCGAGGGCACCATGCGCTACTTTGCGCGCGAGTTCGATCCCAAGAACGAGGAGTTTTGGGGCATCGTCGGCCTGCTGCACGACTTGGATTGGGAGGAGCATGAGGACGACCCCGTGAACCACACCATCTATGCGGCAGAAATCCTCGAGGGCGAGGGCGCATCGCCCGAACTCATTCGCGCTATTCAGACGCACACGTCCGATTTCAATGCCTCGCTGCCCAAGCCCGAGCTTCAGATGGAGAAGATCCTGTTTGCTTGCGACGAGCTCACCGGCCTGATCGGTGCTGCCGTGATCATGCGTCCGAGCAAAAGCGTCATGGACTTTACGACTAAGTCGCTCAAGAAAAAGTTCAAGGACAAGCGCTTTGCCGCCGGCTGCTCGCGCGACGTGATTTCGCAGGGCGCCGAGATGTTGGGCTGGGAGCTTCCCGAGCTCTTCGACCGCACCATCGCGGCCATGCAGTCCTTCGCGCCCGACCGCGACACCTTCCAGGCCTAACCTGCCAAAAAGGGACAGGTTTATTTTGGTAGGTTTTATCTGGGAAAACGCTTCCGTTGGATGTTATTCAGCGGAAGCGTTTTCTGTTTGACATGGTGACGCTGGCGAATGGCGGCGCCTCGCGGCAGACAGCTGCGCTTCGCCGTATCCGTAACTCGGCAAACGCGACGCTACGACGCGTTCTTGATAATCCATGTTCCCAGTCCGGTCAGCAGCTGAACCTGCTTAACCGTTAGCCCTTGTTTTCGAAGCGCGAGAATCGCCTCATTGCGAAGTGGCTTGGAGACGGATTTGAGTTCCGTCGGAGCACATCCTGCGACACTCTGCACGATTGCCGTGCCAAATTCGCATAGATCTTCCTCGCGAACCTTGGCTGTTGCGCTGGGGCGATAGGGAAGCGACGGCGTACTTTCCATGAGCCGAAGGTATGAGCGAGGTGTTGGGAATAAAACACCGACAACGCTGCCGGTAACATGCGGCCGTGACCTGGCACTCATTAGATACTCGCGATGGCTGCTCCAGGGATATTCGTCGTATGCCGCCAGTCCCGCTTTTTGTGGATTCAGATGAATGTATCGAATTGCCTCGAGTAAATATACTTCTGACTTAATGGGCGAATCCCAAAACCGCTCCTGAAACACGTGGCCGATATGCCCCGTCCGCGCATTGTACCTGCCCGCATACGATACTGCTACCGCGTGCATCGCGTCGCTCTTGCGGTCGTCCGGATCGTCGATGAGCAGATGAATGTGGTTTCCCATAAGGCACCAAGCGATAAGCTCGATATTGTGTTTGGGGAGGATCGCATCGAGGATCTGAAGCATGGCGATTCGGTCCTCGGCATCGTCAAACAGCAATTGCCCTCCGTTTCCACGCAACGTGATGTGGAAATAACCGGTTGGTGACTTTGAACGAGGTTTTCTCGGCATGGCCCCTCCTTTAGCTTGGATGGGCTGAAGATACCTCATTCGGAGGCTTCGGTTGTCGAGATTCAGTTCACCGACTATAGCTGCTACCTGCCGAAATGTTATTGCGTTTTCAAATTGATGCTTTTTAATGGTAATTGAGCAAGACAGGCGCGCTTGTTGTGGATGCGGCCGTTGGTTGCGTCGATCTGGACGGCCCCCGCGTGATGTCATCGCAAATGGGCTTCACGTATTCTACGGATATAGAAAAATGGCCGGGCGCTCACAAACAAAACGGAGCACCCGGCCATTTACTGATTGTTTGTTGACGTTTGGCCAGATAAAACCTGCCAAAATAAACCTGTCCCTTTTTGGCAGGTTAGTTGAGGGCGGCTTGGGCTAGGCGGGCTTCGGCGGCCTCTTCGGTGACGCCCAGGGCCACGGCGAACTCCTCGATGGAGCGGCGCTTGGCTTCCTTGAGTACGCGCATGTAGTAGGAGCTGGGCTTTTTATCTGCTTCCTCGGCCTGGCGAATACGGTGCATCATGGTTTTTGCCACGCGAACTGTCTCGGGCGCGCCCAGCTTGAGCTGCTGCTTAAAGTGCGTCTCCTCGAGCGAGCTATTGCGCTCGGTAAAGGTGTCGCACTCCAGCTCATCGTAGTGGCTCAGCAGGTGCTCTGCATCTTGCTGGGAGATAGCGGCATGCAGACGGTCGGCCTGCGCCACGGGGTACATGAGAATCGTCTGCGCATGTCCCTGCTTGGTCTCGAGCAACAACATGGGCTGCGGTGTGTCGTCCCTAAAGCCGACGACGGTGCAGACTCCCTGACCCGGATGAATGACGTGTTGACCGATTGAGAACATGCTACCTCCAACTTATACGAATTTACGTATGTTAAGAATACCACGTTGACGTGCGCAAACCATCACTTTATGCAGGAAAAGCACACAACTCCGATAGGTAAGAGTATTCGATAAATAGAACGACTTATTCATACGTTTATGCATTTCTAGAACGTGTATAAACAGCAGGCAAACCGCCAACTTTGTACCGCCGCGCAAGAGCGGTAGTCATTTTTGTGCATATGCAATATCTATTAGCTTTACCCTGCGACAGTAGTTACCGCTTGTGATAGAGTGCTACAAACTCTGGCTTTTGCCCTACGAGTGACCAAGAGCTCGGGGGCTTTAACACAAGGAGGATCTATGCCCGAGAAGATTGAAGAGCTGGTACGCGCTGCGCTTGCTGCGGCCCAGGAGGCCGGCGACCTTTCCGCATTTGAACTTGACGATTGCGCTATCGAGCGACCGGCTGATACTTCTCATGGCGAGTGGACCTCCACCATGGCCCTGAAGTCCGCCAAGCTGGCTCACTGCGCCCCGCGCAAGATCGCCGAGGCCGTCGTTGCCCATATGCCCGAGGATCCCGCGATCGAGAAGGTTGAGATCGCCGGCCCTGGCTTCATCAACTTCTACCTCTCCGTCGCCGTCAAGAACGCCATCTTTGGCGAGGCCCGCGAGAAGGGTATGGACTTCGCTAAGTCCAACGTCGGTGGCGGCCTGAAGACTCAGGTCGAGTTCGTCTCCGCCAACCCCGTCGGCCCCATGCACATCGGTCATGGCCGCTGGGCCGCTCTGGGCGACTCCCTTTGCCGTGTGATGGACCACGCCGGTTACGACATCCAGCGTGAGTTCTACATCAACGACCACGGCTCTCAGATGAACACCTTCGGTAACTCCATCAGCACGCGCTATATGCAGCTTGCCGACATCATCGCCAAGCAGGGCGTGGATATCGACGAGGCTCACAAGCTTCTGATCGCCGACCGCGACGCCTTTGTTGCCGACGAGAGCGACGAGCATCCCGAGACCCATCCGTATCAGGACAACTTTGCCGAGACTCTGGGCAAGGACTCCTACGGCGGCGACTACATCATCGACGAGGCTGCCGAGTTCTGGCGCACCGACGGCGATAAGTGGGTCAACGCCGATCCGCAGGAGCGCATGGAGAGCTTCCGCGAGCGCGGCTACGTAAAGATGGTCGACAACATGCGCGACCTTTGCCACGCCGTCAACTGCGACTTTGATCGTTGGTTCTCCGAGCGCTCTCTGTACGTGAAGGACACCGAGGGCGAGACCGCCGGCACCTCCGCCGTCGACCGCGCTTTTGAGAAGCTCGACAAGATGGGCTACCTCTACACCAAGGACGGTGCCCTGTGGTTCCGCTCCACCGACCTGGGCGACGACAAGGACCGCGTCCTGATCAAGTCCGATGGCGAGTACACCTACTTCGCCTCCGACGTTGCCTATCACTGGGATAAGTTCCAGCGCGTCGACCACGTCATCGACATCTGGGGCGCCGACCACCACGGCTACATCGAGCGCGTCCGCTGCGTCTGTGACGCTCTTGGCTATCCCGGCAAGTTTGAGGTTCTGCTGGGCCAGCTCGTCAACCTGCTGCGCAACGGCAAGCCCGTCCGTATGTCCAAGCGCAAGGGCACCATGGTGACCCTGCAGGAACTCGTCGACGAGGTCGGCTCTGACGCCGCCCGCTACACGCTCATCTCCAAGAGCTCCAACCAGATGGTCGACTTCGACATTGAGGCCGTCAAGAAGCGCGACAACTCCAACCCGGTGTACTACGTGCAGTACGCTCACGCTCGCGTGTGCTCCATCCTGCGCCGTGCCGCCGACGTTACCGCCGAGCAGGCCGCCGAGATGGGCATGAAGGCCGTCGCCGAGAAGGCTATTGGCGAGAACGTCGATTACTCGCTGCTGACCGACCCGACCGAGCTTGCCCTTTCGCGTAAGCTCAACGAGCTCACCGACCTCATCGGTAGCTGCGCTCGCGATCGCGCCCCGTTCCGCCTGACTCACTTTGCCGAGGAGCTCGCCGGCGACTTCCACAGCTTCTACGCCGCCTGCCAGGTCCTTCCGAGCGAGGGCCGTCCCGTCGACCCTGAGCTCTCGCGCGCCCGTCTGGCCGCCTGCGACGCCGTCCGTGTGACGCTCGCCCTGGTGCTTACCCTCGTTGGCGTTTCTGCCCCCGAGCAGATGTAAGCGCTGGTCGTTTGACTGCGTTGGTTTGGTTTGACTGAGCCTCGAAAGCCCGATCTCCCATGCTGAACTGCGCCCCAAATCTTGGACGCCCTAAATAGCGACTAGGCCGCAAGGGCCT
>DXZZ01000091.1:0-5133 GCA_019419425.1 Collinsella sp. | reverse complement strand
CCGACGAGGAGATCATCCGGCTTCACGGCATGGTCATGCGCAACCGCTCCACGCCTATCGCTATCCGCAAGAGCATGGCGCAGCACTTAGTTGCCATGGCGAGTGCCGACGTTCGCGGCTATCTCGATACACCCGAACCTGCTCCAAGCGCAGGCAGCAAGGCTACCAAGGCAACACGCACGCCCATCAAGCGCATCGACACGTGCGAGCTCGTCGAGCAGGCCATCGACCACGGAACCACGGTGAGTTTTGATATTTCGAGCGTCACGACGCGTGGCGAAACCGAAGCAGCACGGATGACACTCCGTCCCTTTGCCATCAGGCAGCGCGATGGCATCTCGTATCTACTGGGAACGGTCTACGACGCCCGAGGCGCCGATGACACGTTGCGTACCGTAGAGATTGGCCGAATGAGAAACGTCACCACACGTCTCCTCGACGGCAAGAAGCTCTTCGCCGCCCTGGACGAGGACGATGCCTCCTCCGCCGCATAAGACCCTCCGCCGCCCATTCGACTACCCGTACCGCCCATCCGATTCTGTATTAAAAAACCCGCCAGGCTGTTGTAAAAATGGACATCAGCGCTACTATAGTTCCACTTGCACTTTGTCCCAGTGCAGTGTTTCCAGCCATTTTTATACTGGGGGTAATGATATGAAGGACATCACCATCAGCCGCAGGAGCCTTCTGGTCTCCGCTGGCCTGCTCGCGCTCGCCCCGCTCGCCGGATGCGGCGGCAACTCTGGTTCCGGCTCTGCTGCCGCCGGTTCCGACTACACCATCGGCGTTCTGCAGCTCACCGAGCACTCCGCACTCGATGCCGCCAACGACGGCTTTGTCAAGGCCATCAAGGAGAGCGGCCTTAAGGTCAAGATCGACCAGAAGAACGCCCAGAACGACCAGTCCACGTGTAAGTCCATTGCCGACAAGTTTGTGGGCGACAACGTCAGCCTGATTTATGCCATCGCCACGCCCGCCGCGCAGGCTGCCGCCGGCGCCACGGCCGATATCCCCATCGTGGGCTGTGCCATCACCGACTACGCCGCCTCCGGCCTGGTCCAGGACAACGACAAGCCCGGCACCAACGTCACGGGCGCTTCCGACCTCACCCCGGTCGCCGAGCAGCTCGAGATGATGCAGAAGGTCCTGCCCGACGTTAAAAAGGTCGGCCTGCTCTACTGCACCGCCGAGTCCAACTCCGACGTCCAGATCAAGGCCGCCAAGAAGGAGCTCGACAAGCTGGGGCTCGAGTACACTGACTTCACCGTCTCGAGCTCCAACGAGATTCAGTCCGTCGTCGAGTCTGCCGTGGGCAAGGTCGACGCGCTGTACTCCCCCACTGACAACACCATCGCCGCGGGCGCTTCGCAGGTCGGCCAGATCTGCAAGGAGAATAAGCTCCCCTTCGTGACCGGCGAGGAGGGTATGTGCATGGCCGGCGGCCTGTTCACCCTCTCCATCAACTATAAGGACCTGGGCTACGCCGCGGGCGAGATGGCCGTTAAGATCCTGAAGGGCGAGGCCAAGCCCGAGGATATGCCGATCAAGCACCTCTCGAGCAAGGACCTGGTCGTCGTCAAGAACGACGAGATGGCCGAGGCCCTAGGCATCGACCTTTCCGCTCTGGACGAGTAGCGCCATGCGCGGTAACGCGTCTAGGGCCCGCACGCGCGCCACAGCCGCGTTATTCAATATCTGAGTCCTTGGGGCGAACGTCATAGACCGGCGTTCGCCCTGCTTGTTTCAGATATAACAAAACGTTTGCCTGCCGTTCTTATATTCATTGTTACCGCTATTATGGAACATCGCGTGTCCACCCTATCCTAGGAGGTATGAAGCATGCTCATTGCATTGCAGGGCGCCGTTTCGCAGGGCGTCCTCTGGGGCATTATGGTGCTTGGCGTGTTTATCACGTTCCGCCTGCTCGACATCCCCGATATGACCTGCGACGGCAGCTTTGCCCTCGGCGGCTGTGTTTGCGCCGTGCTCATCGTCAATAACAACGTCGACCCGCTGCTCGCCGTGCTTGCCGGCATGTGCGCCGGCGCCATCGCGGGCGCTGTCACGGGCATCTTGACCACCGTTTTTGAGATTCCTGCAATCCTCGCCGGAATCCTTACACAGATCAGTCTGTGGTCCATCAACCTGCGCATCATGGGCAAATCCAACACGCCCATCCTTGCCAAGGGCACCATCTTCTCATCCGTCAGCCACATGACGGGCCTGCCGCAGTCCACCGTTGCCATCATCCTGGGCATTGTGCTGGCCGTGGCCATCGTCGCCATCCTGTACTGGTTCTTTGGCACCGAGATCGGCTCGGCGCTGCGTGCCACCGGCAACAACGAGTACATGATCCGCGCCCTGGGCGTCAACACCAACTCCACCAAGATGATCGCCCTCGTGCTCTCCAACGCCCTTATCGGCCTTTCGGGTGCACTCATCTGCCAGAGCCAAAAGTACGCCGACATTGGCATGGGCACCGGCGCCATCGTTATCGGTCTTGCCGCCATCGTCATCGGCGAGGTGCTCGGCCGTCTGCTGCCCGGCGGTCTGACGCAGTTTAGCGTCCGTCTTGCCTCTGCCGTCTTTGGCTCCGTGGTGTACTTCCTCATTCGCGCCATCGTGCTGCAGCTGGGCATGGACGCCAACGACATGAAGCTGCTCTCCGCCGTGATCGTTGCCGTGGCCCTGTGCGTGCCCGTGGTTTGGGAGCGCTATAAGCTCCGCAGCTCCTACACGAAGGGGGATGAGCCAGATGCTTAAGCTCTCGCACGTCAAAAAGACCTTTAACAAGGGCACCGTCACCGAGAAGCGCGCACTCACCGGCGTCGACCTCACCCTTAACGACGGCGACTTTGTAACCGTGATTGGCGGCAACGGCGCCGGCAAGTCCACGCTGCTCAATATGATCGCCGGCGTGTATCCGCTCGATTCGGGCGTTATTGAGCTCGACGCCAACGATATCTCGCGTCTGAGCGAGTCGCAGCGCGCCAAGTACCTGGGCCGTGTTTTCCAGGACCCCATGCGCGGCACTGCAGCCGACATGCAGATCGCCGAGAATCTAGCCCTCGCCAAGCGCCGCGGCCAGTGTCGAGGTCTTTCGTGGGGCGTCACCAAGGCCGAAAAGGACGAGTACGTTGAGCTGCTCAAGCGTCTGGACCTTGGTCTGGATACGCGCCTTAACGCTAAGGTCGGCCTGCTCTCGGGCGGCCAGCGCCAGGCACTCACCCTGCTGATGGCCACGCTCACCAAGCCGCGCCTGTTGCTGCTCGACGAGCACACGGCGGCCCTCGACCCCAAGACGGCATCAAAGGTGCTCAACCTGACCGAGGAGATCGTCGACGAGAACCACCTGACCACGCTCATGGTCACGCATAACATGAACGACGCCATCCGTCTGGGCAACCGTCTGATCATGATGCACGAGGGCCACGTGATCTACGACGTGGCGGGCGACGAGAAGAAGTCGCTCACCGTGGCCGACCTGCTGCAGAAGTTCGAGGAGGTCTCGGGCGGCGAGCTCGCCAACGACCGCATGCTGCTGAGCTAAAACCTGCCAAAAAGGGACATGCCAAAAAGGGACAGGTTTATTTTGGCAGGTTTTATCTGCGCAAACATCAAAACCGCCGCAAAGGGACAGACGCCCTTGCGGCGGTTTTCGCTAACCCCCATATCGAGCACAGAAGCCCGTACGATGTGATCGGACGGGCTTCTTGATGGGTATCATGGTTGGACGATCATTAGGAGGTTTCTCTACATGGAATTGTTTGAGCCGATTCTTCATTTCTTTGCACAACGATGGGTCCACAACATCATCTGGGCAGGTATCTTGGCCATCGGCACCGCCGTTGCCGCCAAGGTCGCGTCCAAGACCCTGTACCACCTGCTCAACCGCGACGATAACCCACTCCCTTCATCGAGCATCTTCATCAACATCGCGCGCGCCGTCATTTGGATGATCGGCGGCAGCTTTATCCTCGACAACTGCTTTGGCATTAACGCAAACGCCCTCGTCGCCGCTCTTGGCGTCGGCGGCATCGCCATCTCGCTCGGCTTTCAGGACACGCTGTCAAACCTTATCGGTGGCATGCAGGTGACCTTTATGGGCATCATCAAACCCGGCGACAATATCGAGGTCGGCGGCGTGACGGGCGTGGTCCAAGATATCACCTGGCGCCATACGACCATCGAGGACGCCTGCGGGCAGACCATCATCGTCCCCAACTCAAATATCTCCAAGAACACGCTCGTGCACCTCATGCCCTTTGGGCGCGTTGCCGTGCCCGTTGCCGTAAAGGACACGTCCAAGTGGGCCTCGTTGGACGCGCTGGCAGATGAGCTTACCGACGCCACCAAGGCCGCGGTGCTTCCCATCTCTGGCTTTGACAAGGAGCCGTACGTGCTCTTTAGCGAGATCGGCGACTTTGGCGTCAAGGGCAAAATCATCTTTATCGTCAGCGACGACAGCACCACTTTCACGGCAGCCGACGCTTGCATCCGCGCCATCGCCCCCATCATCGCCTAAAACCACCGCAAAGGGGACAGGCACCATTGTGGTGGTTTCGCATCGTGGTACCATGGTTCATATCGTTGTTTAAACGACTAAGGGAGTAGACACCATGGAAGAGGCCTATCGTCAAGCACGCAAGCGCGGCGAGCAGGGACGCCGTCGCGCCATCAGCCAAAGCGAGCACCCGTACCTTACGGACCTCGATAGCCTCGTTGCCCAGCTCCCCTTAGGTCAGCGAGAGAGCGTCGGCCTAAGGGACATTCCGCTCGAAATGGTCGTCGGCACGGTTACCAAGGGCCGTCAGTCTGCCTTTTCGTGCAACTTTATGCCCCTGTTGCCATTTAGCACCGAGTTCGCCCGCAAGTGGTCCAACCTCTATGACATCCAGGTGACCGAGGGCTATCGCGACCCCATCATCGTCACCGAGTTCATGCATCGGTTCTACGTCCAGGAGGGCAACAAGCGCGTCAGCGTCCTCAAATTCCTGGACGCCCCGACGGTTTCGGCCAAGGTCACCCGCCTCTACCCCGGCACATGGGATTCCGTCGAAAGTCGCCTGTACGGCGAGTTCTGCGCGTTTTGGCGCGTCTGCCCCCTATACGAGATCGAGTTCTCGCGCGAGG
>DXZZ01000090.1:0-5207 GCA_019419425.1 Collinsella sp. | reverse complement strand
GCGGTCAGCTCCGCCTTGCGCTCTTTGGAAACAGTCATTGTTTCACCTTTCGTTTCGCATCGCCCGTGGGCGACTCTATTCGCCTCGGACTGGGAAGCCGCCGGTGGAGCGAACATCCAAGGTCGAGGTACCAACAGGTCGGTATGTTACCACAAGCGGCGCGCGCCTGCGCATCATCACCGACCCAACATGAATTCCATCGCACGGAGTCGCTGATCGGTGTGCGTGGCGGCCCAAACATGCGAAAGCCCCAGCAAAAACGCAGCCGTATGCGGATCGATCTGCTCATCCATAAGGGCATCGAAGGTCATGGACATCAGGGCGCGCAGCCATGCGACCTCGCCGACCGATACCAACTCGGCACCGGGCACGCTCGAGGCGCACGACCCGCACAGAAGCCCGCCGGCTTGGGCCGAGAAATGCGAGAGCATGGGATCGCCGCACGAGACGCATGCCGAGAAATCGGGGCGGTAACCAACGTGCGACAGAAGTTTAAAGACAAAGGCCGCCACGAGCAGGTCCATATGTGCCGAGTCGAGCCCGCAGCCGACAAGTGTGAGCGCCCGCTGCGTGATGGCAAAGGTAAATGGATCCTCGGCATCCTCAAACGAGCACACGCGCGCAACCTCGGCAATCGCGCTGGCGGCACAGGTCGTCTCGAAGTCAGGAGCAGCACCGAGCGGCGCCTCCATAAGCTCCGCCTGAGAAACCACGTCGAGCGAGCGACCATGCGCCAACAGCATATCAACGGTGCAGAAGAGCTCGCAGCGGGCCGCAAGGCGACCGCCAGGCTTACGTGCGCCCTTGGCCACGGCACGCACCTGCCGCCCCCGTTCGTCGAGCATCGTCAAGATCAGGTCGGTTTCCTTGAGCTTGGTCTTGTCGAGGACGAGCACCTTTGTGCGATATGTGCGAGAGCCTGCCATGAACGCCGAGGCTTAATCTTCGGCGTTATAGCCAAAGCGGCGGATCTGCGCCTCGTCATCGCGCCAGCCGGCCTTGACCTTCACGTCGAGCTCCAAAAAGACCTGCGTGCCAAAGATACGCTCAAGATCGCGACGGGCATCGATGCCGATATGCTTGATCATCTCGCCGCCCTTGCCGATGATGATGCCCTTCTGCCCCTCGCGCTCGACGTAAATCGTGGCGTGCACGCGCAGGACCTTCTTAGTCTGCTCGAGCGCGTCACAGATGACGCCCACGGAGTGAGGGATCTCGTCGCGGGTGCGACGCAGAACCTTCTCGCGTACAAACTCGGCCACGAGGGTCTCGTCGGACGCGTCGGTGCCCATGTCCTCGGGGAACCAGCGCGGGCCCTCGGGCAAAAAGTGAGCAACGGTCTCAATAAACGCATCGACGTTGAAGTTCTTGACCGACGACGTCACGATCTCATCGTCGTATTCCATAAGCTCGTGAGCGGCCTTGAGCTGTTCCATAACCTGGGCGGGATCGGCCTCGTCGGCCTTCGTGAGCACCAGGACCTTTTTGGAACGGGCGCTCTTGACGCGCTCGGCAACCCAGGCATCTCCCCTGCCGATGGGTTTGGTGGCGTCGATCAGAAACGCGACGACATCGACATCATTCAGTTCGAACAACGCACTCTTGTTGAGCTCGGAGCCCAGGCCGTCCTTGGGCTTGTGGATGCCCGGCGTGTCAACAAAGACCAGCTGGTAACCGGGGCGGTTGACTACGGCGCGCATACGGCGGCGGGTCGTCTGGGCCACCGGAGAGGTGATGGCGACCTTCTTGCCGTAACAAGCGTTGAGCAGCGTGGACTTGCCGGCGTTGGGGCGACCGACCAGGGCCACAAAGCCGCTGCGGAAACCGGGTTCCACGTCGCCAAAACCCGCGAGGCTCTCATCCTCGTCGCACAGGGCATCGAGTTCCTCGTCGCTCATACCCTCAAACGGGTCGAACTCCTCGACCTCGTCAAACGTATCGGCACCTTCAGCCTCATCTAGGACCTCGTCATCCAAAACCTCATCGGTAGGCTGCATATTGTCGGACATGGGAATCCCTTTCTAAATAAGGTCGAGCGCGTGGGCAAAGACAAGCAAGCCCACGATCGCGGCGGTAATGGAAAGAACGTACACAGAGGCAGCGGCGATATCCTTCGCGCGCTTGGCCAGCGGATGCAGCTCCTGGGTCGCCAGGTCGACAATCGCCTCCATGGCGGTATTGCACAACTCGCCGTGAATCACCAGGCCGCAGCAGATGATGACCGTAGCCCACTCGGCAATATCGAGCCCCACGATGCAGCCGGCGATGACGGTAAACACGCCCGCCACGAGCATAACCTTGATATTGCGCTCGGTCTTGACGGCGGTAACGAAGCCCTCCATGGCGTATGAGAACGACTTTAAAAAGGACGGATGGTCCTTGTTCGATCCGGGAATCATAGACGGCTCCTAGTCGTGGGCGTGGTTGGTGATAGGGCCGACGTGGACCAGCTTGGGGTCCTCGCCGCGCTCGAGCGCCAGATCGCGCAGGATGGAATCCTCGCGGGCCTCCATAACCTCGGCCTCGTCGTCCTCGATATGGTCATACCCCAGCAGGTGCAGCATGCCATGCACGAGCATCAGGCGACATTCGTCGGCAGGACTATTGCCAAAGCCGGGGGCCTGGCGGGCAATAACCTGCGGCGCCAGGATAATATCGCCGAGCTCGAGCGTCTCGTCGGTGGGAATGTCCTCGTCAAAGGCCGAGTCGCATTCAAACGAGAGCACGTCGGTCGTGCGATCGATGCCACGCCACTCAAGGTTGAGCTCGTGCATCTCGTCCTCATCGACATACGAAAGGGAAATCTCGACCTCACGCTCAACACCCTCGGCGGCAAGCACAACTGAGCAGATGTGCTCCACCTCTTGCGCGTCGAGCAGCGTATCGAGCTCGGCATCGTTGCTGATCAATACACTCAACGGGACTCCTTTCGGTCGCGCGAGCGCTGCTCACGCACGTCATCATAAGCATCGTATGCCTCGACGATACGACCCACTAGGGCATGACGCACCACGTCGGCACGCTCGAGGTGAGAAAATGCCACATCGTCGACACGGCCCAAAATCTTCTCGACATCCGCCAAGCCGCCACGACGACCTACCAGGTCGCGCTGGCTCAGGTCGCCGGTAATCACGAACTTGGAGTTGAAGCCCAGGCGTGTCAGGAACATCTTCATCTGCTCGGGCGTCGTGTTTTGTGCCTCATCGAGCACCACAAAGGCATCACTCAGCGTACGACCGCGCATGTAGGCAAGCGGGGCGATCTCGATCACACCACGCTCCATAAGCTCGTCGGTACGCTCACGATCCATCATGTCAAAAAGGGCATCGTAGAGCGGACGCATGTAGGGATCGATCTTTTCCTCGAGGGTACCGGGCAAAAATCCCAGGTTCTCCCCCGCCTCAACAACGGGGCGCGTCAAGATCAAGCGGCCCACCTCGTGGCGCTTGAGCGCAGCGACGGCGAGCGCCATGGCCAGATAGGTCTTACCGGTACCGGCAGGACCCAAACCAAAGGTGATGGTATGCGAACGGATAGCATCCACATAGCGCTTTTGCCCGAGCGTCTTGGGGCGAATGGCACGGCCGCGGTATGAAAGCAGCACGTCATCGCGAAGCAATGTGGCCTCATGCTCGCCGTCGCGCAAGACGGCCAGGCAACGCGAGACATCGTCGGCAGAAAGGGTACGGCCGGCCGCCGCCTCGCGAAAAGCATGTTCGAAAAAGCGCGCCACGAGCTCGACCTCGTCCGGGTCACCGCTCACGGCGATGCTATCGCCACGGGCGACCACATGGGCGCGAACCAAGCTCTCGAGCGCACGAAGGACGCCGTCGCCGGCACCCAAAACGCGCGAGGGGTCAATTCCCTCGGGAGCGGTAAGTCTAATCTTCGAGGCTTCCATGAACCTCCCTGCGTGCATGGACCAAGCCGGAATCATCGACTCCGATGATAGCAACATCGAGCAGGCACGGGGCTGTAAGTCCACAGGTATCGTCAAGACGGGCATGATGGAACGAACCGAGCGTCAGGTTGTCGCCATACTCGAGCACCGCACGCTCGACCGTGCCCACGCGACGACGAGCGTCGGCAATAGCGAGCTCCTGTGCGGCAGCCCGCATACGACGGCTGCGCTCGGCCATAACCTCGGGCGGCACCTGGTCGGGCATGTCGGCGGCGAGGGTGCCGGGACGCTTACTGTAGCGGAACACATGCATGCGCGAAAAGCCCACGCGACGGCACAACGCCAGCGACTCCTCGAACTCCTCATCCGTCTCACCGGGAAAACCGACGATGACATCGCACGAAAGAGACACCTGGGGCAAGTTGGCGCGAATCATGCGCACCGTGTCCTCAAAGGCCTCGGCGCTATAGGGACGGCCCATGCGATGCAGGGTCGCCGTGCAGCCGGACTGCACGGGCAGATGTAAAAACGGGGCGATACGCTGCGGATAGCGCGCCATAACCTTAAGCAGGCGCTCAGAGATATCCATGGGCTCGACCGAGGAAATGCGCACATGCGGAATAGACGTGCGCTCCATGATGGCCTCGAGCAGCTCATCGATTTCGACATGCTCGTCAGTCGCGCTCTTGCCATCGTAGGCGCCCAGGTTCACACCGGTCAGCACCACCTCGGGCACGCCGACCTCCTGGGCCTCGCGAACTTGTTCGAGCACGGACTCGACGGGCACGGAGCGCTCGGGGCCGCGTGCCTTCCACACAATGCAATAGGTGCAGCGATGGTTGCAGCCGTCCTGAATCTTCACGCCCAGGCGAGAGCGACCGAGCGCATCGACAACCTCGCCATCACTGCAGGCGGGAACGCTATCGGACTCAACGCCCAACACCTCGCAGACACGTTCGGCGACATCGATCTTGGACGGCTCGGCGATCACGCGGTCGGATAGCTCCAGCAGCTCCTCGGGATGCAGGTTGACCACGCAGCCGGTCACGACCACATAGGGCTCGTTTTGATGGGCCAGCGCATGGCGGACGGCCTTACGGGTCTTGGCCTCGGCCTCCCCCGTCACGGCACAGGTGTTAATGACGATCAGCTCTGCATCCTCGGGCTCCACCATTGCAAAACCCAAGCGCATAAGATCGGCAGTGATACGGTCGGACTCAACCCGGTTGACACGACAACCGAGGTTGACAACAGAGATATGAGGTGCGAGCACACGGGCTCCTTAATCGAGGATGTCGTCGAGGGC
>DXZZ01000009.1:10864-42181 GCA_019419425.1 Collinsella sp. | reverse complement strand
GCCCCCTTTGTTGAGGTGAGCCGTCAAAAGATTCGCGGCGAGGTCGCTCGCGAGCTTGAGGAGCTCGGCGTCTCTGCGTCTGCCGAGAAGGTCCGTGAGGTCGTTGAGGACCGCCTGCGCGATGAGATCCGTCGCGGCGTCCAGACGATTCAGTATCAGGTCGTGACCCTTATGACCACGAATGGCCAGGCGCCGTTCGTGACGGTCTTTATGTATCTCAATGAGGCCCGTACGCCCCAGGAGAAGCACGACCTTGCCATGATCGTGGAGGAGACGCTTCGTCAGCGCTATGAGGGCGTTAAGAACGAGGCCGGCGTGTGGATTACCCCGGCATTCCCCAAGCTTATCTATGTACTCGAGGACGATAACGTTCACGAGAATTCCCCGTACTTCTACCTGACCCAGCTGGCTGCCAAGTGCACCGCCAAGCGCATGGTGCCCGACTACATCTCCGAGAAGAAGATGCGCGAGCTCAAGCTGTCTAAGGGCGAGACCGCCGGCAACGGCGATTGCTACACCTGCATGGGTTGCCGCAGCTTCTTGACGCCCGACCGCTCGGGCAACGGCTTTAACAATGTCGCCAACGCGCTGAACTATGACCCGACCAAACCTAAGTACTATGGCCGCTTTAACCAGGGTGTTGTGACCATCAACCTGCCCGATGTCGCGCTGAGCTCGCATCAGGACATGGACAAGTTCTGGAAGATCTTCGACGAGCGCCTTGAGCTGTGCCACCGCGCCCTGCTGTGCCGTCATGAGCGCCTGATGGGTACGCTTTCTGACGCTGCACCGATTTTGTGGCAGTACGGCGCCCTCGCTCGTCTGAAGAAGGGCGAGACGATCGATAAGCTGCTCGTGGGCGGATACTCCACCATCAGCCTGGGATATGCCGGCCTGTATGAGTGCGTCAAGTACATGACGGGTCACAGCCACACCGAGAAGGAGGGCACGCCGTTTGCCATGGCCGTCATGCAGCGCATGAACGACAAGTGCGCCGAGTGGAAGGCCGAAAGCGATATCGACTTCTCGCTGTATGGCACCCCGCTTGAGTCGACGACCTACAAGTTCGCCAAGTGCCTGCAGCGTCGTTTTGGCATTATTCCGGGTGTGACGGACAAGGGCTACATTACCAACAGCTATCACGTCCACGTGTCCGAGGAGATTGATGCTTTCGACAAGCTTAAGTTTGAGGGCATGTTTCAGCAGCTTTCGCCGGGCGGTGCTATCTCCTACGTTGAGGTTCCCAACATGCAGGACAACCTCAAGGCTGTCATTCGCGTGATGCAGTACATCTACGACAACATCATGTACGCCGAGCTCAACACCAAGAGCGACTACTGCCAGGTGTGCGGCTACGATGGCGAGATCAAGATTGTTGAGGACGATGGCAAGCTGGTGTGGGAGTGCCCCAACTGCGGCAACCGAGACCAGGAGAAGATGAACGTCGCTCGTCGTACGTGCGGCTACATCGGTACCCAATTCTGGAACCAGGGTCGAACCGAGGAGATCCGCGACCGCGTGCTGCATCTCTAATAACCATCCCAGGCTGCCCCGTAGCGAGGCCCCGGACCTTTACTCGCTATTTCGGACAGTCCTGGCTCACGACGGAGGCGCCACTGGCGCCTCCTGTTCGTGCGGAACTCATATCGAGCAAAGGTCCAGGCCCTCGCTACGGGGCAGCCGAGCTGACGTAGCTGAGATGCAGCACACAGCCTGCTCACTCCTCGAAGTTCTTAGCGGAAATGAGTTGACCTGCGACAACGGTCTGCTTGCGATAACGGTTGAGCTGCAGCATTGTTTTTATTGGACCTCGAACCCTATACTCGATGTTCGCTGAGTTCATTGAGTATCGCTCGCGAGGGGTCTGGAGTATATCGTCCCGCCCGCAGTTTCGCAGGCCGCAGGCCGAGAATGTTTGAGGACGGGACGATATGTCCCGGCCTCCCGGGAGAGTTACCTATGAACTACGCGAACATTAAGTATTTCGACATTGCTGATGGAGAAGGCGTTCGTACTTCTCTGTTTGTGAGTGGGTGCCGTCGTGGGTGCAAGAACTGCTTTAACTCTGTCGCGTGGGACTTTGCTGCGGGCGAGCCGTTTGATCGCACCGTCGAGGACAAGATTATCGAGAGCCTCGACCATCCCTTTATTGATGGCCTGACGATTCTGGGCGGGGAGCCCATGGAGCCCGAGAATCAGGCTGGGCTCGTTGATTTTGTCGAGCGTGTTCGCGCGGCCTATCCAGTGGGGTCGGGGAAGACTATTTGGTGCTTTACTGGCGACGTACTCGAGGAGCTTATGCCGGGCGGTCGTCATCATACCGAGGTGACGGACCGCATCCTTGCCTGCCTCGACATGTTGGTGGACGGCCCGTTTGTTCAGGACCTGTACGATATCACGCTGCGCTTTAGGGGCTCGAGCAACCAGCGCGTGATCGATATGAACGCTACGCGCGCCCGTGCTGAGCGCGAGGGCATTGCGCTTTGTGATGCGGTTGAACTTTGGCGTGATGATCCGGTCTATTCGACCCATACTATGTAGCTTGTGGTCGATGCCGGAGGGCGTGGTACCATAGCGCGAACGTGAAATCGGAAAAGTGAGGCCCAGATGGTCGATCAGGAAAAAGTCGAGGCCGCCATTAAGCTGTTGCTTGAGGGCATAGGCGAGGACCCAACTCGTGAGGGCCTGCTGGAGACCCCGGCGCGCGTTGCCCGTATGTATGGTGAGATTGCCGGCGGTATGGACCAGAGTGCCGAGGAACACCTGTCCAAAACCTTTGCCGTCGCTTCGAACGATTTGGTTATCGAGCGCGACATCACGTTCTACTCGCTGTGCGAACATCATCTGCTGCCGTTTTATGGCAAGGCCGCCATTGGTTATATCCCTAACGGTCGGGTGGCTGGGCTTTCCAAGCTCGCCCGCACGGTTGAGGTTTATGCCCGCCGTCTTCAGCTGCAGGAGCAACTGTGCACACAGGTTGCCGATGCCCTCATGGATTATCTCGCTCCCCAGGGAGCGATTGTGTTGATGGAGGCCGAGCATATGTGCATGACGATGCGTGGCGTGCAAAAGCCCGGCACCAAGACCGTGACGCTTGCTCGCCGCGGCGTCTTTGAGACCGATCCCGCGCTCGAGGAGCGTTTCTTTAGGATGCTGGGCCGCTAACCATGAGAGTCGTCAACGACTTTACATCGAAGACCGATGAGGGGACGTCGCGTCGCGGCTTTATGGCTTCGGGCCTGGCCCCCTTTGGTGCCATGCCTCGCATTGATTACATTTGTGCCAACGGGCTGTTCCGGCGGCACCTGGGCAACATCGTACAGTTGGAATCGGGGCGTATCTTCTGCCGCCACGGTATTGACCATCTGCTCGATGTCGCTCGCATTATGTGGATCAAGAATCTCGAGGAGCAGCTCGAATTTGACCGCGAGGTCATCTACGCCACGGCACTTCTTCACGATATCGGCAAAGATGAACAGTATGAATCGGGTATATCCCATGATGTTGCAAGCGAACGCGTCGCTGATGCGATTCTCGGCGGCATGCCCGATGACGTGGCGTTTGAGCCAGCCGATGCCGCAGCCATTAAGACGGCCATTCTGGGCCATCGAAAGCTGCGCGTGAACAGCCAACCGCTTGAGCGTCTGCTCTATGCAGCCGACAAAGCGTCGCGTGCCTGCTTTGCATGCCCCGCGCGCAACGCTTGCAACTGGAGCGATGATAAAAAGAACCTGTCGATTCGCGTGTAGTTAGTTTGCGCGGTCGGGGTTCTAAACGAAGGAGACGATCGCGTTGAGTAACAAGAAACTGCCCGAGAATGCAACCAAGACTGAAGGTGCTGAGCTCGCCCGCCGTGGAAGGGGCGAAATATCCACCGCAACGGCGGTGCCTCACGTGAGCTATGACGATCTGCGCCATGCCGATCGCATTGTCATTGACGGCCTTGAGGTTTTTGCCAACCATGGCGTGTATCCCGAGGAGAATGCGCTGGGTCAGAAGTTCATCGTTTCTCTGGTGCTCTATGCCGACCTGCGCGCGGCGGGGGAGCACGATAACCTGGATGCCTCGATTGACTACGGCTCGGTGTGCCACGATGCCGATGGCTATCTGCGCGAGCATACGTTTAAGCTCATCGAGGCGGCAGCCGAGGGGACAGCCCAGATGCTGCTGCGCCGTTATCCCTCGCTGCTTGGTGTGCGCATAAAGCTCGATAAGCCGTGGGCTCCTGTTGGCCTGCCCCTGGCAAGCTGCGGCGTCGAGATCGAGCGCGTGCGCTAGTCGACGCTAGAGCTTGTTGAGGGGTGGCTGCTTGAGCCGCTGAGACAGTGCTCTATTGTTGGGACAGTACGTGTCGAGCAGGGCGTGAAAGCGCTGATTGTGGCTCGGCTCGAGCAGATGGACGAGCTCGTGGGCGACAACCATGTCGAGGCATTCGACAGGGTAGGCGGCGAGCTCGCGCGCGATGCGAATGGCGCCGGTTTTGGGTGTGCAGGAGCCCCAACGCGTTTTCATGCTGCGCACGGAGACGCGGGCCACGGTGACGCCCATTGCGATTTCGTATGCGTGCACCATATCATGCAGCGCCGATGTGACTTCGGACGTATAGAGCTGGTCGATGTGGGTCTGGAGTTCTTTGGGCGTTAGGCCGTCGAGGGCTGTGCGCTGCTTTGCCTGCGTGCACCCACTTGGCTCGTCGGTACCCATAAAGCTTGCGAACGTGGCTTGTTTGGGCCGCGGTGCGGGGGGCTCAAAGTTGTGGTCGAGTGCATCCTGAACGGTGATGGATTTGCCCCAAAGCGCAATGATGGACGAGGGACTGAGCGGCTCTCGCGCCGTCGCCTGACGTTGCTCGCGCTGGGCAAGTCGGCTGATAATCCAGGCGCTGTTGCGCTTCACAAACGCTTCGATACGCTCGCGGCTGGCGCCGAGCGGTGCGCTGGCGTGGACCTCGCCGCTCGATGTGACGCGTAGGTTGAAGTTCTTGACGCGCTTTTTGGTAACGACGACGGGGATGGGCGTCCCATCCGGTCGGGATACGGAAATCGTAAACTGCTGCGTCAAAAGCGGTCCTTCAGATTGGGGGCGGGCCGGCATGTCGACCGTTCGGCATGCCGGCCCGCTCAAGGGATGTGAAATTAATAACGCTCGAAGAAGGCAAGCGCGTTGTCGCTGCAGAGCTTTTGCATCACGGTCTTGCCAAAATGCTTGGAAAGCATGTTCTGGAACTCGGGCATCTTGCTGGCATCGGAGAGGAAAGCGGGCACAGTGGCGCCGTCCCAGTCGCCGCCGAGCGCGATGACGTCCTCGCCGCCCAGGTCGAGCCAGTGCTCGATATGTGCCGCTAGCTGGTCGAAGGTGACGTCTGCGGCGGTCTTGTCGGTTGCGTCGTTGGAAAGGAACTCGCTGCAGTAGTTGAGGCCGACGATGCCACCCATGTCGCGAATGGCGCGGAACTGGTCGTCGGTAAGGTTGCGTTTGACGCCGCAAACCGCACGGGAGTTGGAGTGGCTGGCGACGAAGGGACGCGTGGCGTGGGCGACAACCTCGTCAAAGCACTCATCGTTGAGGTGGGAGACATCAAGCACCATGCCGGCGTGCTCCATCTGCGTGAGCGCCTCGATGCCGGCGGCGGTGAGGCCGGCGTGGGTGTCGTGGCCGCTCGCGAGCGGTCCCTGCGCGTTCCAGCTGAGTGATGACATGAGTACGCCCAGGCTCTTGAGCACCTCGATCAGCGCGGGGTCCTCGGCAAAGAACGTGGCGTTTTCGATGGTGTGGATGCAAGCGACCTTGCCGTCCTTGAGCGCGGGGCGAATGTCTGCCGCGCTGCGTACGTTGACCATGCGGTCGTGATTGAGCATGGCCTGGCCGCTCATGTGCGCCATGATCTGCGCCTGGAAACGCGCTGCGTGGGCGGCGGGGATCTCGTCGGGGACAAACGTGGCGAAGCACTGTGCCCACGGCTTGTTGCCGATCTTTGCGAGCGAGATGGCGCAGGCGTTGCCCTCGATGAGGTCGAAATCTTGCGGATGCGTTTCGTCGCCGGGGAAATAACCGTCGGTGCCGGCGGTAAAGCGCAGGTCGAGATCGAGCGTGGCCCAGCCGATGCGGTCGGCGGTGTCGCAGTGTAGGTCAAATACGGGATATGCCATGGTTCCTCCGGTTGCAGCGTTTCTTTGCAAACTGTCTTTGAATTGTATGACTAGGGTATAGTTAGCGCCATATGTTCACGGCGGCCCGCGTTGTGCGCCGCCCTTATCACGGAGGTTACCATGTCCAACCAGGGCAAGAAGGTCAAGACCCATTATCGCGGCACGCTCGACGACGGCACGCAGTTCGATAGCTCCTACGATCGCGGCGAGCCGCTGGAGTTCACCTGCGGCGCTGGTCAGATGATCAAGGGCTTCGACGCCGCCGTGGTCGACATGCAGGTGGGCGAGAAGAAGACCGTGCACATCCCGGCTGCCGATGCCTACGGCGAGCACAACCCCGAGATGGTTCTGACCTTCCCGGCTGAGCAGGTTCCCAATATCGAGCAGATCGAGAAGGGCATGAAGCTCTTCCTGTCCACGCCGAGCGGCATGCCCGTCCCCGCCGTGGTCATCGATGTGACGTCCGAGGCCGTGACACTCGATGCCAACCACGAGCTCGCCGGCAAGGACCTCAACTTTGATATCGAGCTCGTCGAGGTCGAGGACTAGTTGATGCCCGCGGACCTGGTAGCTACGGAGCGCTTGGGAAATCTCAACGATCCGTCCTATGAACTCCTGCTTCGCCGGAAGTTGGGCGGCGTCTTTGAAGTTGACGAGCTACTGCTCGATTGGGACCAGGCTGATGCATGCGCGTTTGTGGGCGTGACGGAACTGGGGCGCACGATCGATGTTCGGTTGGATACTGCCGACGGCGGTCGTCTTGCCGATGGCGACGTGCTCACCATTGACCGTTCGGGCATGGTGCCCGTGGTGGTTGTCGTGCGCCTGCGCAGCGCCGAGGTCTATTTGGTCGAAGTCGACCGCATGGATCCGATTGCGCTCGCGCATGCGTGCTGGGAGATCGGCAACATGCATGCGCCGCTCTTCCGGGGCGACTCGGACGAGCATACCGTGCGCATGTATACGCCGGTGCAGCCGGTTTTGGGCCGTATGCTTCGCGGCGTCGAGGGAGCTCGAATCTCGATCGTTTCGCGCGAGCTCGATGCGGGCCGACGCTTTGCGTCGAGCGCGGCCGATGTTGTCGTGAGCATGGCTCCGGACTTTACCATCGTTAAAAAGACGCGCGACTAAGCGCGCGTATGCGCAAGACGGGCTTTGAGGGGTGACCGATCAAGGTCCGTCTTGCTGTTGATAGGAGGCTTTGGGGGAAGCATATGGGTCTTGAGGGAATCAAGCTGATTGCATGCGATTTGGACGGCACGTTGCTGCACCCGGGGGAGCGCGAGCCGCGTTCCGAGGCCTTTGAGCTTATCGATGAGCTACATCGTCGCGGTATCGTGTTTATGCCGGCGAGTGGCCGTCAATATGCGAGCCTGCGCTACCTGTTTGCCCCGGTGGCCGATGAACTCGCCTATGTATGCGAAAACGGAGCCCTGGTCATGAGCGAGGGGCGTGCCGTGGTCAAGCGTTCTATGGAGCGTGGCCTGGCCATGGATATCGCGAATGCCGTGGTTGCGTACCCCCATGCCGACGTGACCCTTTCGTGCGAGGGACACCTCTACACCATGAGCAGCAACGATGCGTTTGTTGACCACCTGCGTTATGAGGTCCATTGTGATGTGGCGGTAGTCGACCGTCCCGAAGACATTGACGAGGATGTCATTAAGATTGCCTTCCAGACGCCCGAGGCGGAGCAGCCGGCGGCGCTGGAGTATTTTGTGCGTCGCTTTAGCGACCGGGTCGATGTGATGACGTCGGGAACCGAATGGACCGACTTTATCGGCTTTGATTCGGGCAAGGGGTCCGCGCTTGCCGATTATGGTTGTGCGCTGGGGATCTCACCTAACGAAATGATGGCGTTTGGCGATAACGAAAACGATCGCGACATGCTCAACGTGGTGGGCCATCCCTATCTGATGGAGAGCTGCAATCCCAGCATGCGCGGTGTCAATGACCGTGTCCGCTACGTGCGCACGGTCGAAGAGGAGCTGCGTCGTCTACTTGCTGAGTAGGCATGTCCCAAACATCTACCGGCAGTCGGGGCAGAGACCCTCGAAGATGGTGTAGTGCGACGTGACGTGCCAGCCGATTTGCTCGGACGCCTTGGCGTCGAGCTGGGCATCGAAGGGGAGCGGTACGTCGATGACGCGGCTGCATGAGGTGCAGATGATATGCGCATGCGGCTCGATCGTGCGATCGAAGCGGCTGCCGCCCGGCGTCTTGATGGAGAGGATCTCGCCGGCGTCGGCCAAGAGATTGAGATTGCGGTAGACCGTACCGCGGCTGATTTTGTCATCCTGCGCGCGCACGACGTTGTAGATTTCGTCGGCGGTGGGATGGTTATAACTTTGGCGCACGGCGTCAAGAACCAGCTTTCGCTGCCTGGTATTCCTTCTTTGCACCGCCATGCGCCTCGCCTCTTTTCTATCAACGGTCGTAGGTAAATGATACCGTATTTAGCACACAATACTAATAACGAGGAATGAAACTGTCTTCATTGGCAAGTGGGGCTTGGGCCTGGGCTTCTACGAGGCGAAAACGCGTTCCCATGCGCTCGTAGGAGGCATGAAGCGCCTCGAGATGAGATAGGATGTTTGCCGGAGCTCCCTGTATCTCCATCTCGACCGAGCCGTCTTCCATGTTGCGCACCCAGCCGGTGAGTGCGCGTGCCTGCGCGAGGTTGGTGTTGGTAAAGCGAAAACCAACGCCCTGGACTTGCCCCGCCCAGCGCAGGAAATAGCGCAGGGGAGTGTCTTGAGTGGCCTCGTCGCTTGCGAGCACAGTAAGCCTGCGGCGCAACTCGAGCTCGATGTTTGATGGTTTTTGAGGCTCTCGACTGCCGCCGGTGACGCTGGAGAAGAACGCATCGAAGAAGCCCATCGCTAGGCCTGCTTGCCTGCGTCGGACGGGAAGGTAATGCCGGCCTGCTGGCGCACGGCATCCATGATGCGCAATGAGACGAGCGTGACATCGCGGTAGTGGCCAAGTTCGTGACGTCCCGCCGGGGTCTCCCAAATCTCTTCCTTAACGTTATCGATGCCGCCGATGGCGGTGATAAAGTCTGTGAGTTCGTATTCCATAGTGTTGCTCGATTTGGGCAGGTCGAGCACGCGGCCGTTGTCGCCCTGTTCGCGCGGTGCCTCGGTCGCCGAGCCGCGTACGACATCGCCGCGATAGTCGATGCGGACATTGCGGGGCGTGGACAGATGGTCGATCTGGATAGTGCCACGCTCGCCTTCGATCTGCGAGGGTAGCAGGTCATTCGTTATTTTGGAGTGCGCGAGCTCGACGGAGATACGGCCACCGCCGTAGCTGGCGAGGATGGAACCGCAGCCGTCGATGGGGCCGTGCGTGAGCTGTCGCGTGGCGGGGTCGAGCAGAGTAGCCATGCTCGTAAGGCCGGAGGGCATGCCGAAAATCTCGACCATGGGCTCGACGGTGTAGACGCCAATGTCCATGAGGGAACCCGATGCCATATTGCAGTCGAAGATATTGGTGGCGCGTCCCGCGAGAATCTCGTTGTAGCGCGAGGAATATTTGCCAAAGCGCAATGAGGCGCGGCGGATGGGGGCGATCTCGCCCAGGGCGTCCTCGATGGCGTGGAAGGCGGGGTCGTGGAGGGGACGCATGGCCTCGAGGGCCACGACACCTGCTGCCTCGGCAGCGCGGAAGACTTCCAGCGCCTGCGCTTCGGTGGCGCAGAAGGGCTTCTCGACGATGACGTGCTTGCCACCGGCGATGCAGACAAGGGCCTGCTCGTAGTGAAGTGCGTTAGGGCTGCCGATATAGACGGCGTCGACGTCGGCAGCTGCCGCGAGCTCATCGAGTGAAGTAAAGTTTCGCTCGCCACCGCGCTCGGCGGTAAAGGCGGCACCGCGATTGGCATCGCGTGAAAGCGTGCCCACAAACGCGGCTTGGTCGTTGGCGTTGACGACTTGGATAAAGTCGTCGGTGATCATGGATGTGCCGATGGTCGCGATGCGCAGCATACGTCCCCCTTGCGTTGTTTGGTCTACAGGATGAGTGTAGCGCGTGGGGATATAAAGCTGCGCGAAAACGCTATTACAGGTCGCTCTCGTTAAAGCCGGCGTCGATATCGAGGTTGCTGCCGTCGGCCGCCGTGGTGGCGAGCTCATCGCAGCGCTCGTTGAGCTCGTGACCGGCGTGACCCTTAACCCAGATGAAATCAACCTTGTGCTTGCTTTTGGCGGTGAGTAGGCGCTCCCACAGGTCGCGGTTCTTGACGGGTTGCTTGTTGGCGGTTTTCCATCCGCGCTTTTTCCAGCCGTCGATCCAGTGCTTGTTAAAGGCGTTGACGACATACTGCGAATCGGAATGGACTTCGACCTCGCAAGGGCGGTTGAGCGCCTCGAGCGCCACGATGACCGCCATGAGTTCCATGCGGTTGTTGGTGGTCTTGGCGTAGCCGCGCGAAAGCTCGGAGGTGAAGGTCTTGCCGGCGGGGTTGGTGTATTTGAGCACGGCGCCGTAGCCGCCGCGTCCCGGATTTGATCGGGCCGAGCCGTCGGTGTAGATGATGACCTTCACGGGCTTCCTTTCGTTGAGTGCATTTCATGTGAGTGACCATTGTAGCGCCATGCCCGCCGGGGGCCAGCAATCTACGATTTCTACCCCGTCTTCCGACTGTTAGTTGGCATGGATGATGCGGTTGAGCTCGTCGAGGTATTGCTGCAAGAGGAGAGAGGGCTTGCGCTCGTCGTGCATAATGTAGCCAACGTGCATCGTTGGGGCGTCTGCTAGCGGGATCGATGCCATGCCCCATTGCATTTCATTGGAGAGGACACCGGTCGACAGGGTGTAACCGTTCGACGTGATAAGTAAGTTGGTAAGTGTTCCGCGGTCCGAGATTCGTATGTTGCGGTCGCAAGGGATATAGCTAAAAGGTTCCTCGGCGTAATAGAAGGAGTTTGAGGTTCCCTGCTCAAAGCTGTAGCGCGTATAGGGCGTGAGGTCGGCAAGGGACAGCTGCGGGCGGCGTGCGAGCGGGTGGCGCTCGCTAACGAAGACGTGGACCGTCGCGTCGAATAGGGGATGGAAGCTTGCGCGGGCATCGGCGAAGGCCTTCTGCAGAACGCGGGCGTTAAAGTCATCCAGATACAGAATGCCGATATCGCTGCGAAACGCACGGACGTCATCGATGATCTGCGATGTGGTGGTCTCGCGCATGATGAACTCGAACTTGCTGTCGCGGCAGCGCTCGACTACGTTGACAAAGGCCTCGACCGAAAAGGCGTAGTGCTGGGCGGAAATGGCGAGGCGGGCTTGCGGGGTGCCACCGTCCTCGTAGCGTGCCTCGAGCATGTCGGCCTGCTCTACGACCTGGCGCGCATAGCCCAAAAGCTCGGTGCCGTCGTTGGTGAGCGTGACGCCGCGGCTGGAGCGCGTAAAGATCTCCAGATGGAGCTCTTGTTCTAGGCTTTTGACGGCGTTTGAGATGTTGGACTGAGCGGTATAGAGGCGCTGAGCTGCGGCGTTGATTGAGCCGGACTCTGCCACGGCGATAAGAAAACGAAGCTGCTGGAGTGTCATCGGTGCCCGTCCTTTCGATAGCTATCTAAAAAACCGATAACAGGTTAGCGCTTTTAAGTGATTGACCGAGCGAAACAATGCTCGTACTATTCAAAACACACAAAGGCGGTAGGTAATTAAGCCGACCACGGAACCGGGATGTCAAAAGGAGGACCGCATATGAACTGCTTACCAAGACGAATGCCGGGCTCCTGTTTGCGCCCGTCGGCGTGATCAGGAGACAGCGACTTACTTCTCTCTTATTTATTTACTTTCGTTCGATCAAGGAGATCATCATGAGCCAGTTCATCAACAACCCCGAGCACACCTTTGGTTTCGATACCCTGCAGCTTCATGTTGGCCAGGAGAGCGCCGACCCCGCATCCGACTCCCGCGCCGTGCCTATCTACCAGACCACGAGCTATGTGTTCCGCAACTCCCAGCACGCCGCCGATCGCTTTGGTCTTGCCGACGCCGGTAACATCTACGGCCGTCTGACCAACTCCACCCAGGGCGTCTTTGAGGACCGTATCGCCGCGCTCGAGGGTGGCGTGGCCGGTCTTGCCGTCGCCTCCGGTGCCGCTGCCATCACCTATACCCTGCAGGCTCTTGCCCAGGCTGGTGACCACGTGGTGGCTCAGAAGACCATCTACGGCGGTTCCTACAACCTGCTCGAGCATACGCTCTCCCAGTTTGGCGTCGAGACCACGTTTGTCGATGCCCACAACCTGGAAGAGGTTGAGGGTGCCATCAAGGACAACACCACGGTCATCTATCTCGAGACGCTCGGCAACCCCAACTCTGACATCCCCAACATCGACGCCATCTCCGAGATCGCCAAGAAGCACGGTCTGCCGGTTGTCGTCGACAACACTTTCGGCACCCCGTATCTGTTCCGTCCGCTGGAGCATGGCGCCAACATCGTTGTCCACTCCGCAACCAAGTTCATCGGCGGCCACGGCACCTCGCTGGGCGGTGTGATCGTCGACGGCGGTAACTTCGATTGGAAGGCGAGCGGAAAGTACGCCCAGATCGCTGAGCCCAACCCCTCCTACCATGGCGTCTCGTTTGCCGAGGCTGCCGGTCCCGCCGCCTTCGCAACCTATGTCCGCGCCATCCTGCTGCGTGACGAGGGCGCCTGCATCAGCCCGTTCAACGCCTGGGTCCTGCTCCAGGGCACCGAGACCCTGTCGCTGCGCGTTGACCGTCATGTCGAGAACACCAAGAAGGTCGTTGAGTTCCTTGCCGGCGACAGCCACGTTGCCAAGGTGAACCACCCGAGCCTGCCTGAGCACCCCGATCACGAGCTCTATCAGAAGTACTTCCCCAACGGCGGCGCTTCGATCTTCACCTTTGAGATTAAGGGTGGCCAGGAGGCTGCCTGGAAGTTCATCGATCATCTGCAGGTGTTCTCGCTGCTCGCCAACGTGGCCGACGTCAAGTCGCTCGTCGTGCACCCGGCTACCACCACGCACTCCCAGCTCTCTGCCGAGGAGCTCGCCGAGCAGAACATCACGCCCTCCACGATCCGTCTTTCCATCGGTACCGAGAACGCCGAGGACATCATTTGGGATCTGAAGCAGGCCTTCGCCGTGCTGGACGAGTAAGGCGACTTGTGCAAGGACCCCTTGCGACTCGATAGGTATAACTGCATAAATGCCTGCTCAAGGCGCCTGCGCAAGCAATGGTTGCGCAGGCGTCTTTTTTGCATAGGAAGGGCGCTATTACAGGGTTTTTGGCATGCTTTATGCATTCGAGTTGTGGAAAACTCCTGTTGAGAGGATGTGAGTTTTACGCAATTGACGTGCGCCTTTTGAGTAAAACCGCAGGTCGCGATTTGCTCGAGGTACTATGCAGCGCGATCGAATCACACGCAGCTCAAACGCAGCAAAAACGCACTACGGAGGTTTCCAGCTACATGAGGATCGATTCACGAAAACCGAAAGCCGCTGCCCTTTCCGCCGCTCTGACCGTGGCACTTTTGGCAGGCGCCGGCGCAACTGATGCCCACGCGGCAACACTGTCCGATACGGTTGGATCTACGCCGTCCGAGGCGACGCTGGTACAGCCCGTTGATTATCGCGGCGATGGTTATGGTTCCATGCAGGAGTGGAACGCCTCGATGGAGGCCAAGCGCGATTCCCTTGAGATGCGCGCTCAGATCATTATGAATATGTATGGCGACTATGCTACCGATGACGAGCGCGCTGTGCTGCAGGGTTGTATCGACGGTGCGGGTAGTCTGTTGACGATGGGGGAGGTCGACACGAAGTCGACCGAGCTCGATGAGCTGCGCACTGCGCTTGAGAATGCCAAGCGCGAAGCGCTCGAGGCCGCCGCAGCCGAGGCCGAGGCCGCCGAGGCCGTTCAGGCTTCGTATTACAACGCCGGCTCCGGCTTGTCTTACACGTCTGCTGCGTATTACGCGAACGGCTCGGGTCTGACGCGCTCGAGTGGCGTCAATAACTATAACGGCCGCCGCGAGACTTATTACAGCAGCAACGTGTTGTATCACCACCGCACGGGCGAATGGACGCAGGATTCCGAGGGCTTTTGGCGCGATTCCGATGGCTACTACGTCGTTGCCGCGGGCGATAAGGCCCAAGGCTCCACGTTTACCGGTTCCAAGGGCGAGTGCAAGGTCTATGACTCCGGCTGTGCTGCCGGAACCACCGACTACTATACCGGTTGGTAATCTGCCATCAGAGCAAAATAGGCACATGATGGGCGGGCGTCTTTGCTGAGCTTTTAGGCAACGTAAAGCCGCCCTTTCTTTATGTGCGTTTGAGTTAACAGAGCCCTTACCGTGGCGGTACGCTGGGCGTATGCATGCGGGGCACACTGGTTCATGAGAAATAAGGTCTTTCTCGTGGAGGAAGTGGTCTCATGAACGCTCGAGATATCGCTATCGCCGCCGTCGCATTGGTACTTGGCTGTCTTGGCCCTACAGCTGCGTTTGTCGCAGGCATGCAGGGCTCGTGCGGGGCTGCTCCTATTGTGGTCGGCGCGCTCATCGCAGCAGCGCTGCTGGGAAGTGCGGGCGTGACCCTTTGCCGCGATGACGAGGACGAGACGCCGCAGGTGCGGCGCTAACCGTTGTGAAGCTGGTTTTGCCCGTAGATGAAGAAGGAAGCCGCCGCAAGAGGAGTGCCCTTTGCGGCGGTTTTTGCTATTGAGACTGTTGGATGCGGTGCGGCGGCGTTACCAGCTGGCCTCGATTTCGCGGATGCGCGAATAGAGCCATTCGTTTTGCGGCACCTGGATACCGTGCTTGGCCGCGAGGCGGCAGATGGTACCCGCAAATTCCTCGACCTCGGTTCTGCGTTGAGCGATGCGGTCTTGCGCCATCGAGGGCATGCCGGCGGGATCGAGCCCTTTTATGAGACGCACCATCTGCGTTAGGTCTGCCTCGGTGAGCTCGATACCCTCGGCATTGGCGACTGCAAGCGTCTCGCGCATGGCGGAGACAAAACTGCGGAGCTGCTCGGAGCCCTGCTCCGTAGCGCTTCCGTAGGTGCCGCCGTAGGCCATACAGGTCTGGTTGATGCCGTCGTTGAGCATGAGTTTGGCCCACATGCGATGTGCGATGTCGTGCTCGACGGTATGGGCGATGCCGCAACGCGTGTAGAGCTCGTCGATGGCGATAACGGTTGCGGGGTCGGTGCCCGCTGCCGCACCAAAGCGGATCTCGCCGGCATTGGTATAGGTGAGCTCCCCGTTGAGGAATACGGCGTCCATGCCCTGGCAGATACCAAGGACGGTGTGCTCCCAGCCAAAGCGCTCGGCAATCTTCTGCTCGCTCGTGATGCCGTTGCACAGCGATGCGATCAGCGTGTCGGGTCCCACGACGCTTTCCAGGGTTTTGAGCGCCACATCGAGCCCGGTTGTCTTGACCGTGAGGATGACCAGGTCGACGGGCGTCGCCTCGCTCGCGCGGACGGACTTGAGCGCGCAGGGCTTGCCGTTGACGGTGAGCGCATCGTTCGCATGGCGCTCAAAGCGCGCGTCGTCCATAACGTATTCGACGGCGTCGTTGCCGAGCGCTTGGGCGATCATGCTGCCGTAGAGCAGGCCCACGCCGCCCTTGCCGATGAAGGCGACCTTGTTGATCTGCATGTGAATCATCTCCCCATAAAAAGGCGCCCGCGTATGGGGCGCCTGATGGATTGTATGCCGCCGGGCCATGTCGCGTGCACCGGATGGCCGTATTTAGAAGAACAAACGCATGGGAACTTATGACGCGGGGTAGACCGCAAAGACACGTGCGGGATATCCGACGCCATCACGCACCTTGGGGAAGGTGCAGAAGATGACGGCGCCCGTGGCGGGAAGCTCGTCTAGATGGTCCATGACCTCGATCTGATAGCGGTTGACCGAGAGGATGTACTGTTCGCCGGGGTAGGGGTAGGCGTCCTCACGCGTGGTCACGCTCGCCGGGCCGGTGTCAGCCGGCTCGTGGCCGATGGCGCCGATGTCGCGCTCTTCAACGAGCCACTTGATGGCGCCGAGGTCCCAGCCGGGGTAGTGGGGCTGGCCGTCCTCGTCCTTGTTCTCGAGGTCGGCGAGCTTGGACCAGTCGGAGCGGAAGGCGACGAAAGCGTCCTCGGGAATGCGACCGTGCTCATCCTCCCAAGCTTTGAGGTCCTCGATGGTCAGGATAAAGTCGGGATTCGCGGCGCACTCCTCATGCTTGTCGATCACGCAGAGCGGATGCATAAACTCGATGGGTTCAATCTCTCCAAGGGAACGACCCTCGACATGGAAGTGGCGCGGCGCGTCGACGTGGGTGCCGTACTGCGAGGCGACCGAATACTGGAAGCAACGCATGGGCGCGAGCATGTCCTCGGGCGTGCCGGGCAGGTAGTCGAAGAGCTTGGTGGACTCAAATGGCTTAAAGCCAAACCAGTGCGGGGTGTCGCATGAGAGCGTGTGGGTGAGGTCGACCCAGCGATAATCGTTGCTTTTGAGCTGGGAGGCGAGGTTCCAAAGGTCGAGCGCGGGCATGGGCGGCTCCTTTCATCGGGCTTTTTGCTGATGTTAAAGCGGTGCCGTGACAGCTCGATTTCTGCTGCGTTACGATACGTTCTCGATTGCGATTCTACGATGTTTCGGCCGCGTGACCATTGTGTTTCGTCTTGCCGGGGTGCTGATGGCGAAAGGAGGGGCCGTGCAATACCGCGTTGACCCCAAAAGTGGTAACCGAATATCCGCTCTGGGTCTGGGCTGCATGAGATTTCCCGGTGCGCCGGGACACCCCGATGCGAAGACAACCGATGCCATCATTTCCCGTGCGGTGGAGCAGGGGATTAATTATCTGGATACCGCGTATCTCTATCCCGGTAACGAGGTGTGCGTGGGCGCCTCACTTGAGCGCTTGGGGCTGCGCGACCGGGTGTTGCTGGCGACTAAGTTGCCGCACGCTTCGTGCAAATGTGCGGAGGATTTCGACCGCTTTTTTGACGAGCAGCTGCACCGTTTGCGGACCGACCATATTGACTACTACCTTATGCACAACATCACCTCGCCCGCCCAGTGGGAGCGCGTGGTGGCGTTGGGCATCGAGGACTGGATTGCGCACCAAAAGGCTGCGGGGCGTATTCGCCAGATAGGTTTTTCGTACCACGGCAGCGCCGCGGACTTCCTCACGATGCTTGACGCGTATGACTGGGATTTTTGCCAGATCCAGTACAACTACGCTGGAGAGCGCTACCAAGCGGGGACGGCGGGACTTATAGCAGCCGCCGAGCGCGGGCTCGCGGTGTTTGTGATGGAACCGCTTTTGGGTGGACGCCTGGCGGGCAAGCTGCCTCCGCGGGCCCGCGCCGTGCTCGATGACGTACGCGATCCGTACCTGAAGTCGCCGGCTGCTTGGGGCCTTTCGTGGGTGTGGAACCATCCTCAAGTCACGATGCTGCTTTCGGGCATGACCGATACCGCGCAGGTGGACGAGAACGCGGTGCTGGCGGATCGCGCGCTGCCGGATTCGATGACGACAGAGCAGCTCGATACCATCGCGCGTGTGCTAGGAGAGTTTGAGAAATCGAATCGCGTACCCTGTACGGGGTGCGGCTACTGCATGCCATGCCCCAAGGGCATCAATATTCCCGGCTGCTTTGCCGCCTACAACGCGAGTTACGCGCATAGTTGGTTTACGGGGCTGTCTCAATACTTTACGGCGAGCGCGGTGCGGACGAACGAGCCCAAGCTGGTGAGCAATTGCGTCAAGTGCGGCAAATGCGCACGTCACTGCCCGCAGCACATCGATATCCCCGGGCGCTTGGACGACGTACGCCGCCGTTTTCAGCCTGGCCCCGTGACGGCGGTGCTCAAGGCCTTCGGCAAAACGCGCTCCTCATGACCCTTTTATAACTTGCGGTGGAATAGTTCCTGTTTGCGGCAGAATGGGGCTTAAACAGGAACTATTCCACCGCAACTGAAGGGAGCTGTCGTGGGCCATCGGGATTCATGTGATGATTTGCGTGAGGTTCGTTGGGGCGTTTTGGGCGCTGGGCACATTTCGCATCGATTTGCATCGTCGCTCAAGAAGGTCGACAGGGCACGGCTTGTGGCTGCCGCCGGTCGCACTCCTTCGCATGTTGAGGAGTTTTGCAGGGCGTTTTCGATCATGCTGCGCACAGTTATGTCACGGCTGACGATGGCGGCGATGCGGCTTATGATGCGCTGATTGCCGACCCCGATGTCGACGCAATCTACTTGGCTCTTCCGCATGGTATGCATACGCGTTGGGCCTGTCGCGCGCTGCGCGCCGGAAAGGCCGTGCTGTGCGAAAAGCCGGCCGTTTTGAGTGAGGAAGAGGCTCTCTCGATTGCCTCCGCCTCTCGCGAGTGCGGCGTGCTGTTTATGGAGGCGATGAAGAATCGGTTTTGCCCGATGCGCACTCGCGTGGAGGACTTGCTTGCGTCGGGCGAGCTCGGCTGTATCGTCTCGATCGAAAGCGTGCAAAAACTCGATTATGGTGAGTCTCCTTCGAGTTATCTGCTCGATCCGTTGCAGGGCGGCTGTCTATATGACATGGGCTGCTATGCGGTCGGGTGGTTTGAGGATTTGCTTGCGGGTGCGTGCGATGTTTCGTCTCGTGAAGTTCGCTGGCGTGACGTATCGGGCGGCCGCGTGGATTGGGCCGATGAGATTCATATGAGTGTCGGCGGTATACCCATTCATATGGTGTGCGACGGCAAAGCAGCATATGAAAGCCGCTTAACGATTGCCTGCGAACGGGGTTCGTTGGAAATCGAGCGCCTCCATCGCCCCGAGCTCGCCCATGTGAAGTACTCCGACGGTCGAGTGCTCGAAATCGACGCCCCATTTGAGGTCGATGATTTTTACGGCGAAGCTTCGCATGCGACTCAGCTCATCCGGGCGGGGAAACTCGAGAGTCCCGTCATGCCCCTTGCCGCCACACAGCGCTGCGCGCAGATCATCGATGCGATTCGCTTGACGCTCTAGGCTGCGGTGCTGCTGCTCAAGGGGGCTCGGCGGACCGTGCCCCTGATGCCCCTTTTATATCTTGCGGTGGAATACGGTCTGTTTGCGCCAAAATAAGGCACCAATAGACCGTATTTCACCGCAACTGATGAGGGGGAGCTGGAGATGCTAACGATCGGGTGTCATCTTTCGACGACGAAGGGCTATCGGGCAATGGGGGAGACGGCGTTGTCCATTGGTGCCAATACCTTTGCGTTCTTTACGCGCAACCCGCGCGGTGGCAAGGCAAAAGACCTTGACATGGATGACGTGGCGGCTCTGCGCGAGCTTATGGCGCAAAACGACTTTGGACCGCTGGTGGCGCATGCCCCGTATACCTATAACCCCTGCTCCGCTAAGGAGCGAGCGCGCGAGTTTGCCTTGGAGGCTATGGCGGAAGATTTGCAGCGTCTGGAAGCACTGCCCGGCAACTACTACAACTTCCATCCCGGTGCGCATGTGGGACAGGGGGCAGACGCCGGCATTCAGATGATTGTCGACACGCTGTGCCAGGTGATGTTTGAGGGACAGCAGACGACGGTATTGCTCGAGACCATGGCGGGTAAGGGCACCGAGGTGGGCCGTAGCTTTGAAGAGCTGGCGTGCATTATCGAGGGCGTTGCCGCCAAGTGTCCAGAGCTGTCCGATAAGCTGGGCGTTTGTTTGGACACCTGCCATGTGAGCGATGCCGGCTACGACATCATCCATGATCTGGACGGCGTACTCGACGAGTTCGACCGCGTGGTGGGTATCGATCGCTTGCGTGCCGTACACATCAACGATTCGAAGAATCCTTGTGGCGCCCATAAAGATCGTCACGAGTGCATCGGCAAGGGATACCTTGGCAGCGAGGAATTTGGTGGCGGTATGCAGGTTATGCAGAATATTGTATCGAATGTCCGCTTGCGCGCATTGCCATTCATTTTGGAGACACCGAACGAACTTGCAGGTTATGCGGCTGAAATCAAACTGTTAAGGTCGTTGCAGCAGTAATGGCTGCCATAAAGTGGAGTGCTCCATTCACGTTATGGGTTTGTTTCAATCAGTTTTCTGATTGCAGATTCTTCCAAGCGGGTGCATAATAACCCACAGTTTTTGCAGACCTCTGAATCACGTGGGGTCATTGGAAGGAGACTGATTATGAAGCTGAAGAAGCTTGGCGCATTTGCCGCCACGGGTGCTATGGCGCTCGCCCTCGCTCTGACGGGCTGCGGCTCGTCCAACGCCACCTCTGGTTCTGATGCCGGTTCCAGCAGCTCTGACGATGCTAAGGTCGAGAAGGTCGACGGCTCCAAGGAGTACGCGCTCGTCAAGGACGGTACGCTGACCGTCGGTACCTCTGCCGAGTACGCTCCGTTTGAGTACAAGGATGACAACGGCGATTATCAAGGCTTTGACCTTGAGCTTATCAAGGCTATCGGCGACAAGCTGGGCCTGGATGTCGAGTATGTCAACAATGACTTTGACACGCTGGTTCCGGGCGTCGCCTCGGGCGCCAAGTATGACGTTTCCATCGCGGCTATCACCGACACGCCCGAGCGTGAGAAGGAAGTCACTTTCTCCGATTCCTACTACATGGACGATCAGGCTATCGTGACCAAGGTCGATAACACCGACATCACGGCCGACAACTACAGCGAGAAGCTCAACAACGCCGACGCTACCATCATCGTCCAGTCTGGCTCAACCGCTGAGGCCTTTGCCCAGGAGAACTTCCCCAAGGCCAAGATCGTCCCCTACAAGGACGCCACCGAGTGCTTCAGCGCCCTGCAGTCCGATAAGGGCGACGCCGTAGTCACCAACCGCTCCGTTGCCAGCCAGCTGACCGCCGAGCAGTTCAACACCTGCCAGACCATCAAGCAGATCAGCACCGGTGAGGAGTACGCCATCGCCATCAACCAGGGCAACACCAAGCTCAAGGACGACATCAACCAGGCCATCAAGGACCTGACCGACGACGGTACCGTCGACGCCCTCATGGCTAAGTACAACATCAAGTAAAATAGCTACTTGATTGCGCGCGGGCCCTTTCCGTTTTGGCGGAGAGGGCCTTTGCGCTTCTCTTGACGGAGAGCGTTTCCGTCTCGTTTTGCCGGCAACTTCTACGATAGGAGCCACCTTGTCTCGACTGAACAAAGGGGCCGCGGAGCAGCGTTTTCCACTGTCCGCCTTGCTCCAAAAGCTAGCCTGCGTCATGGCCGTGGCGCTCGCGCTGGTGTGCGCGGGAATTTCTATGCCCTCGACTGCCCAGGCGCTTGAGACCACAAAGATTACCGCCCGACCCAACACCGGTTCGGGCAGTGATGTGGTCGGCGGTACCGAGACGCGCATTACCTGGGAAGTTCAGGCCGACGCCGACGAGGAACTGAGCGGCCTTTCGCTGACGTTTGTCGACGGCACGACGTTTGGTGCCGACGACACGCGGCTGACGATGCTCTCGGGCGAGGACCTCATGGACCGTACGCCCATGAAGCCTACATGCAAGGCCGATGGTCAGACGCTCAAGATTGACTTTGGCGAGACGGCACCTGCCGGCGGTTATTTCCGCGTTGAGGTTTACGGCGTGACCTTCCCTGTCGAGGGCGGCGATGAGGCCTTTAGCGGAACCTATACCTTGGCCGATGGCTCGACCAAGAAAATCTCCAAGATGCCCTCGGTTGAGATTAAGGGCGTGACGGCATTCGATAACTTCTTGGCCGACCTTAAGGAGCAGCCGTGGGTCGAGGCGTGGAACTCCAATATGTTCCTGCGCCTGTTCCTGAACCCGGTCATTTTGGTCCAGAGCCTGCCGATCGTCTTTAAGGGCTTCCTCATGTCGCTCTCGATCGTGCTCGTGGCGTTTCCGCTGGCAATTCCCTTTGGCTTCGCGCTGTCGCTCATGCGCATTTCCAAGTCGCGCATCCTGCGTTGCCTTGCCGGCATTTACGTGAATATCATCCGCGGCACGCCGGCGTTCCTGCAGATATATATCGCGTTCTTTGGCCTGCCGCTGGCCGGCGTCAAGGTGGATGATTATGTCCTGGGCGTCATCGTCATGGCCATGAACTCGTCTGCGTATCTGTGCGAGATCTTCCGTGCCGGTATTCAGTCGATCCCGAAGGGTCAAAACGAGGCTGCTCGCTCGCTGGGCATGAATGCCTTCCAGACGCTGCTCTACGTTATGATTCCGCAGACGTTCCGCAATGTCCTGCCTACGCTGACCAGCGAGTTTATCCTGCTCTACAAGGATACGTCGCTGCTCGCCGCCGTGGGCGTGGTCGAGATCGTCATGAACGCCCGTACCATCGTGGCCACGACGGGCTCCATTACGCCGTATGTGGTTGCCGCCCTGTTCTATTTGGTCATTACTCTGCCGCTTGCTCGCTTGGTGAGCGGTCTTGAGGCGAGGCTGCTGGGCACGGCCGAGACCAAGAAGAAGCGTCCCGCCAAGAGCGCCGGACAGGTTGTCGCGACGCCCGCCGATCACATCGCCGGTCTGTAAGGAGGTCCTATCATGAGCGAAACCAATAACTCGAACGAGGTCGTCGTCAGCATCAAGAACCTCCAGAAGGCCTTTGGCGATAACGTGGTCCTGCGCGACATCGATCTGGATGTGCACAAGGGTGAGGTCGTCGTGGTCCTGGGCCCCTCGGGCTCGGGTAAGTCGACGATGCTTCGCTGCATCAACCGTCTTGAGGAGCCCACGAGCGGCTCGATTATCGTTGAGGGCGTGGATGTGTGCGCCAAGGGTGTCGACCTCAACAAAGTGCGCACGCACCTGGGCATGGTGTTTCAGCAGTTCAACCTGTTCCCGCACCTGTCGGTCAAAAAGAACGTCATGCTTGCGCAGCAAAAGGTGCTCAAGCGCAGCAAGGAAGAGGCCGAGAAGATCGCCGTCGAGGAGCTGACCAAGGTCGGTCTTGCCGAGCGTATCGACTTTATGCCGAGCCAGCTCTCGGGCGGCCAGCAGCAGCGCGTTGCCATCGCCCGCGCCCTGTCGATGAACCCGCACGTCATGCTCTTTGACGAGGCCACGTCGGCACTCGACCCCGAGCTTGTCCGCGACGTCCTTGGCGTTATGCGCGATCTGGCCCGCGACGGCATGACCATGATCGTCGTCACGCACGAGATGGGCTTTGCCCGCGAGGTCGCCGACCGCGTCGTCTTTATGGACGGCGGCGTCATTGTGGAAGAGGGTACGCCGAGTGAGGTCTTCGACCATCCCAAGAGCGAGCGCACCAAGGCGTTCTTGGGCAACATCTCGTAGCCGATTGATGTAACTGCCGTTATAAAAGAGCGGGGGCTGGACTTGAATCCAGCCCCCGCTCTTTTGTAGGGACGGGGATGCGCTTTGATGCAGGCTCTTTTGGAAGCCCTGGGTTCGTTACACGAGCTCGGCTCCGAGGGCCTTGCAAGCGGTCTCGCCCTCGTCATCGGGGGCGTCGAAGCAGATTACGGAATCGACGACGTTGACACCCGCCTCGTCGGCGTCTGCCTTCCAGTTGTCCATCCATTCGCCCTCGGCCCACGAGTAGGAACCAAAAAGAACGACCTTCTTCTCGCCGAGAATTTCCTTGACTTCGTCCCACATCGGCTGGAACTCGTCGTACTCAAGCTCTTCGGAGCCCATGGCGGGGCAGCCGAAGGCGAAGGCATCATATTCGGCGGCCTTGTCGGCGGAGAAGTCGGCGCAGGAGATGACCTCTGTCTCGGCTCCGGCTGACGTCGCGCCCTCCGCGACGAAGTTGGCCATGGCCTCGGTGTTGCCCGTACCGCTCCAATAGACGACGGCGATCTTGCTCATGTTTTGTCCTTTCGGTCGTGCGGCGCTTGCCGCGGTTTGTACGTTCTATCGGGTTGCCTGGGCAAGTTGCGCCAGGCTGCAGCCCTGCTGATAGATAAAAGTGAAGTATTGGGTGCAGGCACGGTAGGCATCAAACGTCGCAAGCGCCTGCTCGACATTTGCGTAGACCTTCCAGGCCCCAAAGACCTTGTAGTTCTCGCCGCGCTGGACGATAAACTCGTGCACGTCGTCGTAGGGATATCCAAGGAAGTAGCCTATTTCGTGCGGAAACTCGCAGGTGCAGTCGTTGCTGCAGCTAGCTTGATAGTCCAATGCGCATCGGGTTTTACCGCATGCGCATTCCGCGGCGTTATTGCTCGCGAGCGTGATGCGTGATGCCAAATGCACAAGGCATGTCGAAAGGTCTCCCGTGTCGTAGCCTTCCGAGGCGAGCGCCGTTTGGGCGCGAGGGTCTGCGAAATAGGTGGTGAGGCTTTTGGCTCGGTACACGTACACGAGCGCTCCGCAGGGCCGCCAGACCAAAACGCTCAGGTGGATGCCGAGCGGGTCAAGCTCGCTATTGCACTGGGCGATAACGTCGAGCAGGCGTGCTCGGTGTTCTGTGATTGGCGCGGTCGCGCCCGAACCATCCTGATGGGCGTAGACGCCGGGATAGGTAAAGAGCGATGCCGGTTTGATGCCCGCGAGCGTGGGGGAGCAGTTGCGCACGACTGCTGCCTGAAACGTTGGGATGTCTATGGTTCGAGTCACGGCGCTCCTTACCGATCTAAACTGTTAGCCAAGGAAAACTTATACACGAAAGTAAGCCTTGGTCAACTAAAAAGTTTGAAGAGGGAAACTAATTGACCGAACGGACATGATTTTGGGTTAAGATGGGGACACCCCATGGGGGTATCTAGATAGGGCTACTTGAAAGGGGAACGCATGAGTGACTTGCTCAACCCTGCGAATCTCATCGTGCTTGCCGTGATTGTCGTTGGCATGTTCTTTGGCCTGCGTCGCATTGTCGCTTCGGCACACGGAAAGAGCTGCTGCAGCGATGGTGCGAGCGGCAAGAAGGCCAAAAAGGTTGTTGTGACGGATACCGATGCATCACACTATCCCTATAGCGATGAGCTGCTCATCGGCGGCATGAGCTGCGATGGCTGCGCTCAGAATGTGGCCAATGCCCTCAATGCACTGGATGGCGTGTGGGCAACGGTGACGTATGCGGACCACACGGCACACGTGCGCTCTAAGCGTCCGGTTGATCGCGGTGTCCTCGAGACGGCCGTGAAAGACGCGGGCTACTACGTCATGACGTTGTAAGCGCCGCCCTGGATGCGCTTCCTTGGCTAGGCTCGTCCGCGCAGTTCGATGTCTTGGATGTCGTCGAAGTCGATGGCGATATCCTTGAACTTGAGCAGTTTGAAGGCGGGGAGCACTTCGTCAAGGATGCCCGTGCGAGCGCGATAGCCGTACGTGTCGTAATAGGTGACGCGGATCAGGTCGCCGCGTTTGAGGCCCTCGAGCTTATGCGAAAGCTCGAGGGCTTTTTCTTCCGTGAGTTCGCATTTGGGCTCGACAGTGATTTCTTGCTTGCGTACGAGCTCGTAGTATCCCGTGAGGGCGGCAAAGGGCACAAACTGTGCGGCGCGGTTGGCGCGCACGGCACCGTTGGCGGTGAGTCTGGGGTCGGCGGCGCGGTGTCTTCCCTCGGGGTCCGCTAGGCGTTCAAAAGGTGTCGGTGGCCGCATCGGCTGCTGTTGGGGCTTAGGCACGATGTCCTCCTACCTGGTCGTTGCGTTCGCGTGCGGTGGCGCCGGCAGTAAAGCTCAGCCCCTTGACGAGCGCGTTTTTGCCGTATTTACCCTTTACGGCCAGGACGGCACGGGCCAGGTCGCGCTCGCGCTCATCGGCCTCGACGTCGCTAAACAGATCGATGGTGGCAAATTCTTCGGGCACCAGATTGCCAAATCCCAGGTTGATGCGCTTGACCGGTCGTTTGGGATCGACAGTCTGCGCCCAGAGCTCATCGAAATAGCCCATGATCTTCTTAAACGAATTGGTGCGCTCGGGCAGCTTGCGCGAGGCGTTGGAGTGCGCAAAGAGTGCGGCATAGCCACCGCGCGGTTTGCCGCCGTGTTCGCCCACAAAGATGCCATCGATTGCCTGCGCCTCGCGCACCAAGCGGCGCCGTTCGTCATTGCGCTGGACGGGCTTGGGCGCACGGGGCGCGAGCTCGGGGCCGGCGGTCGCGGTAGGCTCGATACTCGACGTGCTCGAGCGCAGGTGTCCGCATCCGTCCACATATTGCGCTGTACCGCTGGCGTCGAGGCGGCGTATGTCGGCTCGTTCGCTCGCATAACCCACAAAGAGCGAGATGCTGTCGCAGACCACGTGCTTATCGACCAAATCCAGCACGGCGTTGTCGACCATCTCGCGCAAGACGGTGTAGGCCTGCTCGTAGGCATAGCCCTTCGAGAGCACCTGTCCTGTGGTGGTTGAGGTTGCCTGCGGGCGATAGGCTTGGATATCGGCGATGGTTGTCGGCTCGCGCCCAAAGGCGTGGTCGATGAGATATTCGGCATTGACGCCGAGTTCATCGTAAAGCAGGTTTTCGTCGAGCGCGGCGACGCCCATCAGATCGTAGACGCCGTATTTTTCGAGGCGGGCCGCCACGCCGGGACCGATGCCCCAGATGTCGGTGATGGGACGATGGGGCCAGATCTCCTTGCGGAACGTCTCGTCGTCGAGTATGCCGATGCGGCTGGGTACGTGCTTGGCGGTAATGTCGAGTGCCACCTTGGCCTGGAATAGGTTGGGGCCGATGCCAACCGTTGCCGTGATGCCGGTGCGCCCCAGGACCTCGTCGCGCAACATGCAGGCGAACCCTTCGGCATCGGTGTGGTAGAGGTCTAGATAGGGCGTCACGTCGATAAAGCACTCGTCGATTGAATAGACGTGAATGTCTTGCGGGCTCACGTATTCTAGATAGATGCCGTAGATTTCCGCCGACACCTCCATGTAGTGCTGCATGCGCGGTACGGCCTTGATGTAGTCGATGCCGTCGGGAATCTCGAACAGACGGCAGCGGTTGTGTATCCCGAGGTCTTTCATGGCCTGTGTGATGGCGAGGCAGATGGTCGTGCGCCCACGCGATTCGTCGGCAACGACCAGGCACGTGGTGAGTGGGTCGAGCCCGCGATCGACACACTCGACGCTGGCGTAAAACGTCTTAAGGTCGATGCAGATATAGGTGTGACGCTCGTGCCCCACGTGGCCTCCCATCAAACACATGTTCTTATCGAATACCTGTTCGATAATACCTGCTTGCGCGGACACCGTCAAAACCTGCCAGGAATGGACAGGTTTATTTTGGTAGGTAAAGCGTTTGACCTGCCAAAATAAACCTGTCCCTTTTTGGTCGGTTGCCGTTTGGGGGCCGATTGGCAACGCTCGCTGATTATAGTCTTGACCTGCGCTAGAATAGTGGCATCTGAATGTCCGGGCGCATAGAGGCGTGCGCCCGTATGCCGAGGAGGACTTTATGGCAACTGTTGCCGCACCTATCGATGCTACGTCGACTGACGCTTGGAAGGCGCTCGAGGCTCATCAGGAGAAGCTCGAGGCCGAAGGTATCGACCTCAAGGTCTGGTTCGCCGCCGATCCCGAGCGTGTGAACAAGCTGAGCTTTGACGCCGGTGACCTGCACTTCGACCTGTCCAAGAACTTGGTGACCGACGAGACCGTCAAGCTCCTGTGCGATCTTGCCCGCGAGGTGAAGCTCGAGGAGCGCCGCGACGCCATGTTCTCCGGCGAGCACATCAACACCACCGAGGACCGCGCCGTGCTGCACACCGCGCTGCGCCGTCCGGCGAGCGAGAAAGGCCAGCTCATCGTTGACGGCCAGGACGTCGTCGCCGACGTGCACGAGGTCCTCGATCGCATGTATGCTTTTGCCGAGCGTGTGCGCTCCGGTGAGTGGAAGGGCGTTACCGGCAAGAAGATCGAGCACCTGGTGTCCATCGGCATCGGCGGCTCCGATCTGGGCCCGGTCATGGCTTACGAGGCTCTGCGCCCCTATGCCGACGCCGGTATCGATTGCCGCTACATCTCCAACATCGACCCCAACGACCAGGCCGAGAAGCTCAAGGGTTTGGATCCCGAGACCACGCTCGTGATTATCGTCTCCAAGACCTTCACCACGCTCGAGACCCTCACCAACGCCCGCGAGGTCAAGACCTGGATGCTCGAGCAGCTCAAGGCCCAGGGCGCCATCGACGGCTCCGATGAGCAGAACGCCGAGGCCGTGGCCAAGCACTTCGTTGCCGTCTCCACTGCACTCGACAAGGTCGAGGCCTTCGGTATCGATCCGGCCAACGCCTTCGGTTTCTGGAACTGGGTCGGCGGCCGCTACTCCGTCGACTCCGCCGTGGGCCTGTCGCTGATCGTTGTGCTCGGCCCCGAGCGCTTCCAGCAGTTCCTCGAGGGCTTCCACGCCATCGACGAGTACTTCTGCAACACCCCGCTCGAGAACAACGCCGTCGCGCTGATGGGTTTGTTCAACGTCTGGTACGTCAACTTCTTCGGTTCCAAGAGCCACGCCGTGCTGCCGTACTGCCAGTACCTGCACCGTTTCCCGGCCTACCTGCAGCAGCTCACCATGGAGTCCAACGGCAAGCATGTCCGCTGGGACGGCAGCGCCGTGACCTCCGACACCGGCGAGATCTTCTGGGGCGAGCCCGGCACCAACGGCCAGCACGCCTTCTACCAGTTGCTGCACCAGGGCACCGTGGTGGTCCCGGCCGATTTCATCGCCTTCGCCAATACCGCCAACCCTGCGACCGATAGCGGTCAGGACGTGCACGAGCTGTTCCTGGGCAACTTCCTGGCCCAGACCAAGGCACTCGCCTTTGGCAAGACGGCCGACGAGGTTCGTGCCGAGGGCACGCCCGAGCAGATCGTCCCGGCTCGCTGCTTTGAGGGCAACCGTCCGACGACCTCGATCTTTGGCGACACGCTGACCCCGTTCGCGCTCGGCGAGCTCATCGCCCTGTACGAGCACATCACGTTTGTCGAGGGCACGGTCTGGGGCATCGACTCCTACGACCAGTGGGGCGTCGAGCTGGGCAAGCAGCTTGCCAAGCAGATCACTCCCGCCTTCCACGACGACGCCGCCAAGGCCGAGCAGGACGCTTCGACCCAGGCGCTCATCGAGTTCTATCGCGCGCACCGCAAGTAGGATTCGCTGCGAAAACTAACGCATAGCCGACAAGGGCCCGTATCCGTTGGGATGCGGGCCCTTTGCTATCTGGATAGAATGGAATGTATCGGGAGGCGCCTCGACGGGCATCGCAATCGTCGAAGGCACGCCGTTCATGTTTGGGACAATGTGACATTTTTCCCGTTGCAAACAGCGCCGCCGTGGGTGTTCTGTATGATGGCTCAGACAAGGTTGCTCAATGACAGGGAGGCACATATGGCAATCAAAGCCATCGCAATGGATATCGACGGTACGCTCACCAACGACCAAAAGGTCATCAGCCCGCGTACGCGCGAGAAGCTGCTCGCGGCGCAGGAGTCGGGCATTAAGCTCATCTTGGCTTCGGGCCGTCCCGCATGGGGACTGCACGCCTTGGCGCAGGAGCTCGACCTTCAAAACCATGACGGTCTGCTAGTTGCCTTTAATGGCGCGCATGTGGTCGACGCTCAGACCGATGAGGTCCTTTTTGACCAGGCCATGCCGGCTGACGAGCTGCACCGTCTAATTGATCATCTGCGCAATTTCGACGTGATCCCTATGATTTCGCTTGGTCGCGATCTTCATGTCGAGGATTCGTACCGCTGCATGATTACGCTGCCGGATGGCTCGCAGAAAAACATCGTCAAATACGAGCGCGATGCGTGTGACCTTAAGATCCGCGAGGTCGAGAGCTTGCATGAGGTTGTGGACGCTTATCCCGTGGACAAGCTGTTGACGGCAGGCGACCCGGCCTACCTACAGGCGCATTACGAGGAGATGTATGCGCCCTTTACCCAGACGCTTTCGGGCATGTTTACGGCCGACTGGTACTTTGAGTACACGGCGCCCGGTATCGACAAGGCCCGCGCGCTTGAGGGTGCCCTGCCCAAGCTCGGTATCGATGCCAGCGAGGTCGTCTCGTTTGGCGACGGCCAGAACGACAAGTCCATGATTGAGTGGGCCGGCACCGGTGTTGCCATGGGCAACGCCGTCGATGAGGTTAAGGCAGTTGCCCAGATGGTGACCGCCAATAACAACGAAGATGGCATTGCGGTGGCGTTGGATAAGCTGCTGGGTTAGAATCGCCGATAGTGCATGGTTCGGGCGTCCGCTTGCGGGCGCCCTTTTGTTAGGGAGGGTGCCGTGTCCGCATTTCCGTTCGACGCCGTTATCTTTGACATGGATGGCGTCATCGTCGATACCGAGTATTACTACCTGGGGGAGACTGCCGCGTTTGCCAAGGAGCTTGGGTTGAATCTGACTCAAGAGGAGTTGAATGGACAGGTCGGTACCTCGCATCAGTTCTTCCTGCATATGCTGGTCGATTGGTTTGAGCGCGCCGGTAAAGGGCACTTCACTGGCGAGGAAGCGTTGGCCCGTTGGGACGAGTGGGCGCATAAGCGTCCGCGCGACTATCAGGCTTTGATTAACCCGGGCGCTGTGGATACGATTCGAGAGTTGCCGCGCCGCGGCGTTCGCGTGGCGTTGGCGAGTTCGTCTCCCATGGACAGCATCGAGGAAGTACTCGATGCATGTGGTCTGTCGGATGCCTTTGAGTACGTGGTGAGCGGCGAACAGTTTAAGGAGAGCAAGCCCGAGCCCGATATCTACCTGCATGCGCTGGACCTGCTGGGGCTGCCCGCGAATCGCTGCTGCTGCGTTGAGGATTCCGTTCCGGGCATTACCGCGGGTAAGCGAGCCGGCCTGACGGTCATTGCCAAGCGCGAGGAGCGCTTTGGCTTTAGCCAGGATGCCGCGGATAAGATTATCGATCAGCTGCCGGACCTGCTGGAACTCGCGTAAGAGCGCGTTAGTTGCGCGTTTTTCGGGTCCGATGAGTAAATACCCGACATTTTGGTGCGACACCTAGCATACTTTAAGCTAATGCGGGCTTAAGGACTTGTTGAATGCCCCTAAGCCCGTTTTAGACTTAATTGTGCTTGGAGAGGGTATATGCCACCGACTGAAGGGCTAACTGACGGTAAAGCAGCGATACCGCTGTACCAACAGGTTATCGATATCATCAAAAACGAAATCAACTCCGGTGCCTACAAGGCAGGCGCGCGGATACCAAACGAATTCGAATTGGCTGAGAGCTATAAAGTTGGCCGCGTTACCGTGCGACGCGCTATTGAGGAGCTCGTCCA
>DXZZ01000009.1:4325-10764 GCA_019419425.1 Collinsella sp. | reverse complement strand
GAGATCGCGTGCGCGTCGCCCGAGGTCGCTCGGTTGTTGGCAGTTCCCGTTGGCGAACCCTTGTTTTATATGGAAGCCTTCTTTTTCGATGAGCAGCGGCGGCCGTTTATCATCGGTCGTCAGCGGATCGTTGGGTCTCGCTACGTTTTTGACATCTAGGACATTGCGTATGGAAACGCCCGGTGTATCATCTCACCGGGCGTTTCCATACCGTTCACGGCGCAAACGCAACCGTTCAACCGCGTTGCGGCAATCAGTTTGAAATTATCTTGATGACGAGAAAAGCTGCTGGTAATCTATAGAACGTCATAGAACGTTTGCCTTGTGCAAACGTTGAGGCGAGATGCGATGCAGTCTCGAGTTCTTTGGAGGTATCTATGTCAGATACGAAGGCGAAGAAGACAAACAGACGTTTTAAGTTCAAATTACCGCATGTCTATACGATCATGTTCTTGCTGATCGTTGTCTTTGCGGTCTTGACTTGGATCGTTCCCTCTGGTCAGTATCAGCGCAAGATGATTTCGACAGCGGCGGGCGAGCGTGAAGTCGCCGTTGCTGGAACCTATGAACAGGTCGATAAGAACTACACCGATTCCGAGACCGGCGAGACCATCAATCTGGGGCAGGATATCTTCGCGGTCCTGCAAGCGCCCACTAAGGGCATCCAGGAGGCTGCCGACGTCGTTGCGTTCGTCTTATTGATTGGCGGGTCGTTCGCAATCATCACCAAGACCAACGCTTTGAATGCCGGCATGAGCCGTGTGATTAAAAAGCTCAAGAACAAGGACATCCTCATCATTCCCATCACGATGACGTTGCTGTCCATTTGCGGCACCACGTTTGGTATGTCTGAGGAAGCCCTGCCGTTCTATGCCATCTTCATTCCCATCATGATGGGTATCGGTTATGACTCGATGACGGCATTCATCATCTGCTTCCTTGGTCCTAACCTGGGATATTGCGCTTCGACCATCGATCCGTTTAATGTTTTGATCGCCCAGGGCATCATTGGCATCGAGGGCAATCCGCAACTGTGGCTGCGCGCCGTTTCTTGGGTCATCTTCACTGCTGTCGGTATCGCATGGGCCATGCGCTACGCCATGCGCGTCAAGAAAAACCCCGAGTCGTCCATTACGTACGAGGACGATAAGCTCAAGCGTATCGAGTTTTCCGTGACCGATGCCTCCGTCGAGGAAGAGTTCACTACCCGTCAGAAGCTCGTGCTTATCGATTTTGCTTGCGGTATGGGCATTATCGTCTGGGGTCTTGTTACCCAGGGTTGGTACATGAATGAGATTTCCGCCGTGTTCCTTGGCATGGGCTTGCTTGCCGGTATCCTAGGCGGTCTTGACCAGCAGACGATTGCTGAGGAGTTCGTTAAAGGTCTCGCCGACTTTGCGTACGCCGCCATCGTTATCGGTATCGCTCGCGGTATTCTGGTCATCGCCGAGGGCGGCATGATCATCGACACCATCCTCCAGGCGCTCGCTACTGCGCTCGCCGGTGCACCCGCCGCCGTCTACACCACGTTTATGTATATCGTCCTTGGCCTGCTCTCTTTGCTGGTTCCCTCGAGTTCTGGCCTGGCGGCACTCACCATGCCCGTTATGGGTCCCCTGACCGAGCTCATGGGCCTCAATCCCGAGGCGGCCGTTACCGCGCTCCAGTTTGCCAACCAGACCATCAACACCATCAGTCCCGTGGCGGGCATGACGGTTGCCGGCCTTGGCGTGGCTAAGATTTCGTTTGGCCAATGGTGGAAGACCATTTGGAAGTTCTTCATCTTCATGGTCGTCTTTGGCCTGATCGTAACGGCAATTTCTGGCATGCTTCCGGCGTAGGTGGTTGTGATGTCTGATCGTTTGACGGTCCTGACGTCTAAGAGCGTCTTTACCGGTACGGGGGACCTGCCGTTTGAAGGTTTCGTAGCGGTCCGTGGCAATCGAATTGAGGCTGTTGGCACCAAGTGTGAGCTAGCTTCGTATTTGACCCAGGCGGACGAGGTAGTTGACCTGGGCGACCGCACCGTCATGCCTGGCCTGATCGATGTGCATACCTTCTATACAGGCTGGGCGCTGCGGACGTTGGGGCCTGACCTGTCCGGCATCGCTGATGCCAAAGAGGCCGTGTCGCTCTTGCGTGCATGGAAAGAAGATCATCCGGATTGCGCGGCGGCTTTTGGCCACAACCTACCCGAAACGTTGGCATCGGATGCCGAGAACGCAAATACGGCGGCTGTGTTTGACGATTGTTTTGGCGATATCCCTGTCGTCTGCTTTACACCGGGTGCGGAGACCTGCGTTCTCAATGCTGCCGCCAGTGCGCGATACGGCTTCACACCCCAGGCGTGCTATGCCGAGAAGATCTGGCGCATGATGAGCGATTTCCTCGCGCTGCCCGAGGTACGTGCGGGGTATTCGGGCTACATGAGCATGCTTAACGAGCGCGGCGTTACCGCCATCAAGGAGATGGCGTTTGATGACTACTACGGTTTTGCCGACGAAATGGCTCGCCGTGAGGAATCTGGTGAGCTGACGGTTCGCGTCTCTATGATGTCGCAGCCGGTGGGTGCCGGTGCAAATCTGTCATATGCTCGCGAGGCACGAGAGCGCTTCCGGGGTCCGTTCGTTCGTTTTTCTGGCTTCAACCGTATGACCGACCGCGGCGTATGGGCGGGGCTTGCCGAGATGATTGACCCCTATGAGGACACGGCCGATGCGGGCGCTGCCGGCAAGACGGTCGTCGAGGAGCCCGAGTGGGATCTGATTGAGAACGAGCTGCGCGCAATTGATGCTGACGGCTTCCGATATTCCTTGCATTGCCAGGGCGATGGCGCCGTTCGTCGCACCGTGGCGCTCTATGCCTCGCTGCCTCGAGACGAGCATGGACGGTTGCTTCGCCGCCATGCGATTACCGATCTCGAGAACTCTGATCCGACCGATCTTGTCGAGTTTGGCAAGTTAGGTGGAATTTGCGAGGTCTATCCGCAGATTTTGACGCTGGACCGGCGCGAGGATTGCCTGTCGATGATGCGTCGACAAATTGGCGAGACGCGACTTTTGCACAGCTGGAATCGCCGCGGCATGGAAGATTCCGGATGCACAGTGTGCTGTGGAACGGATTTGCCACTGCTGATTCCGAGCCTGGGCGAGTCAATCTACAGCGCGTGCGGCGGATTCTTCGCCGACGGACTGCCCGTGAATGAGGTCAACACGCTGACACTTGTCGAGCTCTTGCGCGCTTGGACTGCCGGGGGCGCGTACGATCTGATGCGCGAAGACGAGCTGGGTACGCTCGAGGTCGGCAAGCTTGCCGATATCTGCGTGCTCGATCGGGATGTGTTCGACCTCGATTATCACGACGCGCGCAATCTTGCGGTTGATATGACGATGTCGGACGGACAAATCGTGTTCGATCGAAATAAGGAGGCATAAGATGTCTGAATCCAAACCGACGCTGCGCCGCGAACAGATTGCGGGCATGAATATCCACTACATCATGTGGTCGCTCGATTACTTCCTTGATGTGCAGCAGCGTTTGGGCTTTGAGTCCATTGAGCTGTGGTGTGCAGAGCCGCATGTGACACTCGACCATACGGGCTACTTTGAGGCTGAGGTCCTGGCGAAAAAGGCTGCAGACCGTGGGCTTAGGTATCGTACTCTGTGCCCCGAGAATGTTTGCTATCCTTGGCAGTACTGCGCACGCAAACCGCTGCATGAACAGCGCAGCCTGGCGTACTTTAAGCACGGCATTGAGCTTGCCGAGGTACTTGGGTGCGACCGTATGTCCGTCAACTCGGGCTGGGGCGACTGGGACGAGGACCGCGAGGAAGCCTGGAAGCGCAGCCGCGAGCACTTGTCCATTCTGGCGGAGTATGCCGGCGAGCACGGTCTGGTGCTTACGATGGAAAGCCTGCGTCCCGAGGAGAGCAACCTTGTGACGACGGTTTCCGATGCGAAGCGCATGATTGACGAGGTCGCGAGCCCGTACTTGCAGCCCATGGTTGATACAACCGCGATGGGCGTTGCAGGCGAGACGCTCGAGGACTGGTTTGCCGCCTTTGGTGATGGGGCAATACACGAGATGCACTTTATCGACGGTGATCCGTATGGCCATCTGGTGTGGGGCGATGGCAAGCACGATATGGACTCCTTCGTCGCCACGCTTAATGCCCATGGTTTCGATGGCATGCTGGGCCAGGAAATCACGGACGGGCGTTACTACGATGACCCGGCGGCGGCAGATGCCAAGAACATGGCCGCATTCGAGAAATATCTGATTGACTAAAACAACTATCGGCCACGCAGCCAATGTCATTGATTGCGGGCCAAACAAGAAAGGAACTGGATATGAACGCACACGATCTGATTAAAGAGGCAATTGCCGAGAAGGGCAAGCTCGACAGCGTCTACTGGATTGCTTGCGGTGGCTCCATGATCGATTTGATCCCGGCTCATGAGCTTCTGCAGCGCGAGGCTACCACCTTCACTTCGTATATCTATACCGCGCGTGAATTCGACATTATGCGTCCGCGTCGTCTGGGCGAGAAGTCCCTGGTCATCGCTTGCAGCCACAGCGGCAATACCCCCGAGGTCGTCGAGGGCTGCGAGATTGCCCTTGCTGCCGGCGCTACGGTGATCGCCCAGACCGACAACGCTGGATCCAAGATTGACTCCGGCAAGTGGACCACGTGGGTCTACCCATGGGGCGAGGGCGTGCCGCAGGCCGAGGTCCCCGCTGGCATTTCGCTGTCGCTTGCGGCCGAGCTGCTCGATCAGCAGGAGGGCTACGCCGATCTTGCCGATATGTATGCCGGTATCGCCGAGATGGATAAGATTCTTCCCCCGGCACGTGAGAAGGTAAATGCCGAGCTGGGCGATCGCTTTGCCAAGCTTTGCCAGGAGCACGAGTTCTTCTACATTCTGGGCAGCGGTCCCAACTTTAGCCAGACCTACGGTTTCGCTATCTGCTCTCTTATGGAGATGCAGTGGCAGCACTGCAGCTACATCCACTCTGCCGAGTACTTCCACGGCCCCTTCGAGGCTACTCAGGATGGCGTTTTTTACTTCCTGCAGATGGGCTCCAGCGAGTGCCGTGCTATGGACGAGCGCGCCCTGGCGTTCCTTAAGACGCATACCGATACGCTGATGGTGCTCGATGCCAAGGAGTACGGTATGGAAGCCGTGCCGGCGAGTGTCCGTGCCTATCTGGACCCGGTGCTGTTCTACGCCATGAACTGCGAGCTGCGTGCTGCACGCGGCAAGGTGTTTGATCACGATCCCGATTTCCGTCGCTATATGGGTGTTGTCGAGTACTAGAAGGGGCAAAGGCCATGGCATTTAACGTTAACGCGCTCGGATTTGGCGACAACGTCGTCGATCGCTACGAGCATATCCACACCATGTATCCTGGCGGCAACGCGGTGAACTTCGCCGTTTATGCCAAGAAATGCGGTGCCGCACGCTCTGCATACATGGGCATTTTTGGCAATGACGCCGCTGCCGAGCATGTCATTGCAAGCCTCGAGGATGAGGGTATCGAGCTTGACAAGTGCGAGCAGATGATTGGCGAGAACGGAGCGGCTCGCGTGACCGTCGTTGACGGTGACCGTGTCTTCCTCGGCTCCAACGAGGGCGGTATCCGTGGCGATGCGCGCTATGTTCTCGATCGCTTTGACCTTTCGTACATGAAGCAGTTCGATGTGGTTCATTCGGGCAACTATTGCTTCACCGAGCGCGAGCTGCCCAAGTTGAAGGCTGCGGGCGTCACGGTCTCTTTTGACTTTTCGGACGACTCCACCGACGAGTACTACGAGCAGATTGCGCCCTACGTCGATTTTGCTTTCTTTAGTGCGGCGGATGCCGCGAGTGAGGACGAGATTCGCGAGCGTCTGGCATGGGTGAAGGGTCTGGGTCCGCGTTTTGTGTCGGCTACGGCGGGCGCCGAGGGCTGCATTGCTTACGACGGCGAGCGTTATTACCGCCAGCTGGCTAAACCGGTAACGGACATGAAGGACACCATGGGGGCGGGCGACTCGTTCCTCACCTCGTTTTTGATGTGCTATCTCGATTCCGCCAAGCGTGGTGAGGATGGCGCCGAGGCCATCGAGCGCGCGCTCGACTTTGCTGCCGGGTTTGCCTCGACCGTGTGCGGCATGGAAGGTTCTTGGGGCCACGGAGCACCAATCGTCGAATAGCTTAAGAAAGCGTACGGCGGTCTGGCTATGAGGCTTTGGACAGCCGATGCAAAACAATAAGCGAAACGCGAAAAGGGGGCTCGCCATGTGGTGGGTCCCCTTTTGAACATTGGAGAAGACCATGGGTATTAAAGCGTGTGCGGCTGGTTTTTGCTGTGCGGACGTCTATCAAAACATCGGCGTGTTCTATCCGACTGGTAATGGCATTGACTGGGGTATCCATCTTGCACGAATGGGCGTTTC
>DXZZ01000009.1:0-4225 GCA_019419425.1 Collinsella sp. | reverse complement strand
GAGAAGGGAAGCATTGCCTATGACGGTGAGCGCTTCTATGAGTGCGGGATCGTGCCGGCGGAGAAGGTCGTTAATACCGTGGGTGCCGGCGACTCGTATATCGCCGGGTTTACCAAGGGCGTGATCGATGGCCTTGATATTCCGGCGTGTATGAAGGCGGGCGCTGAGCTGTCGTCCCGAGTGATTGGTTCGTTTGAGCCGTACTAGGGTCAAATGCCTGGAAAGGAGTACGAAATGGTTATCGACATGTTGGTCCATCCTATGCTCTACGGCGAGATCTGTACGCCGGGTGATGAGCCTGATGGATTCGGTTTTTGGTCACGAGAATTTGGTATGGGGCATATGGGCCCCATGGATTGGGATGAGCTTCAAGTCGAGATGGACGTCTGCGATGTGCAGAAGAGCGTGCTCATGCCGCTCGATGTAACCACGGCATGCGGAGGGCACTTTGGCACCAATGACCAGATTGCCATGCTGGTTGCCGCACATCCCGATCGTCTGTGGGGATTTGCGAGCGTAGACCCGCAGGTGAGCGGTGCCGCAGACGAATTGGAGCGCGCCTTTACCGAGTTGGGGGCAAAGGGGCTTTGCCTGCATCCTGCAAAGCAGGGTTTTGCCCCCGATGATGCTGTGGCCGAGCCGCTTTACGAACTGTGCGAGCGCTATAACAAGCCGGTGGTTTTCCATGCCGGTATGTCTTGGGAGCCGGGCGCAGAGCTCTCGCGCAGTAACCCGCTTGCATTTGAGCACACAATCGCAACGCATCCAAATGTGCGTTTTAGTTTGACCCATTTTGGCTGGCCCTGGGTGCGCGAGACTGTGGCGATGCTGCTCAAGTATCCCAACTGCTACGCGGACACCTCTATCACTTACATCGATTCGCCCGAGGAGATGATGCAGCGTCTTTTCACGGTCGATATGGGGCCGCTGTGGTATGAGCGCGCGCTATCGCACCAAGTGATGTTCGCCAGCAATACGCCGCGCTTCCGTGCATTCAAACTCAAGCGGGCGCTCGATACCGTGCCCATGCGCGATGATGCGCGAGAAAGGCTCTACTGGGGTAATGCCCTGCGTTTTCTTGAAGGGGATGAGTGAACATGGTGACGCTCGAGACATTGAGCTATCTATCGACTGCTCCGGACCAGTTCATCGATATTACCGAAGATGTGCACGCTGCCATCGAACGCAGCTCGGTGACCAATGGCTTGGCAGCGATTATTTTGTCGCATACGACCTGTGGAATCGTGGTAAACGAGGGACTGCCCTGCGTGGAGACGGATCTTATGGAGACGCTTGATCGCATCGCCCCACTCGATGCCCCCTATGCGCATGCACACTTCCTGCCGAGCTATGGAGCCACCGGTAACAACTCCTGTGGGCATATCAAGAGCATGATTTGTGGAAACAGTTGCTTCTTTCCCGTCCAAGATGGCCACATCGTGTGCGGAGGTGCCCAGAACATCTATCTTGCGGAGTTTGACGGTCCGCAGAAGCGAAAAGTGTACGTCGAGGTGCTGGGGGAGTAACGTCCCTGCAATGACCCTAAGAAGGAGCACGTTATGTCGTTTCTAACCTCGATGTTCAAGACCGAAAAGCCGGTTATTGGAATGCTGCACCTGCGTCCTCTGCCGGGCGATCCACTGTATTACCCGGGCGGAAGCGTGTCGCAGGTCGTGGAAGCCGCCAAGCGCGATCTCGAGGCGTTGCAGCAGGGCGGTGTCGATGGCATTTTGATTACCAATGAGCTCTCGATGCCCTATGAGCAGCATGTTTCTCCCTCAACCCTTGCATCGATGGGCTATGTAATCGGGGCTCTATCCCATGATTTGTCGACTCCTTGGGGAGCTGAAGCTATTTACGATGGTGATGCCACAATCGAGCTGTGCGCTGCCGTCGACGCGCAGTTCACGCGTTGCAATTTTTGCGGTGCCTGGGCCGGTGATCTCGGGCTGATTAACCGAGATTTCGCTCACACCATGCGTCGCAAGGCGGCGCTGCGCCTGGACGACCTCAAGCTTTTTCACTTCATCACGAGCGAGGGGGAGGTTTATCTCAACGACCGCACGACTGCGGACATTGCCGATTCACTTCTCTTTAATTGCCTACCGGATGCGATGGTCATCGGCGGTTCGGCTGCCGGTCGTGGCGCTTCGGGCGAGCTTGCCGATGAGGTCCGTGAGCGTGTTGGCGAAGTGCCCGTGGTATGTGGCACCGGTTGTCGCGAAAATACCGTGGCTGACGTATTTGCTCACTACGATGGCGCGTTTGTCGGCACGTGCTTAAAGCGCGACGGAAAGCTGGATGCCCCGATTGATGTTGAGCGGGTGGTTCGTTTTATGGCTGCCGCTCGTGCGGCGCGAGGGGAGTAGGCACCTATGGCGCTCTATCTGGGTATTGATATTGGGACAAGCGCCTCTAAAGGCGTTTTAATCGATGATCGATGCAACATCGTTTGCCAAGCCTCTTGTGGACACGAGACGGACAACCCGTGTGATGGATGGTACCAGCATGATGCGGAGGCAGTTTGGTGGGGCGATTTTTGCCGCTTGTCGCGCGAGCTGGTGATGCGATCGGGGGTTAACGCGGCGCAGATCGGATGCGTGGGCCTTTCCGCATTGGGTTGCGACTGTGTGCCGGTCGATACCGAGTGCAACGCGCTGGCGCCCGCGATTTTGTATGGAGTCGATGCACGTTCGAAGCCGCAGATTGACGAGCTCCTTTCCGAATATGGGTCAGGTCGCGCACGCGAACTTTTCGGGCACGATCCCTGCTCATCAGATATTGCTCCTAAGATCTTATGGTTTAAGGAGAATATGCCCGAGGTGCACGAACGTGCCGCGAAGTTCCTGACGGCGTCATCGTTTCTGTGCGCAAAGTTGACGGGGCGTTTTACGGTGGACCGTTATTTGGCGGAGGATTTTCTTCCCCTATACGACCGCTACACTTGGAGGGTTGATGCTCGGGAATGTGCTCGTTTCTGCCGGCCTGACCAGATGGCGGAGGTAATGTCGGCTACCGATATTGCCGGGGTGATTACGCAGCGCGCGGCTGAGGCGACGGGGCTCGCGGCAGGGACACCTGTCTTAGTGGGAACGGGCGACTCTGGTGCCGAGGCCATTTCGACGGGTGTATTTCGTCCCGGCGATATGATGGTTCAGTTGGGGAGCACGGCGTATTTCATCTACCTAGCTGATCATATGGTCGATGATGCCCGCCTGTGGCCAGGGACGTTTATCATTCCCGGAACTTACGGGATCTGCGCGGGGACCAATACGGCGGGTGCGCTCACATCGTGGCTGCGCCAAGAGCTGTATCGCGACGCCGTGGAGGCCGAGGGCCACGGTGGCCCCGATGCATATTCGGTTATGGCGCATGATGCCGCCGGTGTGGCGCCGGGTGCCGATGGGCTCCTGTGTCTGCCGTACTTTGCGGGGGAGCGCACTCCGCTCAACGATCCCGAGGCGCGTGGCGTCTTCTTTGGCCTGACCGGAAGGCATACGCGAGCCCATATGGTTCGCGCCGCCTTGGAAGGCGTCGCGTATACCGTTGCATCCCATGTCGACATTATCGAGCGAGAGCATGGACTGCCAATTGGGCGCATTATGCTTGTCGGAGGTGGAACCAAGAATCCAGTTTGGATGCAGGCTATCGCCGACGTATGCGGGCGCGAGGTCTCGGTTGCCAAGGTTACGGTGGGCGCATGCTTCGGTGATGCCATCATGGCATCTCTCGCAGGTGGCGCCTATGCATCATGGGATGAACTCGCCCAAGTCCTTGGCGTTGCACAAACAATCGTGCCCGATATGGCTGCCCACGAGCTATATGCGTCGCGCCGTCATATCTTTGACGAATTGTATGCACGCAACCGTGATCTCATGCACGAATTGGTGTAATGCTGCCGAATTGTACTGCCTGCCAATAGGGACTGCGTTGTGCGATTCGCATGTCCCTTGGCATTTTTGCCCACAGGGGTTAGCGAAGGTCAAAAACAGAGTGCGCATTTGCTAAAACTACCGACTCGATGCGCTTTGCGTCACAGTTTTTGAGTGAGGCAATGCGCATCGAGGTCCTTGCGAGCGATCTGATGAGCGATTGCACGCTTGTTTCTGTGTTTGGCTCGGCCGGCGCATCGGTCTCGAGCAGTAGACGGTCGAGTGGAATCTGCCGGGCATATTCGCGACCGCGCTTGGTGGCGAGCATACGCTCGTTCACGGAAAAATAGCAG
>DXZZ01000089.1:0-5229 GCA_019419425.1 Collinsella sp. | reverse complement strand
GCCCTACCGGGAGTAGCCCCGACGGTTGACAAAACTATAGGAACACCCAATGACTACCTTTCAAACCTGGCAGTTGGGGACGTTCCTTATGTGCTGGCACTTGGGGAAACTCCTTGCGCCAGCGGACGCGGTTTGCTTGCTGGTATTGCCAGATTGTTGGGCGTTCTCCAAGCCCTGTGGGCAAAAAATGCCAAATATGAGTACTGTTGCTGCTGTAGTGCCATATTGCTCCCACAAAATAATGGACATAAAGTAAATATGTTCATTAACGCTAGTACATATAAGCCTGATACAGAGCTGATTGAGCAATGTGGAGGTGCATACAAGCTACAAGAGCGGTGTTTTGGGTCGTTTTGGATGTTACTAAAAAGGTGACAGTACTCATATTTGCCATTTTTTGCCCACAGGGCTTGGAGTGGGCTGTCAATCAGGTCCCAGGGGAGGCGGCTCGAGGCCCAAAGGACACAGAACGGGGGCGCAGGTTGTCCTGCGCCCCCGTTCTCGGGCGTCATCCGTTCCCTGCGGTCGAATCTACGCCGCTTCGTCGAACTGCGAGTTGTACAGGTCGGCGTAGAAGCCGCCTTGGGCGAGCAGCTCGTCGTGTGTGCCCTTCTCGACGATGTCGCCGTCGCGGATCACCAAGATCACGTCGGCGTTGCGGATCGTGGACAGGCGGTGCGCGATGACAAAGCTGGTACGGCCCTGCATCAGCGCATCCATGGCGCGCTGAATGAGCTCCTCAGTGCGGGTATCGACGTTGGAGGTCGCCTCGTCCAGAATCAGTGCCGGGCGGTCGGCCAAAATGGCACGGGCGATGGTCACGAGCTGGCGCTGACCCTGCGACAGGTTAGTGCCCTCCTCGTTGATCATAAAATCGTAGCCGCCGGCGAGCGTATGGATAAAGTGGTCGCAGCGTGCGGCGCGTGCAGCGGCTTCGACCTCGGCATCGCTCGCGTCGGGGCGTCCGTAGCGGATGTTCTCGCGGATGGTGCCGTTAAACAGCCAGGTATCCTGCAGCACCATGGCAAACTCGCCGCGCAGCGCCGCGCGGTCCCAGTCGCGCACGTCGACGCCCTCGACACGCAGCGAGCCGCCGTCCACGTCGTAGAAGCGCTGCAACAGCTTGATGAGCGTGGTCTTGCCGGCGCCGGTGGGGCCGACGATGGCGATGGTCTGGCCGGGTTGCGCCTCGCAGCTAAAGTCGTGGATGATGGTCTTGTCGGGCGTGTAGCCAAACTTGACATGGTCAAACTCCACGTGGCCGGGGCGCTTTTCGGGAACCTGCGCGTCGGCCTTCTGCTCCTCCTCGGGCGCGGCCAGGAACTCAAAGACGCGCTCGGTGGCAGCGGCCATTGACTGCATCGTGTTGCTCACGTTGCCCAGCTGCTGCACGGGTTGCGTAAAGTTGCGAACGTACTGGATAAAGCTCTGAATGTCGCCGGGCGTGGCATTGCCGGTCAGCGCGAGCTGCGCGCCCACCACGACGACGCCCACGTAGCCCATGTTGCCCACTAGGCTCATAAGCGGCATCATCAGGCCCGACAGGAACTGCGAGCGCCAGCCGCTAATAAAGAGACGGTCGTTTTGGCGGTCGAACTCCTTGATCGAAGCCTCGGCGCGGTCGAACACCTGAATGACGTTCTGGCCGGCAAAATCCTCCTCGATAATGCCGTTGACGGCGCCCAGGACCTGCTGCTGCTCGCGGAAGTACGGCTGCGAGAAGTGGATCATCACCATCAAGATAATCGCGGCGGCAGGCAGCGTGAGCACGGTGACGCCGGTGAGCGGCAGGCTGATCGACAGCATCATGACGAGCACGCCGATAATCTGCGTGACGGACGTAATAAGCTGTGTCACGCTCTGGTTGAGCGACTGACCGAGCGTATCGACATCGTTGGTGATGCGGCTGAGTACGTCGCCCTTGCTGTGACCGTTAAAGTAGCTCATCGGCACGACGGCAATCTTGGCGGCGATCTCCTTGCGCATGCGGTAGCAGATCTTTTGCGTGACGCCGGTCATGAGCCAGCCCTGGATCAGACTGCAGGCAGAGCTCGCCAGATACAGGCAGAGCAAAAAGCCGAGCGTCTTGGCGATCCAGTTAAAGTCGACATCGCCGGTGCCGTTGACCTTGGCAACCAGGCCCTCGAACAGTTTGGTGGTGACCTGGCCGAGTACCTTGGGCCCCACAATGTTAAAGATGACCGAGCATACGGCAAAGGCGACGGCGGCAAACACGGCAATCTTGTGCTGGCCGATATAGCCGAGCAGCTGCCTCATGGTGCCCTTAAAGTCCTTGGCCTTTTCACCGCGGCCCATGCCGCCCATGCGACCCATGGGACCGCGCTGGCGGGTGGGTTTGGGAATCTGAGTCTTGGTTTCGTCTGCCATCAGCGCTCGCCTCCTTCCAAAACGGCTGCAATCTCTTCTTGGGTAAGCCCCAGTTCTTCTGCAGAAAGTTGCGACTGTGCAATTTCCAGGTACGCCGGGCAGTTGTGCAGCAGCTCCTCGTGCGTGCCGGTGCCCACCACGTGGCCGTCGTCGAGCACGATGATCTGGTCGGCGTGCATGATGGTCGCGATGCGCTGGGCCACGACCACGAGTGCAGCGTCAGTGACGTTTTTGGCAAGCTCCTCGCGCAGGCGCGCGTCGGTCTTGTAGTCGAGGGCGCTAAACGAATCATCGAACACCACAACCTCGGGCTTTTTTGCCAACGCGCGGGCGATGGCCAGGCGCTGGCGCTGACCGCCCGAGACATTGGAGCCGCCCTGGCTGATGGGGGAGTCGTAGCCGCCCTCGCGCTCGGCGATAAAGTCCTCGGCCTGTGCGATGCGTGCCGCCTGGCGCATGTCATCATCGCTCACCATGTCGCCGGCAAATTTGAGGTTGCTCTCGACAGTGCCCGAGAACAGACGCCCCTGCTGCGGGATATAGCCAATGCGGCGGCGAAGCTCGGAAAGGGTCATATCGCGCACGTCGATGCCGTCGAGCGAAATGCTGCCGCCGGTGACGTCGTACAGGCGCGGGATGAGCTGCACAAGCGTGGACTTGCCCGAACCCGTGGAGCCGATGATGCCGAGCATCTGGCCGGCGTGCGTGGTGAAGTTCACACCGCTGATGACATCGGCGCGGGCATCGGGATACTGGAAGCTCACGTCGTGGAAGGTGAGCTCACCGCGCGGCGCGCTGGCCGCGGGCAGTTTGGGCGAGATGGGGTCGTTGATGCTCGTGGGACAGGTGATGACCTCTTCCACGCGCTCGGCTGCGACCTCGGCGCGGGGCAGGATGACCGAAACCATGGTGAGGATCATAAACGCCATGACGATCTGCATGGTGTAGGAGATAAACGCCATCATGTTGCCGACCTGCATCACGCCGTCGGACACGCCCTGGGCGCCAAACCAGACGATAAGCACGGTGATGCAGTTCATGACGAGCATCATGAGCGGCATCATAAAGCTCATGGCGCGGTTGGTGTAGAGCTGCGTGGTCATCAGGTCGAGCGACGCCTTGTCAAAACGCTCGAGCTCATGCTCCTCGCGGTTGAACGAACGGATAGGCATAAGGCCGTCGAGCAGCTCGCGGGCGGTAAGGTTCACACGGTCCACAAAGCTCTGCATCTTTTTGAACTTGGGCATGGTGAGGCCCATAAGCACGCCGACGACGGCCGAGACCGCGATGATGGCCACGGCGATGGTCCACTCCAGGCCGGTGTGGTTGGCCAGGACACGCATGACAGCGACGATGCCCATGACGGGGGCCATCAGGCACATGCGGATGAACAGGGTTGCGGCCATCTGGATCTGCTGAATGTCGTTGGTGCAGCGGGTGATGAGCGAGGCCTGGCTAAACTTGCCCACCTCGGCCGGCGAGAAGTGCATAACCTTGTTGAAGGTCTCGCGGCGCAGGTCGCGGGCGATGGAACAGGCGGTGCGCGAGGCCACGGCACCGGTCAGGATGGTGGCGACGAGCGACACGAGGCACAGACCAAACATCGTGGTCGCCATGCGGCCCAGGTAGGCGTTCTGCACGTCAGCGGGGTCGATGCCCTGCGCCTTGTACTCGTCTTGCACATAGCTCACGGCGCGTTGGGTCACGATGGAACCCGACATGGAGCCCATTTTGTCCGCCATATCGTTGGCACCTTCGACGAGCTTGCCCTGATCGATCAAGCCACCTTCAACGCCCAGGCGCAGGCTCTTCATGGTGATCTTGCCGCCGTCGGCGTCGATCTGCTTTTGCATGTTCTGCGCCGCTGCGGCCTTCTGCTGCATCTCGGCGAGCTGCTCGGGCGTCATCGCCGCCATCTGCTCGGGGGAGGGCATGGCCTGGGCGGTGCTGTTGTCTTGTTCGTTGGACGTGCCCATCATGTCGCCCATGGAGCCAGCGTCGATGCCCTGGTTGAGCGAAAGGACGACGGTCTCGGGCAGGCTCATAATGTCGGCGAGCTTGCTGCCGTCGGCGCGCTCGTCCTCGGTGCCCTTGTACGTGCGAATCCCGTTTTTGTCTGCCTTGCCAAACGCACCCTCTACCGTCTTGGCGTCTTTGGCGCTCATAAAGAGTTCGAGGTCGTCGAGCGATTCGGAGCGGATGGTGTCGGGCACGGGCGAGGCGATGCCGCCTTGCTGCACGCCCACATCGACGATGTCACTCATATACGTAGGTAGCGCTAGGTCGGCATTGCAGCTGATTACGATAAGCACGATAGCCGTGAGTAGCGCCAGGATATGCTTTTTAAAGAGCTTGAGAATCCTCACTCGGCATCTCTCCTTTCTTGATTGCGATCGATAATTTCGTTGGCACGCCTTAGGAGGCGCACCATCTCTTGGGTATCTGTTTCGCCGAGCTGCTCGAGGAAGGCCGCGGTGCGTTTCTCGAATTCCCGACGTTTGATTTCGAGATCTTGTCGGCCTTTGTCGGTCACCGTGACGTGTACGCGACGACGGTCGGTCTTTGAGTGCTCGCGCTCGACCCAGCCCTTGGTTTCGAGGGCGCGCAGGATGTTGGCGATGCGGGCGCTCGAGACCCAGGCGCGATCAGCGAGTTCGCTCGGCGTGAGCGAACCGCCAGCGAGCATGAGAGCGCGCATGACAGCCATCTCGCCGCCGAGAGCTTTGTCCGCAAAGCGCGAAATGCGCTGATGCATGCTGCCAAACTCAGTTAAGAGCTGACGCCCAAGCTCATGGAAATCGGTATCTTCCACCGAAAACCCCTAACACTAGAAACTATTTT
>DXZZ01000088.1:0-5352 GCA_019419425.1 Collinsella sp. | reverse complement strand
GGCCCGTGGGTTATACCCTAAGAGCAAACCACCCTTTTTAAGGGTGGTTCTGATTGTCTTGAGGGGCTATTGAATGGTTGTCGGTTGATACTGGCTTGCAGGGCGTATCGAGAGCTTCCGTGGCCCTTGAAGACAGGTGGCTGAGCTGCCGAGTTCATCATCGAGACTCGCATCAAGCGCGTTGGCATAGCTTTTGACGGTAAGGCCTGGACGATTATTGTCCTGGCTGATATGCATGGCGATGAGCTGTTCGGTGCGATCGGTAACAAGTTCGCGTGCGGCTTCGGCGGCTTGGCCGTTGGAGAGGTGTCCCTTCGCAGACAGGATGCGGTCCTGAAGAAAGCGGGGATATTCTCCCTCGCGCAGCATGGTCACATCATGGTTGCTTTCGAGCGCGAGGACTCGACAATCTTTGAGGGTGTTCATGGCTTGGCTCGATAGCTCTCCGGTGTCGGTGGCAAAGCCGATGGAATCATCGAGGGCGTCGAATCGATAGCCGACTGGATTGATGACATCGTGTGATGTTGAGTAGGTTTGCACGTGGATGCCGGCAATGGATAGGGTGTCAGCGGGATCGAATTCCTCGACAGGCAGATGCGAAAGATTTTCTTTACTCGAAAGGGTGTCCCTACTGGCAAAGAGGGGGCCATGCCAGTGCTTGCACCATACATCGAGTCCCTTGATATGGTCTCCATGCTCATGAGTGATTACAAGAGCGGCGACGTCGTCTGCCGAGAGGCCAAGCTCCGCCATGCGTTTAAGTGTCTCGCGGCGGGACAGGCCGTTATCGATCATGATGAGCCCCTGAGGCCCCTCGACGAGTGCGCAGTTGCCTTTTGAGCCGCTGCCGAGGATATGAAGGTGCAGGCGAGACATAAGATTCCAAAGGATACAATGAGTGCGGACGAATAGAGGAGGAAGCGAATGCCAACGGTATCTCAGCACTATGGACATCATGCCGCGCCGAGGACGGATAAGAGCGCCCTGGCAACGCGGCAGGCCGCTGCCCCCGTAGTGCTCATGGTATCAGGCGGTGCGGACTCGACGGCACTGCTCCTTATGGCTTGCACATCAAAGCTGGATATCCAGGACGGGCGCGGCGTCGCTCCCATTGCGCGCGAGCGATTGCACGTGCTGCATGTAAACCATCATCTGCGCAGGGAGGCATCCGATGGCGACGAGGCCTTTGTACGTGACCTGTGCGCGCAATACGGCTTGCCGCTGTGTGTTGAGCATGCCTATTTTGATGACGAATCGGGCAATATCGAGGCTGCGGCTCGCGAGGTGCGCTATGCCGCGGCACGGAGATATGTTCGCGAACTTTGTGCCGAATCGGGCGCACCGCGGACGGCGGCTCGTATCTGTACCGCGCATACTTCGTCGGACCGCGCGGAAACATTTTTGATGAACGCGATTAAGGGATCGGGGCCCGCTGGCCTATCGAGCATTCCTCGCCGGAGGAATATCGTGGTGCGTCCCTTGCTCGACCTAACTCATGGCGAGCTCGTGGGCTATCTACAGGTACATGGTCAGCCGTGGCGTGAAGACGAGAGCAATGAGGATATCTCGTATCTGCGAAACTACGTGCGCCATCGAGTGATGCCGGTGGTGGCGCAGCGCAACGCGAGCGTCTGCAAGACGATTGGCGCCGCCTGCGAGATCTTAGGCGATGAGGACGCGTTTTTGTCTCAGCTTTCGGCACAGGCGTTTCGAAGCTGTTTGCGCAAAGAGGCAGCGGGCGCGCTGGTGCTCGATGCCAGGCGCCTTGCTGCGGCCGAGGTGGTAATCGCGCGGCGCATTGTGCGACTGGCGATTAAGCGCATCGATCCGGACGCTCGTCCAGAGATGCGACATGTGGAGCGAGTCCTTTCCTGCGTTGCTGAGGGCGCCGGCTCGGTCACGCTTCCGGCGGGGATTGACGCACGCATTGAGTTTGGCATGCTGGCGTTTAAGGCGCCGGTGGCTCGCGAGGGCTTGGTCGCGGACTGGGTTACCGTACCCGGTCGTTTGCCGTTGGGCGGGGGACGTGTGCTGGTCGCAGAGCCGATGGCCGTTGAACCGGGATGCGATATCGTGCGCCGCGCCCGTGAGCTTGCGGCTGCCGGGGAAGTGACAGCTTTGGTAGACGCGGCGGCCCTGGGGTTTGCCGACTGCGATGGCGAGCGGATGTTAGCCGGCTCGCGCGGGGAGATTCCCACCGAGGCACGATCGGCGCGCCTGTGGGTGGATAGCCCTGTGCCGGGAGACGTGATGTGCCCGTTGGGGATGAACGGCCGAAGCAAGAAAGTGTCAGACCTGTTGAACGAGGCGCGCATTCCTGTTTCAGACCGCTCTGGCGTACCCGTGGTAAGAACGGCTCCGGGGGGTGCCGTAGTATGGGTCGCGGGCGTTCGCGCGGACGAACGTTTTAAGTGCACGGCGGCGACGCGCGTGGCCTATCTGCTTCGCGTGGTTGACGCGGATTAGCTCCTCGCACCAGCTTTTCTGTGCGGCGTTGACGGTATTCCCGCGCTGATGGTGCGCGGGCTGGAAAATATACCCCGTGCGCTGCTAGAATGTGTAGTTCGCGTCCATACGGCGGTGTGTGGGCGATTAAGCACAAGAAAGGGTTGTCATGGCTTCTCAACATCCGGATATCGAGAAGGTTCTGTTTACGCAGGAGGATATCGACGGTATCGTCTCTCGCCTAGGCGAGCAGATTACTCGCGACTACGCGGGTAAGGATCTGGTACTGATTGCGGTCCTGCGCGGCGCCGTGGTCTTTATGGGCGACCTGATGCGCAAGATCGAGCTGCCGACCAACATCGATTTCATGGCTGTTTCGAGCTATGGCGACGGTGTGAAGTCTTCGGGTATCGTGCGTATCATTAAGGACCTGGATATCGACATCCGTGGTCGCGACGTGCTGATCGTCGAGGACATTCTGGACTCGGGCCTGACCCTCAAGTACCTGATGAAGAACCTCGAGAGCCGCAAGCCCGCTTCTCTGGAGGTCGCCGCCTTCCTATGGAAGGACGTTGAGGACCGTACCTCGGCCGTCACGCCCAAGTATGTTGGAACCCATTGCCCCGATGCCTTTGTGGTGGGCTACGGCCTCGACTATGCCGAGCGCTATCGCAACCTTCCGTATCTGGGCATTTTGAAACCGGAGGTTTATTCGTAAGATGCCCGACGACCGTAACGATAACAATTCCCAGACTCCCCGGGAGCCTAAGATCCCGGGGATGCCCGGAGGCAAGAAGCCCACGCGTACGGGCTGGCTGTATTTTATTTTGGCTTGCGCGCTTCTGGGCTACGCCTTCTTTAACATGGGCTCCGGCTTTGCCAGCTCCAGCAATACCGTTAAGCTCGCGACGAGCGAGATGGTGAGCGCCATTAAGCAGGATCGCGTCGAAGATTTGACCTATACGGTTCAAGACGGAAGCGTGGCGGGTCATTACTGGAAGACGAAAAGGGACAAGGGTGATACGAGCGAGCTCAAGAGCTTCTCCTCGACCTATGTCGGCTCCGATTCGCTTGCCGAGCTTATGGCGGAGCACCCCGACACCAAGTACATCGTCAACACCAACGACCCCGATTTTTGGGGCGACTTGGCGATGAGTGTGCTGCCGACGATTGCCCTGATCGCCATCATGTTCTACTTTATGCGCCAGATGATGGGCGCCAATAATAGGAACATGCAGTTTGGCAAGACCAATGCCAAGACCAACGAGGCTACGCGTCCCAAGGTCAAGTTCGAGGACGTTGCCGGCGTGGACGAGGCAGTCGAGGAGCTCGAAGAGATTCGCGATTTCTTGAGCGACCCGGACCGCTATCGCAAGCTGGGCGCCAAGATTCCCCGCGGCGTGTTGCTGGTGGGCCCTCCGGGTACCGGTAAGACGTTGCTGGCCAAGGCCGTTGCCGGCGAGGCGGGCGTGCCGTTCTTTAGCATCTCGGGCTCTGACTTTGTTGAGATGTTCGTGGGCGTCGGCGCCAGCCGCGCGCGTGACCTCTTTAAGGAGGCCAAGTCCCAGGCCCCATCGATCATCTTTATCGACGAGATCGACGCCGTAGGACGTCAGCGCGGAGCCGGCTTGGGCGGCGGCCACGACGAGCGCGAGCAGACGCTCAATCAGCTTCTGGTCGAGATGGACGGTTTTGAGGAGAGCGAGTCGGTCATCCTGATCGCTGCCACCAACCGCCCCGACATTCTGGATCCGGCGCTGCTGCGCCCCGGCCGTTTTGACCGCCAAGTCACGGTTGACCGCCCGGACGTGAAGGGCCGCGAGCAGATCTTGCGCGTGCATGCTGAGAACAAGCCGATGGACGAGGACGTTAAGTTTGAGAAGCTCGCCCAGATGACCGTTGGCTTTACTGGTGCCGATTTGGCGAACCTGCTCAACGAGTCTGCGCTGCTGGCCGCTCGCCGTCATCGTTCTGTGATCTCGATGGACGAGGTCGAGGAGTCGATGGAGCGTGTGATTGCCGGACCGCAACGCAAGGGTCGCGTGATGACCGAAGCCGAGCGCACCACGATTGCCTACCATGAGAGCGGTCACGCTTTGGTGGGCCACATCCTGGAGCATTCCGATCCGGTTCATAAGATTTCGATTGTCAGCCGCGGCCAGGCTCTGGGCTACACACTGCAGCTTCCGCAGGAGGACCACTTCCTCAAGACCAAGAACGAGATGCTCGACGAGCTTGCCGTGTTCTTGGGCGGCCGCGTTGCCGAGGAGCTCATGTGCGATGACATCACGTCGGGCGCGAGCAACGACCTGGAGCGCGCGACCAAGATGGCGCGCGAGATGGTCACACGTCTGGGCATGAGCGAGGAGCTGGGCACGCAAGTGTTTGGCGAGGCGCAACATCAGGTGTTCCTTGGTCGCGATTACGCCGATCACCAGGATTACTCCGAGGAGACGGCGCGCCGCATCGATATCGAGGTTCAGCGCATTATGCGTGAGGCCCATCGTCGTGCGGTCGAGATCCTGGACGCCCGTCGCGATCAGCTCGATCTGATGGCGAAGGTGCTGCTTGAGCGCGAGACTGTCGAGGGCGATGCCGTGAATGCCCTGCTCGATAACGAGTGGGATGCTTACCTTGAGCGCGAGGGCGATATCCTGGCGGCCAAGGAGGAGCGCAACGCCAAGGCGGCCGGCATGCCGACCAAGAAGCGCTCGCCTCGCATGAGCGAGGAGGAGTTGGCGGCTGATGCCGCGGCCTTTGCGCAGGCGGCCATGCAGGAGGATGCCGAAGCCGCATCCGATGATGCCGGAGATGGCAATGCCGCCAACGCTGACGGCAACACCGACGCCGACAAATAGTTCTTGTAGCGAAAGCCTCTGCGGGGAAACCTGTGGAGGCTTTTTCTTT
>DXZZ01000087.1:0-5356 GCA_019419425.1 Collinsella sp. | reverse complement strand
GAGCAGGGGACTTCTAATCCCAAGGTCGACGGTTCGAATCCGCCATGGAGCACCAGAGAGTTTTTGAAGACCCGGTATAATGCCGGGTCTTTGCTTTTTGGGACGCGTGCGCGTGCAGTGCTCCCTCAACAATAAGTCCGGTGCAGCGATGCTGCACCGGACTTTCTACATCCCAGAATGGCTATCAGCCTTTGGCTGTTGGGCTCTTACGCCTCAGTCGGCTCCACGCCCAGTTCGTTGCGGACAAGCTCGAAGGCCGCGGCGATGGCCTTGTCCATGTCGTAGTACTTGTAGCCGCCCAGGCGACCGGCGAAGACCACGTCGCCCTCCTGCGCCGCCAGCTCCTCGTACTGCCTGTACAGGGCCTCGTTCCTGGCGTCGTTGATGGGGTAGTAGGGCTCGTCGCCGGGCTTCCAGTCCGCCGGGTACTCGCGCGTGATGACGGTCTTCTCCTGCGTGCCGAACTCGAAGTGCTTGTGCTCGATGATGCGCGTGTAGGGGACCTCGCGCTCGGTGTAGTTGACCACGGCAACGCCCTGGTGGTCCTGCTCGTCGAGCGTCTCGGTCTCAAAGCGCAGGCTGCGGTACTCGAGCGTGCCCAGCTTGAAGTCGTAGAACGCGTCGATGGGGCCGCAGTAGATCGTCTTGGCGGCGATGTCGGGCTCGGCGGCGGCCAGCTCCTTGTACTCCACGCCGCAGCGCACCTCGACGCCCTCGAGCATGTTGACGACCATCTTGGTGTAGCCGCCCATGGGGATGCCTTGGTAGCGGTCGTTGAAGTAGTTGTTGTCGTAGGTGAAGCGGCAGGGGAGGCGCTTGATGATGCTTGCGGGCAGGTCCTTGCAATCACGGCCCCACTGCTTCTCGGTGTAGCCCTTCACGAGTGTCTCGAAGATGTCGCGGCCGACGAGCGACAGCGCCTGCTCCTCGAGGTTCTGCGGCTCTCCGATGTTCTCGGCGGCCACCTGCTCGGCAATCTTGGCCTTGGCGTCTGCTGGCGTGACGACGCCCGGCCACATCTTGGCGAAGGTGTTCATGTTGAAGGGCATGTTGTACATGTTGCCGTGGAAGTTGGCTACCGGCGAGTTGACGTAATTGTTGAACTCGGCGAAGCGGTTGACGTAGCCCCAGACGTCCTTCATGGAGGTGTGGAAGATGTGGGCGCCGTAACGGTGGACCTGGATGCCCTCGACGTCCTCGGTGTAGATGTTGCCGGCAATGTGGTCGCGGCGGTCGATGACCAGGACCGACTTGCCGGCGCGCTTGGCGGCGTTGGCGAAGACGGCGCCAGAGAGGCCGGCGCCGACGACTAGGTAATCGTACTGGGACATGGATATGCTCCTTTGTATGTCAATTGGACAGTTACTTTAGTTTAGGGACAAACCTTTCTGACTCATTTCCCCCAGTGATTAGTGTAGCAGATACCCTTTCAGCAGCTCCAGCGCGTGAGCGTAGCCTTGGAGGCCTTCGCCGGTGATGGTGGCAAAGCATGCCAGGCGTGCATAGCTCACCTGACGGAAGTCCTCGCGCGTCTCGACGGCGCTGATGTGGACCTCGACGGCAGGGATGGCGACGGCCTTGAGGGCGTCCAGGATCGCCACGCTCGTATGTGTGTAGGCGGCCGGGTTGATGACGATGCCGTCGACCTTGCCGTAAGCTTCCTGGATCTTGTCGACGATGCTGCCCTCGTGGTTGGACTGGAAGACCTCGACCTCGTCGAAGCCCTGTGCGGCGCCCGCTTCCTGGCAGATCTGCACTAAGCGGTCGTAGTTGTCGCTGCCATAGATGCCCGGCTCGCGAATGCCGAGCATGTTGAGGTTGGGGCCGTTAATGACGAGTGCTTTCATGGTTGCTTCCTTTGTGGTCTGGTCGGTGGCCGGTCTTATGGTCTTCGACGTTTGCCCAGATAAAACCTGCCAAAATAAACCTGTCCCTTTTTGGTAGGTTTTAGAGGGTGTCGAGAAGGGCTTGCGCGGTGTTGGCGGCGCAATCGCGTGAGTCGATGATGTAGTCGGCCCAGGCGCGGTAGCGTGGCATGCGCTGTTCGGCCAGCTTATCGATGCCGTCGCGCGCGGTGATGGGGCGGCCCTTGTGGGCGAGCTCTTCGAGCTTGCGGTTGAGCATCACAATCTGGCTGTTCTGGTGCAGCAGCGGGTAGTTCTCGTCCCGCGTGACCACGCCGCCGCCGGTGGAGAGCACCAGGCCGCTGCGCTTGGAGATGTCGGACAACGCCGCCGTCTCCTGCTCGCGGAAGGCCGCCTCGCCGCGCTCGACGATATAGTCGGCACAGGGCATGCCCAGACGCTTCTCAAGCGCGGCGTCTAAGTCGATGGGCTCGCGGCCGGTGAGCAGGGCGATCTGCTCACCCACGCGGGTTTTGCCCGAGCCCGGCATGCCGATCAGGGCGATGTTCTGTTCGCGGCGTGACAAGCGTTCCGTCACGTCCAGGATGCGCTCACGCGGGGTGACCTGGCCGGTATAGCGCTCGACGGCTTGCGCCGCCTGGGCCACAAGCATGAGCAAACCGCCGATGCAGGGGATACCGCGGCGCTCGGCCTCGAGCATGAGTCCCGTGCGGGCGGGGTTGTAGACAATGTCGATAACGCCTTCGAGTGCATCGAGCCCTTCGAGCGTGCAGGGCGCGTCGGGGCAATGGGGGAACATGCCAGCGGGCGTGCAGTTGACGAGCAGGGCGGCGTCGGACTGCTGCGAGATGTTGTCGTAGTTGACCTCGCTCGTGCGACCCACGGGCACAACGATGGCGCCCAGATCTCCCAGCACCATACTTGCCGTGGTGCCTGCACCGCCAGTGGCTCCGAGCACGAGGGCCTTCTTGCCGGCGACCTCAAGCCCCAACTCCTCGACCAGGCACTGAAAACCAAAGTAGTCGGTGTTGTCGCCGCGCAAACGACCGTCAGCTAGACGCGTGATGGTGTTGACGTTGCCCATGCGCTCGGCGAGCGGGCTCAGTTCGTCCAGGTAGTCCATGACGGCGCGCTTGTAGGGGATGGTCACGTTGGTGCCCTCCCACTCGTCGCCGGTCATAAAGGCCGCGAGGTCCTCGGGCTCGCGCTCAAATCGCACGTAGTCGAGCCCCGCGAGCTCTTTGTAGATGGTCGGGGTGTAGCTGTGGCCCAGTACGCGGCCTAGCACGCCGTAGGGGCGGGTTGCGGCAGTATCGGTCATCTAGAGCACCTCCGTGTAGCTGCCAAAGTAGGTGAAGCTCTCGCACACGTCGTCGATGGAATCGAGCAGGTCGTCGAGGGCCTTGCTGCCAAAGGGGCAGTCCAGATCAAAGTAGAACATAAACTCAAAGTCGCGGCCGGGGATGGGGCGGCTCTCGAGCTTGATGAGGTTGATGTTGAGTGCGTAGAAGCGCTCGAGCACGCGATAGAGGGCGCCCGGCTCGTTGGCCGTGGTGATCATGAGCGAGGTGCGATTAGCGCCGGGGTAGACGCGCGGCTCGCGGCTGATGACGACAAAGCGCGTGTAGTTGTTGTCCGAGTCTTGGATATTGGGCTCCAGCACCTCGAGGCCATACAGCGTGGCACAGCTGCGCGAGGCGATGGCGGCGACGTCGGTGCGCTCGGAGTTGGCGACCATCTCGGCCGACATGGCCGTGTTGGGGTACTTGGTGGCGTGCAGGTCGTGGGACTCGATAAAGCCGGCACACTGGGCAATGGCTTGGCCGTGGCTGTAGACCTCGCGCACGTCGGCGAGCTTGGTGCCGGGCTTGACGAGCAAGTTGTGGTCGATCTTGAGGCGAAGCGAGCGCACGATGTGGAAGTCGAACTGGGCGAGCAGGTCGTAGACGGCGTTGACCGAGCCGGCGGTGGAGTTCTCGATGGGCAGCACACCAAACTCGCAGAAGCCGTCGCGCACAGCGCGCATAACGCCTTCGAAGGTCTCGAAAAACGCGATGTCGGGTACGTCGAAGAGCTTGCACGCGGCGATTTGACTGTAAGCGCCCTCAACGCCCTGGCAAGCGACGGTGGCAGTTTGAGGGAAGGGCGTGTCGGAGGCTGCAGCCGTCGCGTGGGCCTTTTGCGAGACAGTGATGCCCTTGAGCTCGTTGATGTAGCGCTGCTGCTCGGCCTTGCTCATGCTCATGAGGAGACGGAACAGGGTGATGGTCTGCGCCTCGTAGCGCTCGGGCGCGCGGCTGGCGAGGTTGTTGAGCTTGGAGCGTTCACGGGCGGGGTCGAAGACGGCCTTGCCCATCTCGATTTTTGACTTGGCTACCTCGGTGGCAATGTCCATGCGCTCGACAAAGCTGTTGAGGAGCGTGGTGTCGATGCCATCGATGGCCTGGCGGATGTCAGCAAGGTCCATAGGGACCCCTTTCGTGAATGGTTGCCTGGGGTAGTTAATTTGGGACGGGGCTTTTTTAGCTACCCTTTGACTGTCGACGAATCGATGGGTGCCAGGGCAAATATCAACTGGCATATGGGGGTAGCTAAAATAGCCCCGTCCCAAATTAACTACCCTTGGGGTGGGTGGACTAAAGCTGTCCGGCGTCTTCTAGGAGGGCGTCCCAGATGGCGAGAGCGGCGGCTGCTTCGGCTACGGGGACGGCTCGGGGGACGATACAGGGATCGTGACGGCCGTGAACCGAGAGCTCGGCATTTTCCATGGCGTCTATGTCCACCGTCTGCTGCTCGCGGCCAATTGAGGGCGTCGGCTTTACGGCCATGCGCCACATGACGGGCGCGCCGGTCGAAATACCGCCCAGGATGCCGCCGGCGTTGTTGGACTCAACCTCGATCTCGCCGGTCTCGGCGTCGATGCGATACGGATCGTTGTTCTCGCTGCCGCGCATGGCGGCCACGGCAAAGCCCATGCCAAACTCCACGCCCTTTACGGCGGGAATGCCAAACGCGATTTGCGCGATGCGGTTCTCGATGCCGTCGAACATGGGGTCGCCGATGCCCGCGGGAAGCCCGTAAATGCCGCACTCCACGATGCCGCCGATGCTGTCGAGTTCGTCGCGCGCGGCCAGGATCTCCTCGCGCATACGGCTGGCTGCAGCGGCGTCAATGCACGGAAGATCGTTCGTAAGGATCGCCTTGCGGTCGGCCTCGCGATAGACCATATCGTCCATCGGCAGGTCGGAGATGCCGCCGATCTGCGCCACGTGCGCCATGACCTGAATGCCGCGGGCTTCGAGTGCCTGCAGCGCAATGCCGCCGGCGATGCACAAGGGTGCCGTTAGGCGGCCGGAGAAATGCCCTCCACCAGCGACATCGTGCATGTTGTGATACTTCACGCGCGCAGGGAAGTCCGCATGTCCGGGACGGGGCTTGCGGCGCAGCTCGGAGTAATCCTTGGAGCGCGTGTTGGTGTTCTCGATAATCGC
>DXZZ01000086.1:2726-5502 GCA_019419425.1 Collinsella sp. | reverse complement strand
ATCGCACTATCGCCGGGATAGTAGCTGCCAAACGAAAACGCCTCCATTAGCAGCCCTCCTCTCGCGCGACCGTCTTGGATTTAGCAATGTCCGCGACGTTAGAAGGACCGTCTGAGCGACCGATCAGCAAATCTGCCAGCTCGTCGGCCAGCGACTCAACCGTATAGAGCCCGCCGCAACGCAGCGGCACGCCCGCCTCCGCGAGCGCCAACGCCATGCGCTGAGCAGCAGGTACGCCCAAGCCGATCGACTTGAGCTCATCGGCATGTGCAAACACCTGCGCGGGGGTTCCCTCGGCAAACACCGCACCTTCGTTCATCACGACGATGCGGTCGCAGCAGTTGGCCAGGTCATCCATACTATGCGAAACCATGACAACGGTCAGGCCATCGCGGTGAAGCCGATCGATAAGCTCAAGGAAATCCCTGCGCGCAGCCGGATCGAGCCCCGCCATGGGTTCATCGAGCACCAGGACTTCGGGCTCCATGGCGAGCACACCGGCGAATGCCACGCGCCGTTGCTGACCGCCCGAAAGCTCGAAGGGACTCTTGTCGCCGACCGTGGAAAGGTCGAGGCCCACGCGCGAGAGCGACGACTCGACGCGACGGTCGACTTCATCTTGCGGCAAGCCAAGGTTGTGCGGGCCAAACGCCACGTCCTGCGTCACGGTTTCGGCAAACAGCTGACGCTCGGGATATTGAAACACCACGCCGACCTTGGCCTTAACCGCGGCGGCGTCTTTCTTGTTTGACAGATCGAGCCCCAGCGCGCGAACGAATCCCTCCTGGGGGCGAATCAAACCGTTGAGATGCTGGACCAGCGTCGACTTACCCGAACCGGTATGACCTGCCAAGCCCAGGAACTCGCCGCGACGCACCGTCAGCGATACATCGCGCAGCGCCCACGGGCTGCTGGGGTCGTTTCCCCAGAGAGCCTGTTTGCTCGATTTGCCCGCAGTGACCGAGCGCTTATGCCAGCGGCGGCGCTCGCGGGCACTCAGCGAGTAACTATGCGAGAGGTGCGAAATCTCGATGACGGGCTCCGACACGGCTGTCCCGTCGGTTGCAGAGGAGACGTTGTCGAGCACACGAGAATCGGATGCAGAAGGCCGCCCTGCGGTGTCTTCCCCACTCCGGTCGGCATATACCTGCGCAATCTCGGCGACCATATCCGCCTCGCGCACCTGCGCATGAACGCGCACGCCTTTCGCACGAAGCGCCATGCCCAAGCAGCACGACGCCGGCATATCCAGGTTGAGCTCCACGAGCCCATCTGCCCGCGTCAGAATCTCCTCGGGCGTACCGAGCATGGCAACGCGCCCCGCCCGAAACACCGCGACACGATCGGCCTCGGCGGCCTCTTCCATAAAGTGCGTAATCATCACGATGGTCATGCCGCGTTCGTGCAGCACGTGACAGGCCTTCATAAGGCCCTTGCGCCCGCGCGGATCGAGCATCGAGGACGCCTCATCCAAGATGAGCACGCGCGGTTCCATGGCGAGCACACCGGCAAGCGCCACACGCTGCTTTTGACCGCCCGAAAGCGCATGGGTCTCGTGGCGCTCAAAGCCCACCAGGCCCACGCCCTTCAGCGCCTCGCGTACGCGCTGCGCAATTTGCGCCGATGGCACGCCAAGGTTTTCGGGACCGAACGCAACGTCATCTTCGACAAGCGTTGCCACCAGCTGGTCGTCGGGATTCTGGAACACCATGCCTGCGGTCGAACGAATGTCGTAGACCAGCTCGGGATCGGACGCATCCATACCGTTGATACGTACCGTGCCCGCATCGGGCTGCAGCAGCGCATTCAGATGCTTGGCAAACGTCGACTTGCCCGACCCATTGCCACCGAGGATGCAGAAAAACTCCCCGTCCTCGATGTTCAGATCGACACCGTCGAGTGCCGACACGGCACCGTCATAGCTAAAGGAAACGCCCCGACACTCAATCATGCGCGGCCTTTGACCTGGTCCTTTTTAGGCGTGATGAGGTTGGAGACTGCTTTATACACCGCTAGCGTCAACACCGAGTTAAGCACGGTCTTGATAAGGTTGAACGGCAGCACGGCAGGAATCATAAGCGGGGCGATCACATCGACCGAGCCATACCAGAACCATACGCCAATGGTAAGGTTTGCGACCATAGACAACGCCGTAGCGGCAATGACACCGAACACTAGGCCAATCACGGCACCCTTATAGGTATGCATCTTCTGGTACACGATAGCCGCGGGCAGAATGTAGCCCAGCGTAGCAACCAGGTTCATAAGTGCGCCGACCCAATCGCCCGTGGTGAGCGCATGGATAACGATCGCCATGGCGGCAACAGCGGTACCGGCACCGGGGCCATATGCAAACCCACACACCATCGCCGGCACCAGCGACGGATCATAGGTCAAAAACGGTGCCGAAGGAAGGATGGGCAGCTGCACATACATAAACAGGGCGCCCAAGGCGCACATCAGCGCCATGGTAACGAGCTGTTTGGTGCTCCACCTATTCGTGTTCTCAAAATGGATATGCTGCGACTGTTCAGACATAAGATCACCTGCCTCTTTCATCCGGACTCTAACCGTTGGTACTGGGATCTCACCAGTTCAGCCGGCATGCGAACCAACACACGCACGGGTCGCGGACTCATCGGCTCGGTCGCAGGCACCTCGCCTGCTCCACGGCGTCCCTTTGACACCGCCCGATTTACCACCAGTGGGGAATTCCACCCCGCCCTGAAACAGCAATTGCAAGTGTAGCACGAGCAATCGTTCGCGCAAGTATGCC
>DXZZ01000086.1:0-2626 GCA_019419425.1 Collinsella sp. | reverse complement strand
GCGCGCCTTTCGCGGCAAAGCCGCGAAACAGCGACCGGGACACGTATTCCCAACAACCAAGTCCTCCGCCCACGCCGACCTCAAGGCCGTAAACGCAGGGAATCCGGGGGCGTGACGGGGGCTTCTCTCCGGAACATTCCGCAGGACGCAAAGAGGCTCCGCAGCGCGAAGCGCGATGCGGAGCCTCTTTGCATGTCCGAGGACGTTCCGGAGAGAAGCCCCCGTCACGCCCCCGGATTCCCGGTGGGAGTTCTAGACCTTGTCGGCCTTAGTACATACCGCCGCCCTGCTGACCAGCGGTAGCAGCAGCGATAGCGTCCTCAAGCTGAGTGTTCTTGGGCACATCGGAGACGGTAGCCTCGGTGATGAGGATCAGGCTGGCGACAGAAGCAGCGTTCTGCAGGGTGACGCGGCTGACCTTGACGGGGTCGAGGACGCCCATCTCGATCATGTCGCCCCACTCGCCGTTGGCAGAGTTGAGACCCTGGCCGGCGGGCAGCTCGGCAACCTTGTCGACCACGACAGCGCCCTCAAAGCCAGCGTTCTTGGCGATGGTGGCGACCGGAGCGGTCAGAGCCTTCTTGACGATATCGACGCCAATCTTCTCCTCGGGGTCGTCGATCTCGACAGCATCGAGCGCAGGAGCAGCGTCCATGAAGGCGACGCCACCGCCGGCGACGATGCCCTCCTCGACAGCAGCGCGGGTAGCCTGCAGGGCATCCTCAACGCGGTGCTTGATCTCCTTGAGCTCGGACTCGGTAGCAGCGCCGACCTTGATGACGGCAACGCCACCGGAGAGCTTGGCCAGGCGCTCCTGGAGCTTCTCACGGTCGAAGTCAGAGGTGGTGTTCTCCATCTCGCCCTTGATCTGAGCGATGCGGGCGTCGATGGCCTCCTTGGAGCCAGCGCCGCCGACGACGACGGTGTTGTCCTTGGAGATGGTGACGGACTTAGCGGTACCGAGCATATCAGCGGTGATGTCAGCGACCTTCACGCCCAGCTCGTCCAGAGCAGCCTGGCCACCGGTGAGGACGGCGATGTCCTCCAGGATGCGCTTGCGGCGATCGCCGTAGCCCGGGGCCTTGACGGCGCAGACGTTGAGGGCGCCACGGATCTTGTTGAGGACGAGGGTCGGCAGAGCCTCGCCGTCGATGTCCTCAGCGATGATGAGCAGGCCACGGCCAGCGCGCTGGACAGCCTCGAGAACAGGCATGATGTCCTGGACGCTGGAGATCTTCTGGTCGGTGATGAGGATGTACGGATCCTTCATCACGGCCTCCATGCGGTCGTTATCCGTGACGAAGTAAGCGGAGACATAGCCCTTGTCGAACTGCATGCCCTCGACGGTGTCGATGGTGATGTCGAACGTCTGGGAATCCTCGACGGTGATGACGCCATCCTTGCCCACGACCTCCATGGCCTCGGCGATCTTCTCGCCGACCTCGGGGTCACCGGCGGAGATGGTACCGACGGAAGCAATCTGCTCCTTGGTCTCGACCGGCTTGGCCTGCTTCTTCATCTCGGCGACGGCGGCGTTAACGGCCTTGTCGATGCCGCGACGGATGGCCAGCGGGTTGGCGCCAGCGGCGACGTTGCGCAGACCGTCGTTGACGATGGCTTGAGCGAGCAGGGTTGCGGTGGTGGTGCCGTCACCCACGGTGTCGTTGGTCTTGGTGGCGACCTCCTTCACCAGCTGAGCGCCCATGTTCTCGATGTTGTCCTCGAGCTCGATCTCCTTGGCGACAGAAACGCCGTCGTTGGTGATGGTCGGGGCGCCGAACGTGCGCTGCAGCGCAACGTAGCGGCCCTTGGGGCCCATGGTGACGGTAACGGCGTCGGCCAGGGTGTTGACGCCCTTGGCGAGCTTAGCGCGGGCATCGGTGTTGAACGTAATGTTCTTTGCCATAGTGGGTAATCCTCCAAAAGAAATGTGACTCGCGTCGCCGCTTCCGAGTCCTATGCGACGATCGCGTTCAAAGACGAATCAGAGATTCTGACGAGACTAGGCCTCGACGACGGCGTAGATGTCGTCGGCGCGCATCAGCAGATACTTCTCGCCGTCGACCTTGACCTCGTTGCCACCGAACTTACCGTAGATGACAACGTCGCCGACCTTGACGTCCATGGGGATGCGCTCACCCTTGTCGTTGACCTTGCCGGCGCCAACGGCAACGATGGTGCCGCGCTGCGGCTTCTCCTGGGCGTTGCTGGCGATATACAGACCAGAAGCGGTCTTCTGCTCGGCCTCGTCGGGCTTGACCAGAACACGATCTGCAAGCGGCTTCAAAGACGACATGCTTGTTTCCTCCTTTTTGGGCCGCGCGGTTATGCCGCGCGAATTAACCCTTTTTGTTTGCGTACGCGTTGAATGGTACCCACGAATGGCGGGTTATACAACACAGAGTCAAAAAATCTATTTTTTTGGCACTTAGATTTTCTGAATGCCGGGGGATAACTTAGCAGTGGCTCCCGTGTGGCTCCGGAGGGGCGGGGCATAAGGTTTCCTGCTCGGGCAGTCCTGCTCGCACGAAGGCCACATTAAGTGGCCTTCGGCTCGTGCGGAACTCGCGATAAACCTTATGCCCCGCCCCTCCGGAGCCACACGGGAGGCAGGTTAACTAATTCG
>DXZZ01000085.1:0-5659 GCA_019419425.1 Collinsella sp. | reverse complement strand
GCAAAAATGACGAGGACAAGGTCGATCTTGTCGAAGCGCCGAGCGTCGATGAGGAAGAGGCGCCCGCCAAGTCCACCTCCGGCGTGCTCAACTTCTTTATGAGCAAGACCGTCTACTCCACTGCCAATCCCATGCGAATCGCCTTTATCCACGAGTTTCCCTGTGCCACGTCGAGCTGGGACAGCCTGCACGACCAGGGCCGCCGGTATCTTGATGAGCACTTTGGCGGCATCGTGCGCACCGAGGCGTTCGAGGACTGCCACGATTCGGACGTGTTCTACGCCGCCGTCGAGACAGCCGTAAAGCACGGGGCGAACGTCATCTTCTCGACCTCACACCGGCTCATGGAATACACGCTCAGGGCGTCAGTCGAGTATCCCCAGGTGCGGTTCCTTAACTGCTCAATCGGCCTTCCCCACCAAAGCGTCCGCTCGTACTTTGGAAAGATGTACGAGGCCAAGTTCCTACTGGGCGCCCTTGCCGCCAGCATGGCCGACAACCACCGTATTGGCTACCATGCGTCGGTCTTCGCCTCGGGCGCGCTGAGCGAAATCAACGCCTTCGCTATCGGTGCCTCGCTGCTCGACCCTCGTGCGCAGATTATCCTCACTTGGGGAGATGTTCCCGCCGGCGGTCTTGCCGAAGCCATGTGTCGCGAGGGCGTGAGCGTCATGACCGGCGCCGATATGTCCAAGTCTCTCGAGGACCCCACCGCCTACGGGCTTCACCGTCTGGTAAACGGCAAGGAAGTTACCGGTATTGCTATGCCGGTATGGAACTGGGGCCGTTACTACGAACTCATCGTACGCAGCCTACTGCACGGCACATGGGACGAGACCGCCGATGACCAGCAGGTGCGCGCCGTCAACTACTGGTACGGTATGAGCTCCGGCGTCATCGATATTCGCTACGCTCCGGGCCTACCCTATCAGACGCGTAAACTTGTGCAGCTGCTTCGCAACGGCATTGTCGAGGGCTCCATCAACCCATTTGGCGGCGAGCTCCACAGCCAGGACGGCGTGGTTCAGATTGAGGGCTTCCCTCCCCTGCCGAGTACGCAGATTGTCGAGATGAACTGGCTGGCTGACAACGTTATAGGCTCGATTCCGCAGCTCGATAACGAGCCGGAGGTCCGTGCCCTATGAATATCCTAGCCATTGCCGATGTAGAGGAGCGCTGCCTGTGGGAATGTTTTCGCAAGGAGCGCTTTGAGGACGTTGACCTGATTCTATCCGCAGGCGACCTGGATCCGGACTATCTTGAGTTTTTGGTCACTGTCATCAACAAACCGCTTGTGTACGTTCGTGGCAACCACGACGACCGCTACGCGCGCCATGCACCGGGCGGGTGCATTTGTGTTGAGGACAGCGTATATGTGTACCGAGGTATTCGCATTGCGGGTCTGGGCGGTTCCATGCGCTACCGCGACGGCGCGAACATGTATACCGAGCGCGAGATGGCAAAACGCATGCGCAAGCTATCGCGAAAAATCGCACTGGTAGACGGATGCGATATTCTACTTACCCATGCACCCGTCGCAGGCATGGGCGACCTGGACGACCTGCCGCATCGAGGATTCGAGTGCTTTAATGCGGCTCTTGAGTCTTGGGGTCCCGACTATATGATTCACGGGCATGTGCACCAAAGCTACGGCCCCAACTTTCAACGCGAGCGCCAACACCCATGCGGAACGAAGATTGTCAACGCCTGCGGCTATACCAAGATCGAAATTGACGAGGCGCGCTACCCCACGCGCGGTTGGAAGGCCGCTTGGCTCAACTCGCAAACCATGCGCCGCGAGCTCAAACGCCACGAAGCAATCGAGTCTTCAACCGCCAGAACCCCCTGGTAACTGCCAACAACCACCACGAAGGGGATAGGCACCTTTATGGTGGTTTTGCTGACTCGTCCGACCTGTCCATCACGGTGCTTGTGTAATTAACGAGAACACTCATTGTTTTGTAAGGACGGCGCTCACGTGCCGTCTTTTTTTGTCAACTTATGCAGTCTCGACCGTGTTGTATGTAGAGGGACCTCGCGAGACGCCTTCCCTATATCCACCACGACCAATTGGAGGTGACACTATGCCTGCACGCCGTAACCGCAATAGCACGCTCCGATGCGATGCCGATCAGATCGAGCGGGAAGCAAAGCGCTTGGTCGACACGTATTCCGACCTCATCCTTCGATTGTGCTATTCGGCCCTTGGATCCGCTGACGACGCTCAAGACATCTGCCAGGACACGCTGATCAAGATTCTCCAACGCACTCAACCGTTCGACTCGCTCGAACACGAACGTGCTTGGGTGATCCGAGTCGCACTGAACGCATGTCGCGATATCGGCCGTACGCACGCGAATCACCCGGTTGTCGACCTCGATTCGCTCCCCGATTTCTGCGCACCCGTAACACATACCGAGCAAGAATTCGCGCAACGCGACTGCGCCATTCTTTCCGCTGTCACGGCCCTGCCTCAAGCACAGCGCATCGCCATCTTTTTGCACTACTACGCAGGCATGAGCATCAGGGAAATCGCAGACGCCGTTCACGCGACGCCAGCTGCAACCGCCCAGCACCTTAGCCGCGGACGTGCGCAACTTCGGCTTTCCTTGAAAGGAGACCACAATGACTACGAATTCGAATGACTATCGCCACGCCCTGGAGCACATTTCGTTTACCGATAATGCGAAGCAGCACATGGCAAACTCGATTGCTCAGTCCGTCGCCTCGAGCGATGCGGCGACCGCTCAAAGCAACTTTAATGGCACGCGACGCAAGCCGCGCATCGCCCGCCATCCCGTAAGAACAGTCGCTCGCATTGCCGCTGTAACGGCAGTCCTCGCTATCGTCATTGGAGGCGCTGGCACGGCTATGGCAACAGGCGTCCTGCCGCTTCCTTCTGACATGCTTTCCGACATCTTTGACGGACCTGCTTCTCAAACCGAGATCATCGACCGTATTGGCCGGCCCGTCGGTGCTAGCTGCTCCAACAACGGAGTCACCGTGACCGCCGACGCCATCATGGGCGACAAGGATATGGTTACCATCGCCTATACGCTTACGTTCGACGATCCCGCTGCCCTGAAAAAGCTTTCCGAGCCGGGCGAGAACGGAACTATCGCCGGAAGTGTCGATGGAAACGTATACGTTGATGGCGAGCATGGCGGCCAAGGCCAATCATGGCTCATTGACAAGAACCCCAATGACTCCAGCATTCAATACTTTGCACAGTTCAGCGTTGAATCACCCGGCCTTATGGGCAGGACCGTCCGCACGCATATCAACTCTCTCGTTGTGCCACGTGCTGGCAAAGAGCTTCCCGAGTATAAGAAAATACTTACGGGCCCATGGGATCTTAAGTTCCAGCTGAATTACGAAGATACATCCGTTACGATTCCCGCGCCCAAATCGGTCAACTTTAACGGCACCAAGGCGACGATTCAAGAGGCCACCGTATCCTGCGTTGGCGTTTCAGTCCGCTACAACATAGATCGTTCCATCGAACACGACAACAACAGCGGCAAGATGTCTCAAAACATGGAGGAGTCTATGGATGCCGTTGGCAACATACCCCTCATCGTGACGTTCAAAGACGGTCATGTTGAGGACGCAACCAGCCACAGCGGCTATTTCGCAAATAAACTGGATAACGGCACCACTGATGTCCACAAGACCTGGCCGTTCTCGCAAGTTTGTGACACAGACAAGATTGCAAGCGTACAAATTGGCGATACGGTCATTCCCATGAATTCGTAACGCTACGCGGCTCGTATATGCACCCGGTTCCGCACTTCGCGTCTAAAGATGCGCTGTCATCGAGCAGCGTGAGCGCAAGGCCGCCCGTATGGTCGGCTGGGAACACCTCGTTGCGCTAAAAACCACCACGAAGGGGACCGGCACCTTTGTGGTGGTTTTGCTGACTCGTCCGACCTGTCCCAACGGTTTGTCTCAATCTGTAACAGGTAGGGCCCAAATAATCGGTTAGCTGTTACAGATCGAGACAGACCACGGATGCTCGGCCGAAAATCTCAATCTGTAACAGGTAGGAACGATTTTGCCCCTTAGATGTTACAGATTGAGATATTTGACAGCTTGAATCGGCATCGCCTACAGCGCGGCGACGACCTTGTCGCCCATCGTCGTGGTGCCGAGGATCTTATCTGCCGGGGTGTTGACATCGGCGATGTCACGGGTGCGCCAGCCCTCGTCGAGCACGCGCGCCACGGCGCTCTCGATCCACGCGGCTTGCTCGCCCATGTCGAGCGCGTAGGTCAGCAGCATCGCCACCGACAAGATTTGAGCCAGCGGATTGGCCACGCCGAGCCCCGCGATGTCAGGAGCGCTGCCAGCGCTCGGCCCAAACAGCGATACGCCATCATCCAGCGAGGCAGAGGCAAGCATACCGAGCGATCCGGTAATCTGAGCCGCCTCATCGGACAGGATGTCGCCGAACATGTTCTCCGTCACCACGACGTCAAAGTCTGCCGGTCGACTGATGAGCTGCATGGCGGCGTTGTCGACGAGCAGGTCCTCAAGCTCCACGTCGGAGTACTCCTCGTCTTGCACGCGATGCACGATCTCGCGCCACATGCGGCTCGTCTCCAGCACGTTGCGCCTATCAACGCTCGTCACCTTGCCGCGACGTTTGCGCGCCGCCTCAAATGCCTGGCGCGCAATGCGCTCAATCTCGTACTCGCGATACTCCATCATGTCGACCGCACGCTGACCGGCCGCACCCGCAGCGCCCGCGCAGGTCACGGATGCGGGCGCCAAAGTCCCACGGCATGTTGTAGCCCATCGTATCGGGGATGTTCACGACCGTGGCACCGGCCTTTACGGCCGCCTCGATAATGCGCACCAGAAACTCCTGATCGGAGCGGCCGGCATCCTCGGCATAAAACTCAACATCGTCAACGAACTTGCGAGCATGTTTGACGGCATGGATCGCTCACTCAATTGCCCTTTCCTCAGTCATATGGAGCTTGTCGCGCAGGTGACTGGTGCTCACACCCAGCCCTGTATGGATACGGGGCCTCTGGGCCGTTTTGAGCGCCTCTGCAGCCACTTCGATATCCCTGTCGACAGCGCGCGTCAGGCCGCATACCGTGCATCGGTCGCCCGCAATCTTGCCAATCTCCTGTACGGAGCGAAAGTCACCAGGACTCGAGATGGGAAAGCCCGCCTCGATAACGTCCACGTTCATGCGCACCAGCTGGCGGGCGATGAAGAGCTTTTCCTCGGTATTCATGCTGGCGCCCGGCGACTGCTCACCGTCGCACAGGGTGGCGTCAAAGATTGTGATTTTGCGGCTTATATGTTCCTCCTGATTGACCGTTTTATGACAGATGGCTTTCAGGAGAGAGAGAAGGCCTAGAGATAGAAAAATACCCGTGTCGCTCATCACGCCTGAAAGCGGCAGACGATAGCGCACCCGGGTACAACAAATCGTTATAGCGAGATTACAACCCTAGCGCGCTATCCAATCTAGTAGCGCTAGGCCTAGGAGCTGTTGCGTGTTCTTAAACATGTTGGGCTCCCTTCGGCCTCGGGTAGTACTACATCGCGCTAAAGTACAACACAAGTAAAACCACCACAAGGGTGCCTGTGAACTGCGCCCCGAAACTTGGACTGAACAAATAGCGACTACGCCGCAAGGGCC
>DXZZ01000084.1:0-6005 GCA_019419425.1 Collinsella sp. | reverse complement strand
AGAAGGGCAAAAAGGGCAAGAAGGGCAAGAAGATGCGCATGCCCAATATCCCTGGGCTGGACGCTATGGGTCTGGGCGGCATGGGCGGCCTGGGTACGGGCGGTCCCAAGTCCGATATGGAGCTGCTGCGCCAGATGGAAGCGCAGATGCGTAATAAGAAATAGAGCTGTAATTCCAGCTTGATATGGCAAAGGCCACTCGGAAGCTACCGGGTGGCCTTTGTTGTTGGCTTTGATAGTTGGGCTGCGTTCAGTATCGCGCCCCGAGCTCGCGGTGCCGTGCCGTTAGTGGCAGCCGCAGCCCTCGTGGCCCTCGTGGTCGTGGTGGCCGTGGCAGCCGCAGGACCCGCCATGCTCATGGGTGTGCTCGTGGTCGTGGCTGTGGCAGCCGCACGTGGCTTCGCCGTTCTGTGCGAGCGTGCCGGCGATAAGGGCCTCGACGCAAGCGTCGCAGCTGCCCTGGGCACCTGCGTATACCGTGATGCCGGCTTGAGCAAGCGCGTTGATAGCGCCTCCGCCGATGCCGCCGCAGATGAGCGTGTCCACGCCGCCGTTGGCGAGCAGGCCCGCAAGTGCGCCGTGGCCGGTGCCGCCGGTGCCCACGACCTGCTCGTTGAGTACCTTGCCGTCCTGAATGTCGTAGATCTTGAACTGCTCGCTGCGGCCAAAGTGCATAAAGATGTTGCCGTTGTCGTACGTGGTTGCCACCCTCATGGTGCCGACCTCCTTTGCTGGCCATGCGGCCGTTGTCGTGGTGATGGGGGAGTATGCGATGTTACCGCCTTCGATGACGATCGCCCGTCCGTTGACCAGCGCGTTTGCCACCTTGCGATGCGCGCGGCTGCAGATTGCCGCCACCGTGGCGCGGGCAATGCCCATCTGCTGTGCGACTGCCTCTTGGTTAAGGCCTTCCAGGTCGCACAGGCGCAGTACCTCGAGTTCGTCAATCGTCATGTCGATGGCGTCTCCGCTCGCCAGGCCATCGGGGGTAAAACCGCGATATTCGGGGATGATCCCAACGCGACGCAGTTTCTCGCGTCTTCCGGCCATACGCACTCCTTATCTGACATATGTCAACAATAGAATAACGAACGTGCAGATTTACGCAAGAGATTTCTGGCATATGTCAGAAAAAGAGGGCTTATGTTTGGGCTGTGGGGCCGCGTGCGCCTGGGCTACAATGAATCTCGCTTGTAGGCGACTGACAGGAGGGTCAATGAGCAAAGCTGATCAACAGTTTGTAACCATGTGCCGCGATATTCTGGACCATGGCACCACCACCGAGGGCCAAAAGGTCCGTCCGGTGTGGGAGGACGGCACCCCTGCCTATACCATTAAAAACTTTGGCGTTACGGCACGCTATGACCTGCGTGAGGAGTTTCCGGCGCTTACCCTGCGTCGTACGGCCCTCAAATCTGCCATGGATGAGATCCTATGGATCTATCAAAAGAAGTCCAATAACGTGCATGACCTCAACAGCCATATTTGGGATGAGTGGGCTGACGAGACCGGCTCCATCGGTAAGGCCTACGGGTATCAGATTGGGCAGAAGAGCCATTATGCCGAGGGCGATTTCGACCAGATGGACCGCGTTCTGTACGACCTTAAGAACACGCCGTACAGCCGCCGCATTATGACGAATACCTATGTGTTTAGCGATTTGTCCGAGATGCACCTGTATCCGTGCGCCTACAGCGTGACGTATAACGTGACGCAGCGCCCGCAGGATGACAAACCGACGCTCAACATGATTCTCAACCAGCGCAGCCAGGACATTTTGGCCGCGAACAACTGGAATGTGTGCCAGTACGCCATCTTGCTGATGATGGTCGCGCAATCGGTCGATATGATTCCCGGCGAGCTGCTACATGTGATTGCCGATGCCCACATTTACGACCGTCATGTCGATATCGTCCGCGAGCTTATCGAGCGTCCGCAGTTTGCCGCGCCCAAGGTAACGCTTAACCCCGATGTACATGACTTCTATGCGTTTACGACCGATGACCTGATCGTCGAGGGCTATGAGCATGGCCCGCAGGTCAAGAACATCCCCATTGCGGTGTAGGTGACGCGCATGACGTGTAAGCTTTCCGCCATTGTCGCCGTGTGTGACGATTGGGGCATTGGGTGCGAGGGTGACATGGTCGTGTCTAATCGCGCCGACATGCGTCATTTTGTGGCGCGCACCAAAGGCTGCCCGGTCATTATGGGACGCAAGACGCTGCTGAGTTTTCCCGGCGGGCGTCCGCTCAAGAACCGTCGTAATATCGTGCTCACGCGCGATGAGGACTTTGCTGCCGAGGGCGTCGACGTGGTGCATAGCGTCGACGAAGCGCTCACCGCGGTAGCCGATGAGCCCGTTGCGTGGGTGATCGGTGGCGGCGAGGTGTATCGGCAGTTTTTGCCGTATTGCGCCGAGGCCGAGGTTACGCATAACCATTGCGTGCATGACGTGGATACGTATTTTCCCGATCTGGATGCCGATCCCGCGTGGGAGATTGCGCGGCGTGGCGGTGTTGCCACGATTGCCTCGGGCGAGGGCGACGAGGGTGTCGATTATGAGTTCGTAACGTATCGTCGCGTTGAGGCGTAAATCGTCCGGCGTGAACGGTATCATCGGATTGTTTGAATGCATGGGGCGGCGCTTAGCGTCGCCTCGTTTGGTATAGATGCGCTGTAAAGAAAGGTGCGGGCTGGCTGCTATGACTGATGCCGTTGAGGTGCTGCGAATCGATTCGCTCGAGGACGAGCGGCTCGATGCCTACGTGCGACTGACCGAGCGTGAGCTTCGCTGCGTGCTGGAGCCGCAGAAGGGCATTTTTATCGCCGAGAGTGCCAAGGTCATCGAACGTGCGGTTCGCGCCGGATACGAGCCGGCGAGCTTTCTTTTGGGCGAGCGCTGGCTCGACCAGATGATGCCGCTGTTTGAGCGCCTGGCGGTACGCGAGGGCGCGGGTCCGGTTCCCGTGTTCGTTGCCTCGATGGAGCTTATGGAGCGTCTGACGGGTTTTAACGTGACGCGCGGTGCGCTCGCGGCATTTCGTCGCCCGCGACAGATTCCGGTTGATGAGTTCTTGGGCGGCGTCGTCGAGGCGGCGGGGGAGCGCTCGGTGCGCGTGTGCGTGCTCGAGGGCATTGTCGACCATACCAATGTGGGCGCAATATTCCGTTCGGCGGCCGCGCTCAACGTCGACGGCATTTTGGTCAGTCCTACGTGTTGTGATCCGCTGTATCGTCGTTCGGCCCGCGTGAGCATGGGCACGGTGTTCCAGGTGCCCTGGACGCGCATTGGCAGCGAAGCGCGCGTATGGCCGCATGATGGGCTGGCGGCGCTACACGATGCCGGCTTTTCGTGTGCCGCTATGGCGTTGACGGATGATTCGGTGTCGCTGGACGATCCCGCGCTCCAGGAGATTGACCGCGTGGCAATCTTTATGGGCACCGAGGGTGCTGGCTTGGGCGCCAAGACCATTGCAGGCTGCGACCGCGCCGTGCGTATTCCGATGGCGCATGGGGTCGATTCACTCAACGTGGCCGCGGCAAGCGCTGTTGCCTTTTGGCAGCTGTGCCCGCATGTGAGCAACGAGTACCACTACCAGCCGGGGCTGTATCACTAGGCAGATAGTTAGCACCGGGCTCTGGTTCGGGGCGTTTCGGCCGACGTCGGTCGGTGCTAAGCTGGTATTGGCTTTGGTCTTAAATTGCCGTTTTGTTGTTTGACGTACGCTGGTGGGGAGGGCGTGTGGCTAAGAAATCTACGGCTATCGATGTAACGCAGGGTGTCATTTGGCAACAGCTGCTGTCGCTGTGCGTCCCTATCTTCTTTAGCTCGTTTTTTCAGCAGGCTTACACGCTTATTGGTACGTATATCGTCGGCCAGTTTGGCGGCAAGCTCGCGCTGGGTGGCATTCAAGCCACGATGGTGCTCACCGAGCTCTGCATTGGCTTTTGCGTTGGCGTTGGCTGCGCGGTCATTACCGGTCAGTATTTTGGTCAGCACGATGATGAGCGATTGAGTCGTTCGGTCCATACGGCCATGACGCTCGCGCTGGTGGGCGGTATCGTTTTCTCGATTCTTGGCATAGTGTTCGTTGAGCCCATGCTGGTACTTATGAACACGCCGCATGAACTATTGGCCGAGGGCGTGGCCTATGCTCGTTGCTATTTTGCCGCCATGGTTGCGGCGCTGCTGCTCAATATGGGAACGGCGCTGCTGCGCGCCGTGGGCGACACACGCGGTCCTGCTGTGATCATTGCTTCCGGCTGCCTTGTTAATGCGGTGCTGGATGTCATCTTCGTTGCCGTGCTTCATATGGAGGCTCTGGGCTGCGGCATCGCGGTGGCGCTGACCATTTGCTCCAACGCCACGATGATCGTGATTCGTATGATGCACGCTCCGGGTGCGTGGCGGCTTTCACTGTCCAAACTCTGCATTGATCCTGGCATTTGTAAGAGCATGATCTCGTGTGGTCTGCCGCTTGGCTTTCAGTCTGCTGCGTATTCGATTTCCAACGTTTTGATTCAGGTGTCGGTCAACTCGTTTGGTGCCGATGTCACCACGGCGTGGGGTCTTTCGGGCCGTTTGGATGGCATTGTCTGGATGGTTACCGAGGCGCTTGGCGTTTCGATCACCACGTTCTCGGCACAGAACTTTGGCGCGCGCAACTACGAGCGCATGCGCAAGGGCTACCATACGTCGCTTGTGCTGTCGTTTATGCTCATTGGTGGCCTGTCTGCCGTGCTACTGGTGTTCTCGGGTCCGTTGTCGCGTCTGTTTGTCGACGATGCTTCGATTTCGGCCTACACCACGACGATTCTTCATTTCATCGCGCCGTTCTACGCGATCTTCTCGATTATCGAAAACGCGTCCGGCTCCATCCGCGGCGCTGGCGTGAGCTTCCAGCCTATGATGCTCACGATTTTTGGCACCGTCGTGCTCAGGGTGATCTGGGTGTTTGCGATTATGCCGTTCGATCCGTCGCTTGAGCACCTGCTGCTGGTTTACCCCGTAACCTGGCTCATCACGGCCACGATGTTTACCATCTACCACCACAGCGGCAACTGGCTCGGCCGCGCCACCGCCTAATGATCCGTAGGGGACGGAGGAAAACGGATCATTGACCTGGCGATAAGGCAAAATGATCCGTTTTCCTCCGTCCCCTACGGATCATTTAGTATTCGATGCCTTGGCGGGCTAGGAGGCCTTCGTCGAAGTAGTGTTTGACGGGGCGCATTTCGGTTACTAGGTCCGCGAGATCGGCCAGTGGCAGCAAGCCGCGGCCGGTGAGCACGAGCTCTGTGGTGGTCGGTTTCATTGCGATCAACGCTTCGACATCTTCGCGCGTCACAAAGCCTCGGCGCATGGCTTCTCCCAGCTCATCCAAGATCAGCATGTCTACCTGGCTAATCTGCTCGCGTGCGAGCTCCATGATCTGCGCGGCGCAAGCCTCGGGCGTGTCGCGATCGGCCTGCACAATGCGCAGTCCCAGGCGCGGCGCGGCATCGTGTTCGGCGCAGTGCAGCTTCTTGGCAAACTGCAGCATGAGTACGTTGAGACCATAACCTGTGGCACGCAAAGCCAGCCCCAAGGCGGCCGTGGTTTTGCCCTTTCCGTCGCCCGTGTAGATCTGAACCTTGCCGACTTCCAGTGATGCCATCTCTGTCCTTTCGTGCCCGGCGTCGGTTTATCGTCGCTCGGGTTGGGTATTCTAGAAACCATTATCAACCCCAGTAGATGGAGTTCAAGCAGATGGAGATGGATGACAACAAACGTAGACGGAATATGATCCTCTACGTGCTCATCGCCTTCGTCGTCTACCTCGTGCTCTCGACCGTTCTGTTCCCCAACATCGGTCACACGCAGCAGATTACGAAGACCGATTACTCGACGTTTGTCAAAGCGCTCGATAAGAAGAGCGTCAACAAGGTCGAGTACAACACGGACGATTACACGATTTATTACACCAAGAAGGGCGAGGACGAGAACATCGCCTACAAGACGACCGG
>DXZZ01000083.1:0-6110 GCA_019419425.1 Collinsella sp. | reverse complement strand
GGCTGCTACGAGCTCGATCATTTGCGAGTAGAAGACGAACCAGCCGTTGCAGATCCAATATGGATCTCGCCAACCTCGGCAAGCTGCTCGATGAGTGGAAGCCCTGTCGGGTCGTCCATTTCAACACCACCCAGAATGATGGTGTCATCGCGCAGGTCGATCTGCGTGTTGAACACAGCGAGGTTAAAGCCGGAGGCCACAAATCCGATAGCAGCCAGGACGAGCCCCGTGGCAACAAGCCCACCCGCTACGGCAAGGTAAATCTTTTTTACGCTGGACATGTTTGCACTCCTTCCTATGCCGTGAGCGGCGCCGCTTCAGCGCCCATGCGGCTCTTATTGCCTCGATCTTTCCAGAAGGGCGAAACGGCTTTCTTCGCCCAAAGGGCAGAGAGGCGCGCGATCTGCTTGGACGCCGTCCAGGCGCCTGCTCCCGTGAGGAGCGCCACACCGATGGAAGCGAATCCCATTCCCATCGAGGCCAAAACGTACGGAACATGCCCGATAATGATGCCGTCCACGGCGAACAGGAGCCCTACCAGGCCCGCGCCCCCGAATGCCGCGGCCACGATCCACACGCAGAGCGCAAGAACCCAAATACAGATGTAGACTGCAGCGGCAACGGCGACGAACGCGAGCAGCAGCGGAATCCATACCGGAGAGCCCACGATGGCGAGCGCCCATAGAAGTGCCGTGCTCTTGCGCTTGGTCCTCGCGATCGCGCGCGGCACGGCGGGCAGTTCGTCGAGCGTTGCCTCGGCGACCTCACCGGGCGTGCCCATGGCGGCCACAGCCTCGGCCTCCGTCATGCCGTCCTCCATACGGTCGGCGATGGCCTCCGCGTAGAACTCCTGCGTTTCCTTTACCTGATCTGCCGGCAGGCAGGCCAGAAGCTCGCCCAGCCGGTTCAAGAACTCATCGCGCGTCATGGTGCGCCCCCTCCACGTAACGGTAGATCTCCTGCACGGATGGCCATTCGGCGAGGAACTCGGCGATACGCTCGCGCCCGGCGTCCGTGATGCGGTAGTACCTCCGCAGCCGCCCGTTGTGTTCGGCGGAGCGCGCGGTGATGCAGCCCGCCTTCTCCAGGCGCTTGAGCAACGGATAGAGCGTGGATTCCGTGAGTCCCATACTCGCGGGCACGTCCTTCACGATCTGATAGCCGTAGGATTCCTCGCCCGAGACGGCCGCGAGCACGCAGGCCTCGAGGAAGCCGCGCTTCATCTGTGCCTCCATCCGCACACCTCCTTTCGTAGTATACTGTGTAACACCTACTATATGACACATAGTATATGATGTCAACAGTTGTCGTATAGGGAGTCTGGTCTGTCTGTCCCCTGCGGGTACTCATTGGGGACGTACTTAAATGAGTGCCCATCGCTCAAGGTGGCACCTGGGGACGTTCCTTATGTGCCGGCACTTTGGGACACTCCTTGTCAAGGTTTTGTTCCATCGTGCGGGTTGCTATTTAACGTGCGACAATGCCGTGTGGAAATAGAAATGTCTTCTGGGGGCTATCTATGCTGTACGAATTTTGCGCCGAGAACTTTGAGCGAGTGCCGGCGGCCATCGAGGCTGGTGCGGGGCGCATTGAGCTGTGTGACAACCTTGCCGTCGGTGGCACCACGCCTTCCGCCGGCGTTATTAGCGCTACAGTCAGTTACGCTCACGAGCATGACGCGCGAGTGATGTGCATGATTCGTCCGCGTGGTGGCGACTTTCATTACAACCAGGACGAGCTGCGCATGATGGAGATGGACCTGGGCCTTGCTGTGAGTGCCGGCGTTGACGGCCTGGTCTTTGGCTGCTGCAAGCCCTGTGCCAGCGGCTGGGCGCTCGACGAGCTCACCCTCGGCGCCCTCGTTATGGCTACGGGCTGCGCGACGGAGGAGTGCAAGCGCGAGCCCCTTGACATCACCTTCCACATGGCATTTGACCAGCTCTCGCCCGAGGTTCAGCTCGATGCGATTGATACACTTGCCGACTGCGGCGTTACGCGCATCCTCACACATGGCGGTGCGGCCGGTACGTCGATCGAGGATAATTTCGATCACCTGGCTCGTTTAATCGAGTATGCGGGCGATCGCTTGACCATCCTTCCCGGCGGCGGCATCACTACGGCAAATCGCGACGCGGTCGTGGCGGCGCTAGGCGTCTCCGAGCTCCATGGCACCAAGATCGTGCCGCTGGGGGTATAACCCGTGGCGCTGGTATTTGACGTCCAGCAGGCGAGCGGCAAGCCCGACGATAATCGTCGCCCTGGCACCGCGTGCCCCTTTTGCGACACGGAGGGGCTCGCCAGCATCATCCAGCGCGATGGTGACTGCATCTGGCTCGAGAATAAGTTCAAGACCTTGCGGGCCACCCGTCAGACCGTATTGATCGAGTCGGCCAATCACGACGCCGACCTGGCGACCTATGAACCAGATGAGCTGCATCATGTGATGCGGTTTGCCCTGGGCTGTTGGCAGCAGATGATCGATTCCCAACAGTACCGCAGTGTGCTCATGTACAAGAACAAAGGCCCGCTTTCGGGCGGCAGTCTCGTCCATCCACACATGCAGATTGTGGGCTTGGAACAGGAGGACGGCTATGCGGCGCTGACTTCCGCCAATTTCGAAGGCGTCAATGTCTGGCAACAGGGGAGAGTCTCGGTCAACATCTCAACCGAACCGATCATGGGGTTCTTTGAGGTCAATGTTTCAGTCCCACAGGGAATCGCCGCCAGCGACGACGCCCGCGACCAAGCCGAAGCGGACCTGTTTGCCGATGCGATTCAGGTGGCCCTGCGCTATATCCTGCACGAACACCACGGCGGTCGCGCGGAGTCGTACAACTTGTTCTTCTACCACATGGACGGCCGGACCATTGCCAAGGCGTTGCCACGTTGGGTGGTATCGCCCTACTTCGTGGGCTATCGTCTGGCCCAGGTTAATGCCGAGACCACGCTCGATATCGATGCTGAGCGCCTACGCGCGCATCTGGAAACGCTCGTATAGCAAGGCGAGCGCCTTCGAAAAGTGTGCTGCCTAGCGTGCCATCGCGTCGCGCCCAGCCTTGACCCGCTTGCGCTGTTTGGCGCGCTCCTCGCCGGTTAGGCGCTCAAAGAGGTGCCCGATAATCGAGGCCAGCACCTGCTGAAACAGCGTTCCGCACATGACGGGAAACACGACTTCGCCTGGAAAGTACTGCGTGGCGATGACGGCGCCCGAAGAGATGTTACGCATGCCGCAGGTAAAGCACATGGTAGTCGTCTCGCTATATGGCAGATGCAGCGCGCGGGCGACCAGAATGCCGACGACAAAGCCGCTGATGGCGAAGGTCAAAATAAAGAGGGCGACTTCCAGGCGCACCGCATTCATGTGCAGCACGTACTCGCTCATGGCGGTGGAGTTGGAGGCGATGACACCCATCATCATGAACTTACAGGCGGGCGAAAGCGCGGGGGAGAGTTTCTCGTGTCCCCATCCGCGCGTGAACTCGTTGATCACGATGCCGAGCACGGCGGGGATGGCGATCATAAAGGCCATGTTCTGCATCATGCCCGGAACATCGATTGCAACGGTGGCACCCAGCAGGAGCTTAAGCGTGAGCGGAATCGTGACGGGCGAGATGACCGAGGACGTCAGGATGATGGTGAGCGCGAGCGGGCCGTTGCCGCCGAACATGCTGATCCACATAAAGGCGGTGACTGCCACGGGTACGCTGTACTCGAGCACGATGCCGCAGACAAGGTTTGGGTTGGAACCAAAGAACAACGATCCTGCGGCATAGGCTGCAAGGGGGATGAGCGCCGCCGAGACGAGCAATGCCGCAATCAGATGCAGCGGACGGCGGAACACCTCAGTAACCTGATGGAAAGTGTTGCTGAGCGCACCTTGGAACGTCATAAAGGCAAACAGGGCGGGAACGATTGGCTTGAGCACGCCGATCTGCTGGGGAAAGAGCACGCCGAGCGTAACGCAAATCGGAACGATGACCTGCATGTACCCCGCGAGAAACTTACCCAGTCCAACCCATTGCTTCATATGCTCTTGTGACTCCCTTTGCTCGTGAATCCGTTTTGAATGGATATGCTAGACGCTCGCATGCGTCCGTGTGTCAGAAACGCTTGAATATTTCGAGGCTATTACCGGCATCGTTTACCGAAACCGCGGCGTGCCGCGAGGTTCTGCGTCCGTGCCGCACGGTATAATAAATCCGTTCAACAGATCTGCCTGCCGAAGCGGGCATACACAGAGGACTCATCGCTATGAACCGTGAGAGGTATCGCGGCGACCTGCCCCTATCGGGGGTGGGCGCCTATGTCATCGCTTAAGACGACGCATCGCTGGGCGGTCGCTCGGCAAAACCCCGAGCTCGAAAAGGAGCTTTCGGCTGGCCTGGGCATACCCGGGCTGGTGGCGCGCATTATGGTTGCGCACGGCATTACATCCATCGAGGAAGGCCAGCTGTTTTTGACGCCTTCGCTCGATCGCGACTGGGCGGACCCGCTCGTTATTCCGGGCATGGCGGTCGTCGCTGACCGCGTTGAGCGTGCTATTCGCAGCCACGAGCGCATCGCCGTCTTTGGCGATTTTGACGTCGACGGCATTACGTCGACTTGTCTGTTGACCGAGGCGCTACGTTCGTTTGGCGCCAACGTCACGCCGTTTATTCCGCATCGCTTTGACGAGGGCTACGGCCTGTCGCGTGCGGCGCTCGACCGCGTCAACGAGCTCGCCCAACCCAACCTGATCGTGACCGTCGATAACGGCATTGCCGCCAAGGAGGAGGTCTCCTATCTGGAGAGCCTGGGGATCGATTTGGTGGTCACGGACCATCACGAGCCGTCCGACCAGGTGCCGCAGGGCGTGCCCCTGACCGACCCCAAGCTCGAGGACGAGGGCCCCTCGCGCGAGCTTGCCGGTGCCGGCGTGGCGCTCAAGCTGGTGCAGGTCCTGGGCGAGCGTTTGGGCAAGCCGTCGTATTGGCGTTCGCTGATCGAGGTCGCGGCGCTGGGCACCGTGTCCGACATGATGCCGCTCACGCCCGAGAATCGCGCACTGGTCGCCGAGGGCATCCAGCAGATGCGCGTGACGGCCCGTCCCGGCTATATCGCGCTTGCCGCACTTGCCAAGGCCGACCTTTCTACCATTACGGCCGACGGCCTGTCGTTTTCGCTCATCCCTCGTCTGAATGCTGCCGGCCGCATGGCTGATCCCAAGCTGGCGCTCGACCTGCTGCTTGCCCGCGATCCTATCGAGGCAAGTGCACTGGCAGCCGAGCTCGAGGAAATCAACCGTCAGCGCCGCGAGATCGAGGCCGAGCTTACGCGCGATGCCATGGCGAAGGTCGAGGAGACTTATGACGGCGGGCGCGCAATCGTCGTGGGCGGCGAGGGCTGGCACGAGGGCGTCAAGGGCATCGTGGCGAGCCGCCTGACCAATCGCTATCACGTGCCGGCGCTGCTCTTCTCGATCGAGGACGGCGTTGCACGCGGATCGGGTCGCTCGGTGGGCAAGGTCAACCTGTTCGATGCCGTCGAGCGTTGCTCCGATCTGCTGATTCGCCGCGGCGGGCATGCCGGTGCGGTGGGTGTAACCATCGAGGCATCCAAGCTCGATGAGTTCCGCCGTCGCCTTTCGGCCGTGCTATCGGAGCTTCCCGCCGATGACTTTGAGGACACTGACGAGGTTGCCGCCACCGTCGACCTCTCCGAGCTAAATATCGAGACTATCGAGCAGATTTCTCGTCTTGAGCCGTTTGGCCAGGGCAATAAGGTGCCGCTTCTGGCTGCCGAGGGCGTGACGATGTGCGATCGCGCCGTGGTGGGCAAAACCGGCGAGCACATGCGCTTTGTGGCGACCGATGGCGCCGCGAGTGTGCCGGCCATTATGTTCCGCGTGCCGCAAATCGATAAGCTCATCAACTGCGATAGCGCTGTCGACTTGGTGTTCGAGGCCGTTGCCGAGCATTGGCAGGGGCGTGTGAAGCCCAAGCTCATGATCAAGGATGTTCTGGTTCGCGATACCACGCTGCCCAGCGTCGATGATCCGGCATGCGAGCTTCGTCGTGGCGTGCAGCCGGCGGATTCTGGCCTGCGCCTGGAGTCGCGTAAACGCGAGACGC
>DXZZ01000082.1:0-6271 GCA_019419425.1 Collinsella sp. | reverse complement strand
CTGCGGAAACGCGGGGCCCGTTCAGGCTGTTGCGTTGAGATTGAAAATCAACCTCATCGAGCAGCATATCCCACTCAAACGGATCGTCCGTCAAATCGAACAGGTCGTCGTCAAACATGGCAGCCTCCATTGCCGACTAGCGAGCATCCACCACATAGAGCCCAACGCGCACCTGATGCCACGGGCTGCGCTCGGGGGCAACCTGTTGCACACGGGCCTCAAATACGTCCTCGTGGCCGTAATACATCATCAAGGACAGTGGGCCGACCTCGTTTCCCGGAACGTAGCCAAGTTTGGTCTTGCCATAGTAGATCGCAACTGCCTCGGGGTCATGAGGATTATCGCGCTCGGCACACAGCGTCAGTTTATCGCCCGCTTTAAGATCACCTAGGACCAAAGCGCCGTCGGCATATTGAAATCCTGCAATGTGAAATGACAGAAGAACACGTGAAGGCTCGTACATAGCAACTCCCCTAACGGCCGGATAAACCGGCGTTTAACCTTACAGAGAAGTCTACGAACTCGCGCGGACACAAATTCGCCCCACCCGTGCCTTTTCGACCGTTTGTCGCTACACCATCTGATTCTAATGCACAAACATGCGCACGAACTTGTGCTTCCAGCTTGCGTAAGGAGCGTAGCGGAATGGCACGTCCAGCCACGTTGCCTTGTTCACGATGCTCTTCTTGTGGCTAAACGTATCGAAGCTCTCGCGTCCATGGTACTGCCCCATACCGCTCGCTCCCATGCCGCCAAAGCCCATATGGCTCGTAGCCAGATGCATGATGGTGTCGTTAACGCAGCCGCCGCCAAAGGGCACGTAGCGCACAAAGCGCTGCTGAACCGCGCGATCCCGACTAAAGATATACAGGGCCAGCGGCGTCGGGCGATTAGTGATGAACGCCTCGGCCTCGTCTAGGCTCTCAAACGTCAGCACCGGCAAGATGGGACCGAAGATCTCCTCCTGCATCACGGCGTCATCGGGGGTCACGCCGTCTAGGATCGTCGGCTCAATCTTGAGCGACGACTCGCGCGCCGTGCCTCCCAGCACAACCTTATCGGGGTCGATCAGCCCGCGCACGCGCGCAAAATGCTTGGCGTTGACAATATGACCGTAGTCCTCGTTGTCGAGCGGGTGCTCGCCAAACATACGGCGGGCCTCTTCCCTGATGAGGTCCAGCAGCTCGTCGTGCACGCGCGCATCGACCAGCAGGTAGTCGGGCGCCACGCAGGTCTGCCCTACGTTGAGCCATTTACCAAAGGCGATACGCCGTGCCGCGACCTTCAAGTTTGCCGTCGCATCAACGATGCAGGGGCTCTTGCCGCCCAGCTCAAGCGTCACGGGCGTGAGGTTTTTGCTCGCGCGCTCCATGACGAGCTTGCCGACCGGAACGCTACCGGTAAAGAAGATCTTGTCCCAGCACTCGTCGAGCAGCGCTTCGTTTTCGGCGCGGCCGCCCTCGACAACCGTCACCAGACGCGGATCAAACGCCTCTTCACAGATCCGCTTGAGCACCGCGCTTGATGCCGGAGCATAGGCGCTCGGCTTGATGACCACGGTATTGCCCGCGGCAAGGGCGCCGGCAAGCGGCTCGAGCGTTAGCAAAAACGGGTAGTTCCAGGGCGCCATAATGAGCGTGACGCCATAGGGCACGGCTTGCGTTTTGCACACACTCACGGCGTTGGCGAGGTCACACGGACGCAGGCGCGGACGACTCCATCGAGCCACATGCGCAATCTGATGACGAATCTCGGAAAGCGAGGTGCCGGTCTCACACATATAGGCCTCGTCATGCGACTTTCCCAAATCGGTCTTGAGCGCATGGGCAATATCGGGTTCGTGCGCCCGCACTGCGTCGCGCAAGCTCACGAGCGCGCGACGGCGAGCGTTAACGTCAAACGTGGCGTGCGTCTTAAAGTAGGCGCGCTGATCGCCGACGATGCGCGCAATTTCCTCGGTGTTCATGGGCCCTCCTAATTCTCGTCTTCAAACATACCACCCGCAACGACCTCGTACATATGTTCGAGCTCCAGACGGTCCATTAGAAGCGGAACGGGGTATAGCGGATTGGCCTCGGCATCGGCATGGGCCGCCATTTGCGGAATATCGGAGCGGCGAATGCCCGTCACATATTTGGGAATGCCCAAGGCGGCATTCATGCGGTCGACCCAATCGATAAAGGCCTCGGCCGCAAGACTGTCCTGCGCGGTAGCCGGCGCAATGCCCGCCATGCGAGCAAGATCGGCAAGCTTGGGGGCGGCGGCGTCACCATAAGCGCGAAGCATGTGCGGCAGGATAATCGCGTTGGCCAAACCGTGCGGAATTCCGTATCGGCCGCCCAGACTGTGCGCGATGGCGTGAACGTATCCCACATAGGAGCGGGTAAACGCAACGCCCGCCTTATACGCCGCCGAAAGCATATTGCGACGCGCACGCATGTCGTCGCCATGCTCATAGGCCTCGAGCAAATTGTCGTGGATGAGCTGCACCGCCTGGCGCGCCATCTTGCGCGTGTAGGGCGTGGTGCTACGGCCGATAAAGGCCTCGACGGCATGCGTCAGGGCATCCATACCCGTCTGCCCCGTAATGGAGGCGGGCAGGCCACGTGTAAACTCGGGGTCGTGCACCGCAAAGCGCGGAATAAGCACAAAGTCGTTAATGGGGTACTTGTAGCGCGTCTCGTCATCGGTGATAACCGCCGCGAGCGTGACTTCGCTTCCCGTACCGGCGGTAGTGGGAACCGCAATAAGCAGCGGCAGGCGACGATGAATCCGCAGCAGGCCGCGCATCTTGTTGATGGGCTTGTTTGGCTGCGCAATGCGTGCGCCCACGCCCTTGGCGCAGTCCATGGCTGATCCTCCGCCAAAGCCGATAATGGCCCGGCAGGCGCTCTCTCGGTACAGGGACGCCGCTTCCTCCACGTTTGAGACCGTGGGGTTTGCACGCGTTTCGGCATAGACCGAAACGCCAATCCCCCTGGATGCGAGCGCCGTCTCGAGCGGTGCCGTGAGCCCCAGACGGGCAATGCCGGGATCCGTCACGATAAGGACCTTCTGGATCGAGCGCTTTTGAAGCACCGCGGGCACATCCTCGGCATGCTCTAAAATGCGTGGCTCGGTATAGGGCAGGATTGGCAATGCAATGCGAAAAACCGTCTGATATGTTCGGCACCAGGCACGACGGGCTAGATGCATAAAGGAAACTCCTTCATTTGTTGATAGGTCAACATTTGCTCGCCCGATTGTACTCAGCGGCGTCCGTATATGACTTGCAAACCGTTAATCAATCAACATCTTCATATCTCAAAATTGTTTTATTAAAAATCATTCCTAATAGGCTTCACATTTGGTTGCATTTATGGATAATAGAACTCGTCAAGACGCACGTCCGGAGAGGGCCCTTACGGGACCGGACGAGCGCACAATCGCCATCGATCGAAAGGATCGAATCATGAAGTTTGTTTGCCCCGTTTGCGGTTATGTGGAAGAGTTCGACGGCGACCAGCTGCCCGAGAACTTCAAGTGCCCCCAGTGCGGCGTTCCCGGTTCTCGTTTCCTGAAGCAGGAGGAGGGCCAGCTCGAGTGGGCTGCCGAGCACGTCGTGGGCGTCGCCAAGATGGAGGGCGTCTCCGAGGACATCGTTGCCGACCTGCGCGCCAACTTTGAAGGCGAGTGCTCCGAGGTCGGTATGTACCTGGCCATGGCTCGCGTCGCCCATCGCGAGGGCTATCCCGAGATCGGCCTGTACTGGGAGAAGGCTGCCCACGAGGAGGCCGAGCATGCCGCCAAGTTCGCTGAGCTCCTGGGCGAGGTCGTGACCGACTCTACCAAGAAGAACCTCGAGATGCGCATTGAGGCCGAAAACGGCGCCACCGCTGGCAAGACCGATCTCGCTAAGCGCGCCAAGGCCGCTGGCCTCGATGCCATCCACGACACCGTGCACGAAATGGCTCGCGACGAGGCCCGCCACGGCAAGGCTTTCGCCGGCCTGCTGAAGCGCTACTTTGGCTAAGCCAACCGCTTGAGACATAACCTCTAGCTCGATGAGGCCCGGACCGTATTGGTTCGGGCCTTTTTGTGTCTCGAGGACTCGTTAACGCCCTGAAATAGAGCTATCTTCGGCATCGGTCTCTCGTCAAAAACTAAGTGAGTAGACTTTTTGGAACTTGCCGAGCAGACCATCCGTATTGCTTTATAAAGTCGCAGGTAAATGACTTGTTTCAAAACGGCCTGGTCGCCAAAGTGCCAAAAGCCTACTCACTTAGAACCGCAGCCGTCCACGATCAAGCTGCTTTGTGTCTAACGGGCATCTTTCCGTCAATTACTCCCAATTTTGTCCAGTCAACGAATAGTTCAGACCGGAGTAATGTCTCAGCCCTTTGCTCATCTGAGCTTTTATCACGATATTCAGCATCGAGCATCCTGCATACGGCCTTAACGATCGCGTGGAATCTACCCTCATCGGATATCTGCCTGTGTGTCAGGAGAAGTACATCGTAGCCCATGGCCTGAAGGGCCGTCATGCGGTCAGCGTCACGCAAGCCATCCCCTGCGCGTCCGTGCGAGGCCTTTCCCTGACATTCAATGGCCACCTGTCGCCTGCCGTCCAGCGAAGAAAGAAGTAGGTCGATATATACACGGGACTTTCCCACAATCGCTCGAGCACTTGTGCTTAGCATCACTTCAACATTGAGCTCTATGCCGCAAAAACCTTCTCCTCCCAGGGATCGCGGCAGTGCAAGTAGCAAATACGCCTCGACCTCAAAAGGCGACGCGGCGCCCAATGGAACGAGTTGCGATACCGCTATAAATCTATTGCCGTAACGCATCCCGCAAACATCTGAACAAAAACGGTCAAGGTCTCCGCCCAAAACCAAAGCGTCTCGACGCCATAAATTTGAGGCGGTGCCGTCCTCGGACGGGCAGCGCACCCAACCGAACGTTGTCGAAATCGCGCCCGAATCAATTGCACGCGAAAGCTCCGCCTCAAGTGCCGCCGGCAGGGCACACACCGCAAACAAGCCACACATCTCCGCCAATACCAAAAGAAGCTGAAGATCCGTCAGATGCCGCAACATGATGAATGCCGTCAGTAGAGGAGACGTAATCAAAACCCCATGCTCCGTTTCCAGCACGGATTCCCTGGGAAGCTCACCAAGAAACAGCCGCTGCCTAATGCTGGCAGGACAAGTCCGTTTGTTTCTCGTCCGAACCAATGTATACAACGGAAAACCGAGCGCGACCGCAGCCGTCGGGTTGCGGGCGAGATCATATCGCTGCCGGTCTTCTTCCGGTCGTGGAAGCGGCGGACACAAAGCGCGGACTTGAGGAGGCAAACGCCAGTACCTAAAAGCTGATATGTCACAAAGTAGATCCTTCATAGGCACAGGAAAACACGAATTTCAACCCAGTCAGTCACGCATTGGCGCGAACGCACCAAAAATGGCGCCGAACGGACTGCCAAGTTTTCAACAGCCCTCCCCAACTGGCCAAAAGCTTGCCGAGAGCTGGACGAAGCCCTGTTGAAAACCCCATTTTTTTCTCATGCAGGAGCTTTGCGCGGCAAGTGAGTAGACTTTTTTGAACATCCCGAGCAGGCCGGTCATCCTGCTTTTCAAAACCGCAGGTAGATAGCTTGTTACAAAACTGTCTGGTCGCCAAAGTGCTAAAAGTCTACTCACTTAGGTTGCAGAGTGCTCCCCATTAGCTGCAATTCCAAGGTAGTTAGTACTTTTGGACTCAGATCGTCATACTGAACAAGAATTTGAGTTGAGTTTTCAGGGACAGATGCGCCATCGGCACACCAAAAACAGTCACCGATATCGATAAAAGGGATGCTCGAGCGCGTGAGGGCCCGTGCAAAAGAGCTTCCGCCCGCGTCACACTCCACGGCCACGACGCAGTAAAGGCCGGCGTCCGCGTACTCGATCGAGACTTCCCCTGCCGGAAACGTTTTCCGTACAAGCGCCGCCAGGCCATCACGCGCCCTACGAGCACGAGCGCGCACGCGGTTCACATGTCGCTCGTAATCACCCGATTCCAGCAAACGCGCCAAGGCAACCTGATCAACAGAACTTACCGACGAGGCGTAGAAACCAAGGTTGCGTTTAAACCTCTCCATTAGTTCATCGGGCAGCACCATGTACGCCAAACGCAACGCCGATGAAAGGCTCTTCGAAAACGTGTTGGTGTAGATAACCGACTGGGCGGCATCGATCGACGCGAGCGCGGGAATCGGCTTGCCGGCAAGGCGAAACTCACAATCAAAGTC
>DXZZ01000081.1:0-6489 GCA_019419425.1 Collinsella sp. | reverse complement strand
ATGCGCCGGTGATGAGCGCCTGCGAGGCGATGATGGCCGCGACGGTGGAAAGGCCGACGGCAAAGGGGCGCAGACCCGGGGCGAGCATCTGGTAGAAGGGGTTGAGGTCGGCGATACCCATGAGCTCCGGGTTGCCGGCGTTGTTGATAAGCCACGCGCCCTGGCCCATGTAGGACAGCAGCAGGCAGCACTTAACGAACGGCCAGGTGGCATAGATATTGCCGCGGCCCACATGGCCCATGTCGGAATAGAGCGCCTCGGCACCGGTGGTAGCGAGGAAGCAGCTGCCCAAAATCATGATGCCCGCATGGTTGTTGGGGCTCAGCAGAAAAGCGATGCCACGCAACGGGTTGAGGCACAGCAGCACCGCGGGATACTGGCAGACAAAGAACAGGCCCGTGCCGCCCAGGAACAAAAACCACAGCGTCATGATGGGGCCGAAGGCGTGACCGATCTTGGCCGTGCCGATGCGCTGCACCAAGAAGAGCGCGATGATGATGGCAAGCGTGATGGCGACGACACGACCCTGGTCGTCACCGAGCACGGCATGGACCGCCGGGATGGTGCGCAGGCCCTCGATGGCCGTGGTGACGGTAACGGCAGGCGTCAGGATGCCGTCGGCGAGGAGTGCCGCGCCGCCCAGCATGGCGGGGATGATGAGCCACTTGCCGCAGCGCTTGACCAGGCTGTACAGGGCAAAGATGCCGCCCTCGCCGTGGTTGTCGGCGCGCAGCGAGATCAGCACGTACTTGACGGTCGTCAGCAGCGTGACCGTCCACACGACAAGGGAGAGCGCGCCGAGCACGAACTCCTGCGTGACGCTTCCGATGCCGCCGTTGCCGGCAACGAGCGCCTTGGTTACATACATGGGGCTGGTGCCGATATCGCCATACACCACGCCCAGCGTGACGAGCATCGCCGAGATGCTCACAGGAATCGCAGCGTGCGAGGCTACTTCCTTTGCCTTTTGTTCCATAAGCCGGTTTCCTCCCAATTTTAACGTTCGACGGGATTATATGTAATCAGCCCATATTTTAATGGCACCGTTTTCCCAGCTAGATAAACATTTATGCGGCCTTTAGGCCACCGCGGCGATATGGAATGTGACAAAGGGATGCCCCCTTTGTCACATTCGTCATTTTCCGAGCCAGTTTTTGAACCACCACTCCATAGAGCGGCTCATCTCGGCCATAAAGGGGCTCGTGTGCTTACGGGTGTAGATGTCGATGACGCGCTCGCCCACCTCGCGGGCGTGCGGGCGAAACATCGCATCCATCTCGGCCACCTGCGCATCCATCGTCGCGGCGTCGGCGCGACAATAACGCTCCTCGTGCACCAGGTTCACCACGGGATGCGCGATTGCCGGGCGCTCCTTACGGGGCGTGCCGATGATGAGCATCGACAGCGGCATGGTATAGGCAGGCAAGTCCAGCAGTGCGGCAACTTCCTCGGCGTTCTCGACGATATCACCGATGTAGCAGCTCCCCAGCCCCAGGGCCTCGGCAGCAACCACGGCGTTTTGAGCGGCGATCACGGCATCCTGCGCCGCGATGGCAAAGTCGCCCAAACCCGGCGCGGGGCGGGGCGCCTTGCCCGTGCGCTCGACAAACTCGGGCTCAAAGCAGCCCACGTGCTCAAACAGATCGATCCACTTGGCATAATCGACCACAAATACGAGCGCCCAGGGCGCCTTGGCGATCATGGGCTGGTGGTCGCACAGGTCGGCCAGACGGTCCAGCGTAGCCTGCTCGCGAATGCTCACGATGGAATACATCATCATGGCGCCCGCCGACGGTGCGCGACTCGCCGCATGCAAAACCGCCGCCCGCTGCTCGTCGGTCACCGCCACGGGACGGTCGTTGTCATCGCGCGCAAAAGCGCGCGTGGACGAACGGTGCTCCAAAATGTCCAGTACCGCGTTGCCCGTAGTCTCGACCGGATAGCCGTACGTATCCACAGCCTTGGTGCAAACCTGCTCGTTCATCGCCTCATCCTCGCTAATTCTTTAAGAAGCCTTTACGTTTCCGTGTAATTCCCGTCCATTATCGCGCAGGTCGCCACTACATTGCGCCACACCGCCACACGTGCGCGTTAATATGGCTGGTTGCTGTGCGCAGCCACCAATTGCAGCGCATATCTTGGTAACAATCGGGTAAACCCCCGCTTTCGTAGGTTTTAAGTTTGTGAGGAGTCTCAGCATGTTCGCAGCCGCCATCTCGCTCGTCGGTCTTGCGGCGACCGTCTACCTTGTCTTGCGCGAGGCCAAGGCCATTCGCGCTCAGTCGGGCACCGTTGCCAAAAGCGCTCTTGGGTGGAGCGTCGCCTTCGGCCTGTTCCAGCTCTTTTTGACCATTTGGGGCGCCATTGGCCTCGTCGCTCAAAACGAGCCGCTCGCCTTTGTGATGCTCATCCTAACCAACGCCATCCTCACCGGCTGCGCTTGGGCCAGCATCGCACGCGACCGCATCGCCCCGCGCGTCTTTGCGTTCGCCTCGGCCGACGCTCCCGCCCCCACTGGCAAGCTCGCCCGCCTGCGCGGCGCCTTTGTGGGCAAACCGCTCGTCGCCGCCGTCCTGTGCCTGCTGCTCGCCGGCGTCTTTGCGCTGCTGGGCATGGAGGTCTCGTCCAACCACGACTTTACCTGGGTCTACCCCCTGTGCATCCTGCTCGAGTGGGCCATCATCACCACGCTCATGGTCGGCCTGTTCTTCCTGTTCCAGCGCCACGGCGCAGCTCCCGCGGTCCTGGCCTTTGCCCTCTTTGTCCTGGGCATTGCCGAGTTCTTCGTCATCACGTTTAAATCCATGCCCATCCAGCCGGGCGACCTTTCGGCCATCTCCACCGCCGCCGCAGTCGCCGGCACCGGCTACACCTTCTCCATCTCGTTGTTCTGCGTGCTGTCCATGGGCTTTACCGCCATCGCCATGCTGCTATGCGAGTACGCCGGCCTGGTGGCACCGCACCGTCAGAAGGGTGCCGTCAACGCCAAGCGCATGCTGCTCATCAACCTGCTCGTGGCGGTGCTGTGCCTGGGCGGCGTGACCGCGCATGTCACGCTTATCGACTACTACAACACCCTCGGCATCACCGTCTACACCTGGCGTCCGCTCGAGAGCTACTGGCGCGAGGGCTATCTGCCTGCCTTTATTAGTGCAGCACAGTCCATCAAGCCGCCCAAACCCGCCGACTACTCCGTCGACGATGCCAAGGCCACGCTCAAAAAGTACGCCAAGGCCTACGACAAGTCCGACGCGGCCAAGAGCGACGGGCGCGCCGCCGCCCAGGAGCAGTTCGATAGCGAGAAGCCCACGGTCATCGCCATCATGAACGAGACCTTCTCGGACCTGTCGATCTATCAGAACATGCGCGCCGGCTACGAGGGCCCGCAGTACTTTAAGAACCTTTCCAACTGTCTCAGCCGCGGCAAGCTCTATGTGAGCGCCTACGGCGGCGGCACGGCCAATACCGAGTTTGAGTTTATGACCGGCAACTCCATGGCCAACCTGGGTTCGGGCGTGTACCCCTACACCATCTACAACATGGAGACGACCGGGAACCTGGCAGAGCAGTTCAAATCGCTCGGCTATTCCACCACGGCCATGCACCCCAACCACGCCACCAACTGGAACCGCGAGAACGTCTATAAGGACTTTGGCTTTGACCAGTTCCTGTCCATCAACGATTTCCAAGGCGCCGATACCCTGCGCGGCATGGTGACCGACCAGGCGACCTACGACAAGATTCTTGAGCTGCTCAATCAGAACGCCGATCCGCAGTTTATCTTTGACGTGACCATGCAGAACCACTCGGGCTACGACACGGGCCTGCTGCCGGCAGATAAGCAGATGCACCTGAACATCGACACGACCGATCTGGACGCCAAGACCGTCGAGGACGGCACGCTGTCCGATGTCGACGAGTACGTCTCGTGCATCGAGCAGTCCGACCAGGCGCTGCGCTACTTCCTCAACGCCTTGAGCAGGCTTGACCGCAAGGTGGTCGTGGTGTTCTGGGGCGACCATCAGCCGTTCTTCCCGTCCAAGTTCAACGATAAGTGGTTTACCGACGAGGACGACGCCACGCATCAGGAGCGCTTGTGGCAGACCGACTACATCATCTGGGCCAACTACGACGTTGCCGGTTGCGACCAGACGAGTGAGACCGACGACCTGTCCACCAACTACCTGTCCACCCAGCTCATGCAGCTGATCGGCGCACCGCTGACCGACTACCAGAAGGCGCATATGACGCTGCGCGAGTCGCTGCCCGCCATCAACTCCGTGGGCTACGAGGACGCCAGCCTGCGCTGGGCGCTCTCCTCCAACGTCACCGGTGACGACGCCGCTGCCGCAGCCGCCACCAAGGCGCGCGAGGATTACGCCAAGATGCAGTACTACGAGATGTTCCGCGACGGCAAGAACGTCTATACGGAGCACTTCCAGACCGAGGCCAACGAGACCGACCCCAACCTGGCGCCGGGTACGACCAAGATCAAATAGCGGCTAGCTGCGAGTTCATAACTGAAACGTCTGTTCGGGCGGAGGCATATAAGGTTCCCTGCTCGGACAGTCCTGCGTAAGACGGAGGCCACATTAAGTGGCCTCCTTTGCGTGCGGAACTCGCGATGAACCTTATATGCCTCCGCCCGGACAGACGCCTTGTTGTTGGAGCACGGCTTGTCATGGGGGCATCCGCTGAACATATATAAGACGAAGGCCACGTCATGTGGCCTTTTTTGCATCCGGAAGCCGTATCCCAGAATTCACGTCCGGAATGGGATGGAGTTTCCTCTTGCGACCCCGTCGGGAAAGCGCATCCCACTCCGATCACAAATTCCGGGTCACATTTTCCGCCAAAGGATTCAACCGGAAAGTGCATCCCATTCCATAGTCAAATTCCGGGATGGACTTTCCAAAACCCCGCCCATCCGGAAAGCCCGTCCCGCTCTGAATACATCCGGGCATGGAATATCCGCTTATTAGGCCTTCCATCAATAAAGGGGCGCCCTCCCGAGCGGCGGGCTCGAAGTTCATCGCGAGTTCCGCACGCAAAGAAGGCCACTTAATGTGGCCTTCGTCTTGCGCAGGACTGTAGAGCAGGGAACTTCGTGCCCGCCGCCCGGGAGGGCGTTGCGTTTAGAGGATGAACCTAGCGCTTATCCCTCCGGGACAAAAGAAGTGCGGCTATAAATGCGATGATTGCAAGTGTCAGCAACACCAAAAGCAACGTGAGCGTGTTGTCGCCTGTTGCCACCAGACCAAGCAAACCGGGATTCTTGCTGTCAGCAGACTGCATGGGGATCTTCTCGCCATCGTCCTCGGCGGTGATTTCCCAGCGAATGGTCTTGTTTGCGTCGGCAACCTCGTTGCCCACCGATGTCGGAACGTTTAGCTGCAAATTAAGCACCGTGCTGTCATCGCTCGTAAACGTGGCGATTTGCGTGGGATAGGCGAATACGCTGCCCGGTGTTCCTGTCTGGAGCCAACCTGCAGAGACATCGCCCACAGTCGCCGTTAAGGTGATGGGCGACAGCAGGCGTGCCGTCTCGTGATCGACAACGGCCCGCACAAACACGCGCACCTGGGACTTTACGCCCGTGGCACAAACCTCAATCTGCTGCTCGCGCACATCGCCGGGCATTAGATCTTTAAAGGCTGGAAACAGATCGGGTTCCCCTGAGGAGCCCGTCGCCCCCGAGACCGTCAGCTGACGCGCATTTCCGTCATAGGCAATCGTGGGAGCATCGGCAAACGCACGGGCAGGCGCGGCAAGCGCGGCAACACAGGCAACAACCGCGACCACACAGCGCACGGCGCGCATAGCGTCTTTGCGAATCGGAAAAGCCATGCTTATGCACCCCCATGCGGCGGCACCAGCACGCCATCCTTGACCGTACAGCCCCATGCCTCTGTAACTGCGTCATCGGGCGTGGACTGAATTGCCTGGGTCGAAATGTCGACGACCAGGTTCTTGCCATCCGCCTTCCTCTCAGTCACGCTCTTGATGAGCACGCCGGTTTTGTCCATCGGCGCAACGGAAGATGTCCAATAGTAGAATCCGTCGGACGCGGCAACCCAAGACGAGGCGCTATTGGAAGCAGACGCATCGGACACGTTGCCCCACTCAATAACGTAGTCCGTTCCCGCAACCGGCTCATCCCACAGGCGTGCGCCATCCTTGTCCTGCCAGTAGATATCCACCGCAGCACGCAGGTATGCCGGAGCCGAGCCCTTGTTTGTAATCGTGACGTCGCTCTTCACGTTGCCATCGAGTTTCTCGTCCACCGAGGGCGCCACCGAACCAAAGCCAAACTCGTTGACCAGCACACCCGTAACCGAAAGCCACGCGAAGGCACCGGCAGCGCCAGCCAAAATGAGAACGCCCACAAGGAGGGCGACGATCTGCTTGCGCTTAGTCATCCTAATCCTCCCTCATCAGCGTGCCGTTTTCCCAAACATTCTTGGCACGCGAACCGCCATCGACCCATTT
>DXZZ01000080.1:0-6499 GCA_019419425.1 Collinsella sp. | reverse complement strand
GCATTGATGATGGGGGCACAACATGGATTTTACGGTCGAGAATGCGGGCACCACGATTGCCTGTCGCGAATATGCCGGCCCGGATGTGTCGCCTGATACTCCTGCCTTGGTGTGCGTGCACGGCGCTTGTGTTGACGGCACATTTTTCGACGGCATCGCTTGTGAGCTCAGCCGCAACTACCGCGTAATTGCCTACGACCGCCGCGGCTGTGGTGGCAGCAGCGAAGCGGCAGACGGCAGCTATGATCTTGCCGCTCAGGCCGCCGACCTGCAGGCCGTGATCGAACACGTTGGCGCTCCGACAAATGTGCTTGCGCACAGCGCCGGTACGTTGGTGGCGCTGGAGCTTCTTCGCACTGAACCCCATCTCGTCGCCCGTGCGATTCTGCATGAGCCGGCTGTGTCGGCCGAAGGCGTCGGCATGGGCGCAGCTCCGGTTTTGCTCGATATGATTGCGGCTGGAAAGGTTTCAAGGGCGCTCCGGCTTTTCTTGGGAGCCCTCGGCGACTTGGACCCCGAGGCTCCTGGAACGACCGAGGCAGAAGCCAAGCATGCCCTGCGCAACGGCCGCAGTTTCATGGCAAACGAATACGGGATTACTATGACCTGCGTTCCCGATTGGGATAGCGTTCGCGCGTCGAAAACGGTGGCCGCCGTGCTCCTAGGCGAGCTCTCGATTGGCACGCCCCGCGAGGCTGGCACGCGAGCGGCTGCCGAATATCTCGATTGCCCTCTCGTGACGATCCCGGGCGCGCATAACGGTCTGCGCGATCGCCCGGCAGCGGCTGCCCGGGCTGTCCGTGGCATCCTGGGGCTCTAGCATCCGCAATAGCCAAAGCAGGCTTCATCCGCAAACGTTTCGGCCGTATTAACAAACGTGCTCAAAACCTCGCGTCTGCGGCTTCAATCGCGCCGTCTGCCAACTCATAAGAATGTGGCAGCATTCACGTACTTACCTGCATCGACAAGGTGTTACCCTTGTAACATTTGGAACCCACCGCTCCATGCGAAACTATCGAAAGGGCCCCATATGCTCAATACTCACGAGGTCAATCTAACCGACGAGGAGGCTGCCGTCGAGGTCGCCCGCGTCGCGAAGACCTACCCCGTGGTGCGTTTACTGTCGGCCGATCAGATTAAGAGTGAGCCTAACTGCTTGCTCGCCGGCGATCGCTGCCCTTGTCTGCGTCAGTCGAGTCTTGAGGCTTTGGCAGACTCCGATGAGGTGTCGGAGCAACTGCTCAATGATGGCACTGAGTACCGCGCCCGTCTACGCCCTCTGAAGGTCGAGGGTGAGCCTCACGTCTTGCTGATGGTGCGTCCGATTGATGAGCAAGAGGCCGCGGAAGAGGACCTTGTCTACACCGACGTGCTGACGAGCGTGCGCAATCGCCGATATTACGAGGAAAAGCTTCGCAGCGCCCGCATGAATGCCGGCGTTGCGATGATCGACGTTGATGATTTTAGGGCCTTCAACGATACGTGTGGCCGTCATGCCGGCGACCTTGCGCTCGGTGCTGTGGCGACAGCCATACGCAGCGGAATCCGTTCGACTGACGAGCTTGTGCGCTATGGCTGCGACAAGTTTGTGGTTGTCATGCCCAATATTCCCTCCGATGACTTCACCCGTCGCCTGCATCAGGTGTCCGATGCCGTTCATTCCACGATTATTCCGGGCCATGAGTACGTGAGCTTGACGGCATGTGTTGGTGGCGTTCGCATTCATGGCGAGACGGTCGATGAGGGCGTTGGCCGCGCTGCTCAGTTACTGAGCCGCGCTAAGGCAAAAGCCGGTACGGTCGTGACCGATGCCGATTCCATCGAGGCCTTCCAAAGCGAAAAGCCTTTGGTGCTTATCGCCGATGACTCCGAGATGAACCGAGCCATTCTCAGCGAGATGCTCAAGGACGAGCATTGCATCCTCGAGGCCGATAACGGTCGTGCGGCGCTCGACATGGTCGACCGCTATGGCGATGAGTTGTCGCTCGTGCTGCTGGACATTGTGATGCCGGGCATAAGCGGCTTTGAGGTGCTGGCCGATCTGTCGCGCCGATCGGGTATCGATAATCTGCCTGTCATCATGATTTCGAGCGAAGATTCCGATGATGCGGTTCTGCGCGCGTACGAGCTGGGCGCCTCAGACTATATCAACCGCCCGTTTGACTCCCGTGTCGTGCGCCGCCGCGTAAGCAACACCATCCGCCTGTACGCCAAACAGCGCCGCCTGACGAACCTGCTGTCCCAACAGTACAACGAGCGCGTCAAGAACAGTCGCATGCTCATCGACATCATGGCCGGCGTCATGGAGCTTCGCAACGGCGAGAGCGGTAGGCACGTTACGAACATCGAAAAGCTGACCGAGCTGCTGCTTGGCTATCTGGTCCAGCGTAGCGGCACGATCTCCCTCGACAATGAGGAACGCTCCACGATCGCCCTGGCTTCGGCGCTGCACGATATCGGCAAGATGTCGATTGACGATGCGATCCTCAACAAGCCCGGGCGCCTCACGCCCGAGGAATTCGAGATTATGAAGACGCATACCACGATTGGCGCCAACATGCTGCTCGAGCTGGGCAGCCATCACGCCGGCAATGCGCTTATGGAATATGCGTACCAGATTGCGCGTTGGCATCACGAGCGCTGGGACGGCAAGGGTTATCCCGATGGCCTTAAGGGCGACGAAATTCCCATCGCCGCGCAGGTGGTTTCGGTGGCTGACGTGTACGATGCACTGACGAGCGTGCGCGTGTACAAGGACGCTATCCCGCACGAGGAGGCGATCCAGATGATCCTGGACGGTAAGTGCGGCACCTTTAACCCGCTGCTGCTCGATTGCCTGCTCGAGGTGCAAGACCAAATTGCCGAGACGTTGGCACGCCCCGCCGACGTCGTCGCGTTTCCCACGATTTAGTTTGACCAAAGGAGTTTTTAATCCATGATTTCCATGCGTGAGGCGTATGAGAAGATCGGCGCTAATTATGACGACGCGTGCGCTCGGCTGATGGGCGGGGAAATGCTTGCCCGCTTTGCCCTCAAGTTTTTGGATGACGAGAGCATGGACAAGCTGGAGGCTGCCATGGCGGCAGGAGACGCCGAGAGTGCGTTTATGGCAGCGCACACGCTCAAGGGCGTGAGCCAGAACCTGGGATTCGATAATCTGTACGAGCCGGCGGTCGTGGTAACCGAAGCGCTGCGCGGCGCTGATGCCGTTGACGGCGCCCGCGAGGGGATGCATGCGTTGCAGCAGCAATATGCGGCTACGATGTCGGCTCTGCGCGAGGCGGCCGAGTAAGAGGCTGTGAGCCTTGATGACTATGAGCGTGGATAATCTCCCGTTTTAGGCCCGGTGGCGGCCTCAAAGTGGGAGATTATCCACGCTCGTTCGATACGTGTCCAAAAATCCACGCTCACCTCTTCTGATTAGTGAATTGCCTATGCACACTGTCGGGGCTTTCCGCATGCAATCCATATCGTTGTTCGATAAACTGTTCGAATAACGATAGAGCCGATGAGGGTGAGTGTATGTCCAACAGCGTTCAGCGTATGGCCAAGGCGGGCGAAAATATCAGGAAGCTTGGTTTTTGCATGGCAGCCGTTTTTGCAGGGATGCTCGTTGCTTTTGCCGCGTTGGTTGTTTACGTGATCTGGTATGCGGTTGCAAACGGTGCTTCTGTTGATTCTTTCGGTGTCGTGACGCTTCTCAATGGCGGGTGCATCGTTATCCCAAGCGGACTGTGCCTGGCACTCGTCGTGGGTATTTCGCTTGTCGTTTTGTGCGGGATCAGCCGTAACATCTCGCGGGGCGTCTCGCCCTTTACCAAGACGCATGTACGGCTTATCCGTGTTCTCGCGCTTGCCTTTGCTGCTAACGCCGCGGTTTCGCTTGTTGGTGCCTATGGATCGGTCAATCTCACCATTGGCGGACTGGAGCTTTACATCGTGCCTCATTCCTTCGTTATTGAGATTTGCCAAGGCATTGCCTTTGATGCGGGGTCGCTTATCGGCGCGGTTGTCTGTTTGTTTATCTCGGCGATCTGGAGTTATGCCTCGCTGCTCCAGGAGCAGTCTGACGAGCTTGTGTAGGAGGAAGCATGAGCTATCTCATTATCGAGCTTGAGACGCAGCTGCTTAAGACCGGAAAGACCAGTTCTGATCTGATTCGGGCGACGGGGCATACTCCGGCTAATATTTCAAAGCTTAGAAACGGAAAGATAAAAGCTATTCGCCTAAAGACGCTCCTCGATATCTGTGATGAGCTTGATTGTCAACCGGGAGATATTATTCAGCGCGTGAGTGAGAAAGAGCTTGAGGAGCTTATTGTTGAGCGTGCAAAAAACGTTGTGAGGCAGATGCGGGACGGCGGAGGCAATGAGGCGTCGCTTCCGACATCAGTCTTTGCTGTCGATTTGAGCGACGAGTAGCTTAAGGCGAACAACTAAAACGAAATATCAGCGTGAAGGGACCCGTGTCTAACACGGGTTCTTTCTTTTAGATTATCTTGACAAATATGAGTTATCGAAAAACAATAATAACTATGGAAAACGATAAAGTAAAGAAGGAACGATATGAGCGGTTTTGCTATCAAGCGGAACGGGAGGCCAATGAACGCATCAACGATAAGGCTATCAAGGGTGTCAAAGCGCTATGGGAGGCGCCGCGTTTTGCATGACGTTTCCTTCGAGGTACATCAGTCTGAGCTCTGCGCCCTTGTTGGTGCAAACGGGGCGGGCAAAAGCACGCTTATTAAAATCGTATTGGGCCTCTGTGAGCCATCGTCGGGGAGCGTGGAGCTCTTTGGAGGCAAGTCGAAAAAAGAGCTGAGCCTGATGCGGACGCGTGTCGGCTATGTGCCAGATTCCTGCGGAGCATACCAATCCCTCAGTGCGGCTGAGAATCTTCGGATCCGATGTGCGGAATGGGGGCTCGATGAGAAACGTGAGGTTCCTCGTGTCTTGGGCCTAGTCGGGCTGGACGTCGATGAGAAAAAGAGCGTGAGCAGTTTTTCTCTGGGAATGAAACGGCGACTGGATATAGCTACGGCTTTATTGGGCGACACCGACGTACTAATTTTCGATGAGCCGGCAAATGGATTGGATCCGTTGGGCATCGAGAGTATATGGGCCCTTATCGGTCGATTGAATCAAGAACAGGGCAAAACCATGCTTATCTCTAGCCACGACTTGGATGAGCTGGCATCGGTTGCAACATGCTGCCTGTTTCTTCATGACGGCGAACTGCTGAAAAAGGAATCGATGGACGTCATAAGGGATGAGGCGTCGTCCTTAAAAGAGTATTACAGGCGCTTGATGAAGGCGGTCTCGCTATGAAGCGGGCGATCCATCCCATAAAGGCAGATATGATGCGTTTGTACAGGATGTTTCCGGCGAAGCTTGGTCTTGCGCTTATGCTGGCGTTCGGCCTTCTCTTCGGTGTCTTTCTAAAAAACGGAACAACGCTGCTAGCCTTTGGCAATAGCGTTTTTGGGGAGGTTATTGGTTTCGTCTGGAATGTAATCGATCCTTCTGCACCCGATGAGTCCCTTGTGCGCAGTGCTTTTGCCGGCACCTCTCTGTTCGTTCCACTCATCGTTTGCCTGGCGATTTTACAGGAGCGCGGCTATGAAGAGGGATACCGAATTTCTTCAGCAAGAGGTCTTACCCGCTTTTATGGGGCTCTAGCCCATGCATTTTCGTCTGCTTTAATAATTGGCGCAGCATATAGTGCGCTTTGCCTTCTTCTATTTGCAATAGCCATAATACGTGGAGGGCATAACTACGCGCATGGCATGCTGGCTGCATTTTTGCCTGCAATGATAGTCAACACCGCATTGGTGATATCGATTGCGCTGGAGACGGTGACCATCTATCGGATTACAGGCAGCGCTGTATTGAGCGGGGCTGCAATAATAATCGGATTTGTCATGAGCTTGACGCTCTACGGAGCCTTCCTTCAGGCACCTATACCATCCTTGCGATGGATCTTCTTCCTTCCTGGGCCGTACCTTGGAGTCGGATGTGCCCTTGGGTATAGCGATATGGGGCAACTGGCGCTTCTGGGCTATGGCGTGGCAGCCAGCTGTTTATCGGTATTGATTTACGCTCTCGTGAGCTTTCGTGCTGGGGGTGTGCTCAATGGCTCGTCAGATTAAAAGATTCCTCCATTCAGAATTGAAGCACGTGAGTAAATGGACGTACGCCTTAATCCCGGTAATTTATGCGTGCATGGTGGTATTGCAGCTTAATTCTTTCCCGATGTGGTTCTGTAGTCTCCGTGAGAACAGTTTCTTGGGCTTTTTCCCAGACCCGACGCTTCTGCTATCGGCGGAGGATGTCCTTCTATTTGGTAATGCAGAGGTTTTTCGCGGTCTGCTGTTCAACGTAGCCCCGTTGGCTCATGCATTGTTCTTTCCGTTCATCGCGGCTTGCATTGTGCCGCGCTTTGTCAGTTCGGGCTTTGTCGAGGAACCGTGGGGGTTGTCGGAGGCTCGGGGAGGGAAGCG
>DXZZ01000008.1:30668-42426 GCA_019419425.1 Collinsella sp. | reverse complement strand
CGATGTTCAAGACCATGTCCGGTCGCGATGTGGTCGTCCGCCTGCTCGATCCGCCACTTCACGAGTTCTTGGATAATCCTCGAGAGCTCGAGGTCGCCATCACCAAGAAGGAAGCCGCTGGCGCCAGCGAGGAAGAGCTTGCCGTCCTGCGCGCCCGCCTGCGTCGCATTGACGGCATGGTCGAGTCCAACCCGATGCTCGGCCTGCGCGGCGTGCGCCTGTCCGTCGTCTTTGGCGATCTGCCGCTCATGCAGGTCCGCGCTGTGGCCACGGCTGCTGCCCGCCTTCTCAAGGATGGTGTCGACCCACGCCCCGAGATCATGGTTCCGCTCGTTTCCATCACGGCAGAGCATGTCCAGACCCGCGAGGTCATTGAGCGTGTCATCGCCGAGGTTTCCGCCGAGGAAGGTGTCGAGCTCAACATTCCCGTGGGCACGATGCTCGAGCTGCCGCGCGCCTGCATGGTCGCCGACGAGATCGCCCATCATGCCGACTTCTTCTGCTTTGGCACCAACGACCTCACCCAGACGACCTTCGGCTTCTCCCGCGACGATGCCGAGGCCAAGTTCATTCCGCTGTACCTGCACAAGAAGATCCTGAAAGACAACCCCTTCGAGACCATCGACGCGGCGGTGCTGGAGCTCGTGCGCTTGGCCGTCGAGAAGGGCCGCGCCACCAATCCCGACATGCACTTTGGCGTGTGCGGCGAGCACGGCGGCGACCCCAAGTCCATCAAGGGCCTGTTTAACGTGGCCGACGTGGACTACGTGTCCTGCTCGCCCTATCGCGTGCCCCTCGCGCGCCTGGCTGCCGCTCAGGCCAAGCTCGAGGCCAAGCGTTCCGCCTAACGTTTTGGGTTTAGACGCCTAGCGTAGCCCCCTTCATGCCGCCCGTCTCATTCGTGAGACGGGCGGTTATCATGTGCGGGTTTTGTCTTTTTGTCTGCGCAAAAAATTGTTCTTGCAGCAGAAACCCGCGCGTGTATACTCGAATACGTTTGTTCAACTACGTGCCGGCCAAGGTGGTACGGCACCTCTAGAAGAGTAAGGAATTGCACATGGATTACATCCGCGCAATCGAGCGTCAGCAGATCCGCGAGGACATTCCTCAGGTTCGCGTCGCCGACAACGTCAAGGTTCACTACCGCATTAAGGAAGGCGACCGCGAGCGCATCCAGGTCTTCCAGGGCGACGTCATCCGCATGGCCGGCGCCGGTGCCCGCGAGACCTTCACCGTCCGCAAGATGTCCTTCGGTGTCGGTGTTGAGCGTACCTTCCCGCTTCACAGCCCCAAGATCGCCAAGCTCGAGGTCGTTCGTCATGGTCGCGTCCGTCGCGCCAAGCTGTACTACCTCCGCGACAAGGTGGGCAAGGCTGCTCGCATCCCCGAGAAGCGCTAAGAAGATCGCAACGTCTGTCCACTCGTTTGGACGTAAGGGTCACCTTCGGGTGGCCCTTCTTTTTATCTGATTTGCATGCAAGGAGGGCCTGGTATGGCCAATATGACGAGCTCGGTTTCGGCATCGCAGGTTGCCGGCGAGCTGGCGAGCGCTACGTTTGAGGAGATTCCCGCCCTTGTGGAGCATTATCGCGAGGACCCGCGCCAGCAGGTGATCAAGGCTTGCGAGCGTGCCCTTAAGCGCCATGCCAAAGAGCTTGCCGAGCGCGAGCGCGTCAATGACATATACGAGCTTATGCATGAGCTTGGCGGCGATGGGGTGGTCGTTGGTGTCGACGAGGTGGGTCGCGGATCGGTGGCCGGTCCCCTGACGGTGTGTGCCGTGTGCCTTCCCATGGAGCCGCGCGTCTGGGGCATCAACGATTCCAAAAAGCTCACGCCTGCGCGCCGCGAGCTGCTCTCTGTGAAGATTGCCGAGGTGGCGACGGCGATCGGTTTTTGCCATATCGCGCCTAAGGATATCGATGAGATGGGCATGGCCCGCGCCATCCGCGCTGCCGTTGCGGGCGCCGTGGCCGATACGGGGCTCGAGCCCGACTGCGTCCTCATGGACGGTAACCCCTTGGGCGCCGTTCCCAACGAGCGCGATGTGGTGAAGGGCGATGCCAAGATCGCCTGCATCGCCGCGGCGTCCATCATGGCCAAGGTCACGCGTGACGAGATGATGGTCGAGTACGACGCCGAGTACCCCGAGTACCATCTGGCCGAGTCGAAGGGCTATGCGAGCCCCGAGCACATTGAGGCGATTCGCAAACACGGACTTTGTCCGCTGCATCGTGTGAGCTTTTGCGGAAACTTTCTGCAGACTGAGCGCCTTTTCTAGGTCAATTGTGGAGACAGGGACCTCTGGGGTTTTATAAACCTGCTGGTAGCGGGCCGTATGCAACACCATTGTTGCGTACGGCCCGTTTTTTGACGGCATTTGGTCAGCTTTTGGTTAGCTTCCGGTACTTACCCGCATGAAAGGTGCCCTCATCATCGGGGCATTGCAGTGTGCGGGAAAGGAGACCCCATGAGTGCCGCAAGCAAAAAGAGCAAGACACAGCAGCTCAAGGAGCGTTGGGAAAACGGCGAGCTCGACTGCGGGGCGATGGCGCCCGAGTTTATCAAGGGACTCAGTCCCCGCGAGCTGGGTATGCTGGGCGAGCTGATCACCATCGACTACTTTAACGAGCGCGGCTACACCTTGCTGGAGCAGGGTTATCGTTGCACCGAGGGCGAGGCTGATCTGGTGTTGCTCGATGAGCTCGACGATGTCGTGGTAATGGCCGAGGTCAAGACCAGACGCGTTGCACTGGATTGCAGCACGAGGGTCTTTCCGGAGGAGGCCGTGGACGCCCAAAAGCAACGCCGCTACCGCCGCATCGCAAGCTGCTATCTTATGGAGCATTATCCGCTCAAGGCGATCCGCTTCGATGCCGTGGGTGTCACCATTCGCGGCGGGCATATCGCCGAGATCGAGCATCAGTACAACGCGTTCGATTGGCAGGTGTCGTGATGGCGTTCGAGACGTTTGCCGTTCACGCGGCCTGCATCCGTGGCGTCGAGGCGATTCACGTCACGGTCGAGGTCTCGCTTGCCGGTGGCGTTCCGGGCATTCAGATGCTCGGTATTCCGAGTATGGAGGTGATGGAGTCACGCGGTCGTATTCGCTGCGCGATGCGCTCCGCCGGGTTCGAGATCCCACGCTCGGGCATTACGGTCAACCTAGCGCCCGGCGATATTCGCAAGACCGGTAGCGGCTTTGATCTGCCCATCGCCATCGCGGTTCTGGCGGCCGATGGGCAGATTCCCCGTGACAACCTCGATCGCTGCCTTATCGCCGGCGAGCTCGGCTTGGACGGTACGGTGCTTCCTGTCAAGGGCGAGGTGGCGTTTCAGCTGCTGGCTCGCGACATGGGGCTGTCTTTTATCGCCGGCAGGTCAGACCAGCATGTGCCACTCGCGGGCGTGGATTGCGGCTTTATCGACCATCTGTCTCAGCTTGCTCACGGCATGGGCGATGCCGCACGGCACTACTTGGATTCCGAGGGTGTCGAGGCGACCTTTGAACCTGAGCTCGACTATGCCGACGTACTGGGGCAGGAAGTCGCTAAACGCGGCATGGCGCTTGCGGCAGCAGGAGAACTCGGCTTGCTCATGATTGGGTCCCCGGGATCGGGCAAGACGATGCTCGCACGCCGTATGACCGGCATCCTTCCCGAGCTTTCCGTCGAGGATCAACAGGAGGCGCTGTGCATCCATTCGGTTTTGGGTGAGAACATTGATGGCTTGTTGGCGGGGCACCGGCCCTTCCGCAGTCCCCATCACAGTATTTCGACCGCAGGCCTTATCGGCGGTGGGCGCCCGGTGCACCCGGGTGAGATCAGCCTTGCTCATGGCGGCGTGCTCTTTTTGGACGAGCTTGCCGAGTTTCCCACGGGCGTACTGCAGACGCTGCGTCAGCCCATCGAACGCGGTTATGTGAGGATCGTACGCGTCGACGGGGCCTTTACCTTCCCGTCGCGCTTTCAGCTGCTCGCTGCGAGCAATCCCTGCCCCTGCGGCTTTTTGGGCGACCGTGAGGTGCCATGCCGCTGCTCGGCATCGATGGTCGAGCGCTATCGGTCTAAACTGCGCGGTCCTTTGGCCGACCGTATCGACATGATGATCGATGTGACCCGTCCCGACCCCCAAGTGATTATCGAGGGTGCGGAGGGTATGTCGTCGGCCGAGTTGCGTGACTACGTTGTGCGCGGTCGCGCCTTTCGCGCTTGGCGCGAATCCCGTATGGACGATGCGGATGCCGAGGCCGAGGATGACGAGACGCGGTCCATTGACGGCGTCGTTTCGACCTTTGAGCTCGATGATGCTGCCGAGAAATGCGTACTCGGTCTGTCCAAACGCACACATCTCACAGGGCGTGGCATCGTGCGCCTGGTTCGCATTGCACGCACGATCGCAGATGTCGCCGAGAGCGAGCAAGTGACGCAGGACCACGTGCTCGAGGCGGCGATGTACCAGGGAAGGAGGGACCAATGATGGCCGAGGGGACCTTCGAGCTGCATCCAGGCGATGCGTTGTATCCCGAGACCGTTTTGGAGCTTTCTGATATACCCCAGACGCTTTATGTGCGTGGCAACCCCGAGGTGCTTTCGACGCCCGCGCTCTCCATCATCGGCGCGCGCAAGGCCTCGCCGTACGGTCTTGCCGTGGCAGAACTTGCGGCAAAGGTGGCGATTGAGGCGGGAGTGACGGTAGTTTCGGGCGGTGCGGTCGGTTGTGACCAGGCCTCGGGTTGGGCTGCGGTCAACGCCGGCGGCAAACACGTTGTGGTGCTGGGGACGGGCGCCGACGTGGTCTACCCGCGTTCGAGCGCGGGGCTTATTACGCGCACGCTTGATACGGGTGGCGCGGTCGTGTCGATCTCTCCGTGGGGCATGGGTCCGCGCAAGTTCGCCTTTCCGCGCCGCAATCGCGTAATCGCGGCCCTGTCGCAAGCCCTCTTTGTATCCGAGGCGGGTATGCCTTCTGGGACGTTTTCCACAGCCGAGGCTGCTATGGATTTGGGGCGCGAACTTCTTGCCGTGCCGGGGTCGATCCTATCGCCCGAGTCGCGTGGCACGAATTACCTCATTGCGAACGGTGCCTGCTGCATCGTCGACGAGGAATCTATCGAGATGGCTATCTCACGCATCTACGGAACCCTGCGCTACTCGCGCCCCGATGCTCCCGGCATTGCCGACCTGGATCCAACGCAGCAGACCGTGATGCATGCGCTCATCGCCTCTCCGCTCAAGGTCGACGACATCGCGGCGCTCGTCTCGCTCGATGCTGTCGGCGTACTCAAACTCTTGGGTTCGCTTGAACTCGAGGGTCTTATCGAGCGCATGATGGATGGAAGGTATGCGCCCTCCAAGTTTGCCCTTCACGCCCAGACACCCTTCGGTCACAATGGAAAACGTGTCAATTAGAAAGGTGTTTGCAGATGCAGTTCGATCAGGTGACAGTTATCGGTGGCGGTCTGGCGGGTTCGGAATGCGCGATCCAGCTGGCAGATCGCGGGTTTGCCGTAAAGCTGTGCGAGATGCGCCCCCAGGTGAGCTCCCCGGCCCACCATACCGATCACCTGGCAGAGCTCGTCTGCTCGAATTCGTTTAAGTCGACCCGTCCGGATTCCGCGGCTGGTTTGCTGAAGGCCGAGCTTGAGCGCATGGGTTCAGTCCTGCTCGATTGCGCCCATCGCGCGGCTGTTCCCGCCGGCGGTGCCCTGGCGGTCGACCGCGTCAAGTTTTCCGAGCTTGTCGAGGCCGAGGTTGCCGCCCGTCCCAATATCGAGGTCGTGCACGGCGAGGTCACACAGATTCCCGAGGGCCACGTGGTCATTGCCGCGGGCCCGCTGTGTTCACCGGCGCTGAGCGAAGAGGTCATGAAGCTCGTCGGTGGCGACGCCCTTGCGTTCTTCGATGCCGCGGCGCCGATCGTCGATGCCTCCACGCTCGATATGGACGTGCTGTTTTCGCAGTCGCGCTACGAGGAGCAGGGGAGCGGCGACTATCTCAACGCTCCGCTCAACAAGGAGGAGTACGAGGCCTTTATCGAGGCACTTACCACGGCCGACCGCGTGGTGCTCAAAGACTTTGAGGGCGGCGATCTGTTTCAGGCCTGCCAACCTGCCGAGGAAGTTGCGCGCACCGGCAAGGACGCCATTCGCTTTGGCGCCATGAAGCCCGTCGGCCTCACCGACCCGCGTACCGGACGTCGCCCTTGGGCGGCGATTCAGCTGCGTGCCGAGAACAAGGAGAAGACCGCCTATAACCTGGTGGGCTTCCAGACCAACCTGACCTTTGGCGAGCAGAAGCGCGTCTTCCATATGGTGCCGGGCCTGGAGAACGCTGAGTTCTTCCGCTACGGTGTCATGCACCGCAATACCTTTGTCGACGCCCCGCACGTGCTCGATGGCACCTTTGCCGTGCCTGGTACCGGCGTGCGCCTGGCCGGTCAGATCACCGGCACCGAGGGGTACATGGAAGCCGTGGCGACCGGTCTGTTCGCGGCGCTCAACACCTATGCCGAGGCTATCGGCGCCGCGGGCGTCGAGTTGCCCCGCGTGGGCGCCCTGGGCGCGCTCGTGGGCTATGCGACCGATCCTGCCACCGTGGGCTACCAGCCCATGCATGTCAACTTTGGCCTGGTGCCGCCACTCGAGGATGGTAAGCGCCGCAGCAAGCGCGACCGCTATCAGGCCTATGCGGACCGTGCGCTCGAGGCCCTTGATGCCTATCTGGCCACTCGTCCTGATCTGTTTGGAGGCGACCGGTCATAGCCTTTGACCTGTACGACACCGTCGACTCGTTTATCGCCTATATCGCACGTGTCGAGGGGCTTTCTCCCAATACGGTGACGGCCTATGGCTCGAGGCTGGAGCGCTTTGCTGCCTGGTGCGAGCGTGAGGATATTGATGCTTTCGCTGCCGACGTGCGCACCATTCGTCGCTATCTTGCTGAGCTTCCGCGTGAGCAGGTGGCTCCCCGAACGCTTGCGGCGCACCTGTCGGCTATTCGATCTCTCTATCGCTGGATGGCTGCCGAGGGGGTCGTGGAGGGCGATGTGGTCTCGGCAATTTCCTCGCCCAAGCTCCCGCGCGATCTACCTGGTGTGCTGACGACCCAACAGGTGGAGGCGCTGCTCAAGACGCCTGATACCTCAACACCCGCGGGACTGCGCGATGCGGCGATGCTCGAGCTACTCTATGCCTCGGGCGCCCGTATCTCTGAGCTCGCAGCACTCAATGTGGAGTCCATTGCGTGGTCCGAACGCACGCTGCGCCTGTGGGGCAAGGGGAGCAAAGAACGTATCGTCCCTCTGTATCGTCGTGCGCTCGAGGCGACGCGTCTCTATATTGAGGAGGGAAGGCCGGAGTTGCTCGCTCTGGCAAAGCGTCGTGACCCCGTTACCGGGCCGCATCCGTTGCTCATATCGGCGCGCGGTAATCGTATGAGTGCCGCCATGCTCAGGCGGCGGTTTCATACGCTGGCGACGCTCGCCGGCATGCCTGCCGACATCGCCCCGCATGCGATGCGCCATACCTTTGCGACCGACTTGCTCGAGGGCGGTGCGGACCTGCGCTCGGTTCAAGAGCTGCTGGGTCATGCGAGCCTGTCCACGACGCAGATCTACACGCATCTCACGCCCGATCGGCTCAAACGTGCCGTGGCTCAAGCCCATCCCCGCGGCGAATAGTGGCTGGGACGTCCCGCGCCGCGCTCAGGTGTGTGGTTTTGATTGCGGGTTGGCAGGAAGATGCATTCCTGCTATCATTCATCGGGTTGCTTCACGGCAACATGTTTTTATCACGCACGCGCGGCTACTTCATACCGTGGTGCCCGGGCTTTGGTAGCACATGTCCGGGTTGGTTTTGGAGGATGACCCCGCGCGGAGGCAAACCACAGGAGGTTTAACATGGCTACCAAGATTAATATCCGCACCCTGCTCGAGGCCGGCTGCCACTTCGGTCACCAGACCCGTCGCTGGAACCCCAAGATGAAGCCGTTCATCTTCGGTGAGCGCAACGGCATCTACATCCTTGACCTCAAGCAGACCATCCTCGACGCCGACCAGGCCTATACTTTCGTCAAGAACGTCGCCAAGGGCGGCAACGTGCTGTTCGTCGGCACCAAGAAGCAGGCTCAGGAGGCCGTCAAGAATGCTGCTGAGCGCGCCAACATGCCTTACATCAACCAGCGTTGGCTCGGCGGTATGCTGACCAACTTCGTTACCATCCGCTCCCGCATCAACCGCATGGAGGAGCTCGAGGCCATGGTCGAGGACGGCCGCATGGCTGTTCTGCCCAAGAAGGAGCAGGCTGTTCTCGGTAAGGAGCTCACCAAGCTCCAGACCAACCTCGGTGGCGCCCGCGACATGAAGGGTCTGCCCCAGGCTCTCTTCGTCATCGACACCAAGCGCGAGGAGAACGCCATCAAGGAGGCCCAGCGCCTGAACATCCCCGTCGTCGCTCTGATCGACACCAACTCCGATCCCGACGAGGTCGAGTACGGCATCCCCTGCAACGATGACGCTATCTCCGCTGTCACCCTTATGTGCGAGCTCATGGCTGACGCCTGCCTCGCTGGCTCCGGCAAGGAGCAGGTCTCCGAGGCCGAGATGGCCGCTGAGCCCAAGGCCGAGTAAATCAGTCTTAGTTAATTCTTTTTCATCTCTTTGAAAGGAACCACAATGGCCCAGATTACCGCCGCTATGGTCAAGCAGCTCCGCGAGATGACCGACTCCCCGATGATGGAGTGCAAGAAGGCTCTCGTCGAGGCTGACGGCGACATGGACGCCGCTGTCGACGTTCTGCGTAAGAACGGCCTTGCCAAGGCTGCCAAGAAGGCTGGCCGTGAGACCAACGAGGGCGCTGTCGCCGCGTTCGTCTCCGAGGATGGCAAGACCGGCGCTCTGCTCGAGCTCTCCTGCGAGACCGACTTCGTTGGCTCCAACGCCAAGTTCACCGGCTTTGCTTCCAAGGTCGCTGAGGTTGTCGCTACCACCGAGCCTGCTGACGTCGACGCTCTGCTCGAGAAGCCGATGGGCGAGGAGACCGTTTCCTCCGAGCTCACCGAGATGATTCACATCATGGGCGAGAACATGAAGATCTCCCGCTTCGCTGCCCGCAAGGCCGAGAACGGCGCGCTCGCTTCTTACATCCACATGGGTGGTAAGATCGGCGTCCTCGTCGAGTTCGCCTTCGAGAAGGCCGAGACCGCTCAGGCTGAGTCCTTCAAGACCTTCGCTCACGACGTTGCCCTTCAGGTTGCCGCCGTCGCCCCGATCTGCGCTACCCGCGATCAGGTTCCGGCCGAGACCGTCGAGCACGAGAAGCAGATCTACATGGCCCAGGCTGCCGAGTCCGGCAAGCCCGAGGCTATTCAGGAGAAGATGGCTGTCGGCCGTCTGGAGAAGTTCTACAAGCAGTCCGTGCTCACCGAGCAGGAGTTCATCAAGGACAGCTCCCTCACCATCAAGAAGTACGCTGAGCAGGTCTCCAAGGAGCTCGGCGACACCATTACCGTCGTTGCCTTTGACCGTCTGGTCCGTGGCGAGTAAATAAGCTCTTGTAGCTGGTAATGAGCAGGCTGTGGGTTTTACTCACAGCCTGCTTTTTCATGGCTCTTATCAGAGCCTTTGATATCATATTGAGAGTCTAATTAAAGGAGGATCGCTTTGTCCGACATCCGATATAAACGCGTGCTTCTTAAGCTTTCCGGCGAAGCGCTGATGGGCGACGGCCAATATGGCATCGACCCCAAGGTTACCGACCATCTTGCCAAGCAGGTCAAGGAGCTGCTAGCCGTTGGCCATGAGGTCGGCGTCGTTGTCGGCGGCGGCAATATTTTCCGCGGCATGGCAGGCGCTGCCGGTGGCATGGAGCGTGCTCAGGCCGACTACATGGGCATGCTCGCGACCGTTATGAACGCGCTCGCCCTGCAGGATGCTTTCGAGCATAACGACGTTCCCTGCCGTGTGATGAGCGCTATCCAGATGAACGAGATCTGCGAGCCCTATATTCGCCGTCGCGCCATCAACCACCTTTCCAAGGGCAACGTCGTTATTTTTGCCGCCGGTTCGGGCAATCCGTACTTTACGACCGACACCGCCGCGGCTCTTCGTGCGTGCGAGATCGGCGCCGAGATTCTGATTAAAGCCACCAAGGTTGACGGCATCTACGACAAGGATCCCGTCAAGTGCGCCGATGCCGTCCGTTTTGACAAGATTACCTATCACGAGGTTCTCGTCCGTGGTCTGCAGGTTATGGATTCCACGGCTACGGCACTGTGCCAGGATAACCGTATGCCGATTTTGGTCCTCAACATCGATGGCGAGGACACCGTCAAGCGCGCGCTCGCGGGTGAGCCCGTCGGCACGCTCGTCTATCAGGAGGATTAAGCATGGCAGAGAACATCACCGCCCACATGGACAAGTCGCTCGAGTCCCTCAAGCATAACTTCTCCAAGGTCCGTACCGGTCGCGCCAACGCCAACATTCTGTCCGACATCACCGTTGATTATTACGGTGTTCCCACGCCGGTCACGCAGGTTGCCGCCGTCAAGACCCCCGAGGCTCACATGCTGCTCATCGAGCCGTGGGACAAGGCGCTCATCAACGCTATCGTCAAGGCCATCGGCGCTTCCGATCTGGGCATTACCCCCAACTCCGATGGCACCGTCGTTCGTCTGCCGTTCCCGGCCCCCACTGAGGAGCGCCGTCGCGAACTCGTCAAGGAGTGCCGCGAGTACGCCGAGCAGGCCAAGGTGTCTATCCGTAACATCCGTCGCGACTTCAACAACAAGCTCGAGCGCGATGAGGAGCTCACCGAGGACGATGTCCGTCGCGAGCAGGCCAAGGTCCAGAAGCACACCGATGAGTATGTCGCCAAGGTCGAGGAGCTTCTGAAGGAAAAAGAAGCCGAGGTCATGGAGATCTAAGGTGCAATACGACGAGCATAAACTGGTCGAGTACTTTGCCGACGCCCCTGCGGACGTCGGTTTTTCCGACCTTGACCTCAATAACATTCCGCACCATATCTCGTGCATCATGGACGGCAACGGTCGTTGGGCCACGTCGCGCGGTCTTGCACGCACTGAGGGCCACAAGGCGGGTATCGTCTCGCTGCGCGAGATCATTACCGCCTGCGTGCGCCTGGGCGTCGACGTGCTTTCGGCCTATGCATTTTCGACCGAAAACTGGAATCGACCGCAGCACGAAGTCAACGTTCTGATGCACCTGTTTGCCAAGACGTTTATCGACGAGCTGCCGCTTCTGAAGCGCGAAAATGTGCGCGTAGTCTTTTTGGGTGACATTTCCGCGCTGCCCAAGAAGACTCGCGACGTTTTTGAGCGCGGTCTTGCCGAATGCGCCGATCACACCGGTATGACGCTGGCGCTTGCCGTCAACTACGGCGCGCGTGCCGAGATTACCCGCGCTGTCCGTCAGATCGCACTCGACGTTGCCGCCGGTAAGATCGATCCTGCCGCAATTGATGACGACATGGTGGCTTCCCACCTCTATACCGCCGGTCTTCCCGATCCTGAGCTTGTGATTCGCACCTCTGGTGAGCTGCGCCTTTCGAACTATCTGCTGTGGCAGGTAGCTTATTCCGAGTTCTACGTCACCGATACCTATTGGCCCGACTTTGATCGTTGGGGCCTTGTCGACGCCATTTTGGCCTATCAGGGCCGTGACCGTAGGTTTGGTGGACTGAGCAAGACCGAGGAGGCTTAATCGTGTCCGATCGTCCCAAGGCATCTGCTCCCAAGACGCC
>DXZZ01000008.1:5915-30568 GCA_019419425.1 Collinsella sp. | reverse complement strand
TTTATGCTGTCGGCTATCGTGCTGCTGCGCGATGCCGTGCCCGGTTTTGCCGGCGCCCTGCTTTCGGTGGGTGTTTGCGCGTCTCTCTGGGTCTCCGATTCGTTTGCCTATATCGTGGGTAGCCGTATCGGCAAACACAAGATGGTTCCCAAGATCTCTCCCAAAAAGAGCTGGGAGGGGTTTGTTGGCGGCATCCTGGGCTCGGTTTTGATTTGGCTCATCCTGTGGGCGACGCATTTCTTCAAGCTCAGCCTGCCCTATGCGCTGCTGTGCGGCGTGGTCGTGTCCATTCTGGGCGTTATCGGCGACCTTATCGAGTCGCGCATCAAGCGCGGTGTGGGCGTCAAGGATTCCGGCAACCTTATCCCGGGCCACGGCGGAATGCTCGATCGTAGCGATTCGCTTATCTTCGGCTGCATCACCGCACAGCTGTTGCTGATGATCGGAGGCGTGCTGTAATGTCCTTCCAGACGACGTATGGCCCCGATGGACGCCTTCGCGTTGCCATCCTGGGTTGTACGGGCTCTATCGGCACCCAGGCGCTCGATGTGTGCCGCCAGCATGCCGATCGCCTGCAGGTGACGGCGCTGTCCGTTAACTCCAGCACCTCCGAGCTTGTTGCCGCTGCCCGCGAGTTCTCGGTTCCGGCGGTTGCCGTGGCCGATGTCGCTCATGGCGATGATGCCGTGCTGCAGGAGTTGCCCGAGGGAACGAAGCTCGGCGTTGGCGCGCAGGCGGTTTGCGAGCTCGCGCGTCGCGACGATGTCGACTGCGTGCTTGTCGCTATTGTGGGCGCCGCCGGTCTCGAGGCGAGCCATGCGGCCTTGACCTCGAATAAGCGCCTTGCCCTTGCCAACAAGGAGTCCCTCGTCGTCGGTGGCGACTTGCTTATGCCGTTGGCGCAACCGGGCCAGCTTATTCCAGTTGACTCTGAGCATTCCGCCATCTACCAGTGCTATCTGGGTGAGAACCCGCGCGAGGCCCACTGCATTTGGCTCACCTGCTCGGGCGGTCCGTTCTTTGGCCGCACGCGCGACGAGCTCAATCGCGTGACGCGTGCCGATGCCCTCGCACATCCCACGTGGGCCATGGGTGCCAAGATCACCATCGACTCCGCCACCCTCATGAACAAGGGCCTGGAGCGCATCGAGGCCATGCACCTGTTTAACTGCGACCTCGATTTCATTAACGTGGTCGTGCAGCGTCAGTCCAAGATTCACTCTATGGTCGAGTTTGCCGACGGCTCCGTGATGGCGCATCTCGGTGCTTCCGACATGCGTATTCCCATCCAGTTCGCGTTCTCGTATCCCGAGCGTTGGGATACCCCGGCGCCTCGTATCGATTTTCGCGAGCTGGGGCAGCTCACGTTTGATGCTGCCGACATGGATACCTTCCGCTGTCTGGCACTGGCCGAGCGTGCCGGCAAGACGGGCGGCACCATGCCGTGCGTGCTCAATGCCGCCAACGAGGTTGCCGTCGATGCCTTCCTGCACGATAGCTGCAGCTTTACCGATATCGATCGTATTGTGGAATCCTGCATGGATGCCCACGATATGCAGGCGGTCGATTCGTTTGAGCAGCTTCGCGACATCGATGCGTGGACGCGTGAAAAGGCTGCGCAGGTGCTCGCCGCAACCCGTTCCTAACCCATAAGGATTGCTTTTTCGTTTTATGGATACTGTTCTGAGCGTTCTCTCATCGGTCTTTTGGGGCCTGCTGATGCTTTCCGTCCTCGTGTTTTTGCACGAGGGCGGCCACTTTTTGGCGGCACGTGCCTGCGGCGTCCGTGTGACCGAGTTCTTTTTGGGCCTGCCGTGCCGCTTTGACATCCATTACACGTCGCGTCGCATTGGAACCAAGTTTGGCGTGACCCCGCTGCTGCTGGGTGGCTACGCTGCCATCTGCGGTATGGATCCGACCGACGTCTCGTGTGCCGATCGCGTGCTCGCGGCTATCTATCGTCATGGTCGCGTGACCGTGGCCGACCTTGCTGTCGAGCTCGAGCTTTCCGAGGAGGATGTGCTTGAGGCATGCGCCCTGTTGCTTGGCTGGGGCTCCATCGCACCCTGGTATGAGGAAGGGGAGAAGCCCTCGCCGAGCTACTATCCCACCAAGTATCAGACGCTGCCGCGAGATGCGGCGGGTTACACCACCTTTGACGGCCGCCGTTTCGATCGCGAACATTCAACTGCCGAGGGCGATGCGTGGGAGCTGCCGTGCGGCGAGGCCGAGTTCCTTGCACAAGAGCGTTCGCACACCTATCTTGGCCAGAGCTTTCTCAAGCGCGCCTTTATGCTGCTCGCGGGCATTATTGTCAATATCTTGACGGGCTTTTTGCTCCTTATGAGTATCTATTCCATTGCGGGTGTCACCGTGCCGATGGATACCAACGTGATCGGTCAGGTTGACGGGGGGTCTATTGCCGCCAAGGCGGGTATCGAGGGCGGCGACGCGATCCTTTCGGTTGACGGAGTATCGTGCTCTACCTGGATGGACGTTTACGATGCCATCGGCAAGGCTGCCGGTAAGGACGATATCGCCATCGAGTACGAGCGTGACGGCAAGCAGCATTCGACCACGGTTGCGCTCAAAGAGGACGAGCGCCTGGGTGTGTATGCCTCTATGCAGGTGGTCCGTTTAGACCCGATCACCTCGGCGCGTCTGTCATTCTCCTATGTTGTACAGACGGCGGATGGCGTTATGCGCCTACTCCAGCCGCAGCATACGATGGAGATTCTCGATCAGTCTTCTTCGATCGTGGGTATTAGCGTTATGTCCTCACAGGCTGCTGCTGCCGGCCCTGCCACGTTCCTTTCGTTTGCCGCCCTCATTTCGTTCTCGCTTGGCTTTATGAACCTGCTGCCCATCCCACCACTCGATGGCGGCAAGCTGGTCATCGAGATCATTCAAAAGATTGCGGGCCGCGAGCTTCCGCTCAAGGTCCAGACGATTGTGAGCTATGTGGGCATCGCGCTCTTTGCGCTGCTGTTTGTCTATATGCTTCGTTCCGACATCCTTCGATTTATTCTGTAGGGGAGTGTTTGGTTTGTCTTTATCCCATCCTTTGCCTTGCGAGCTGACGCGCCCCGTGCATGTGGGCGGCGTGCAGATCGGTGGCGGCGCGCCTGTGGTGGTCCAATCTATGACCTGCACCGATACTGCTGATGCCCAGGCAACGCTTGCGCAGGTGTGCGCGTTGGCGCAGGCTGGCTGCGATATCGTGCGCGTGAGTGTGCCCACCGAGGCCGCACTTGAGGGTTTCCGCACCATCTGCGCCGAGTCTCCGGTGCCGATTGTCGCCGATATCCACTTTAACCATAAACTCGCCATTGGTGCCGTTGAGGCCGGTGCTGCCAAGCTGCGCATCAATCCCGGCAATATTGGCGATTGGGCCAAGGTTGACGCGGTGATCGATGCTGCGGGTGCCGCGGGCTGTGCGATTCGTATCGGCGTCAATGCCGGTTCGCTTGAGCAGGATATCGCCGAGCGCGACGACCTCACGCAGCCCGAAAAGCTCGTGATGTCGAGCGAGCGTTTCGTCAAGCATTTTGAAGACCGCGGCTTTACGAACATTGTGCTTTCGGCTAAGGCCCATAGCGTGCAAACGACGCTCGATACCTATCGAGCCCTGTCGCGTGAGATTCCCCACGTTCCGCTTCACCTGGGCGTAACCGAGGCGGGTACCAAGCTGCAGGGCACCATCAAGAGCTCTGTAGGCTTGGGTATCTTGCTTTCCGAAGGCATCGGCGACACCATGCGTGTGTCGCTCACGGCCGATCCGGTTGAGGAGCCGCCGGTCGCCTGGGGAATTCTACAGTCGCTGGGCCTGCGTCGCCGTGGTCCCGAGATTGTCTCGTGCCCCACGTGCGCCCGCTGCCAGGTTAACCTTATTCCCATCGCCGAGGAGGTCACCGAGCGGCTTAAGAACTATTCCGCGCCGCTTTCGATCGCCGTGATGGGATGTGCGGTCAACGGCCCCGGAGAGGCATCTGACGCCGACCTGGGTGTTGCCTGCGGACGTGGTCAGGGCCTGCTCTTTTCGCATGGCCAGATCATTGGTAAAGTAGCTGAGGATCAAATTGTCGACGCGCTGATGGCCGAGGTCGACAAGCTTATTGAGGAGTAATAAATGACCCGAGCAATGTATATGTCTAAGCTCTATGCGCCGACGCTTAAAGAGGATCCGGCGGACGCCGAGCTCGCCAGTCACCGCCTGCTGCTCCGTGCCGGCATGATCCGCAAGGAGGCCGCCGGCCTGTATTCCTACCTGCCGCTTGCTTGGCGCTCGATTCGCAAGATCGAGAACATCGTGCGCGACGAGATGGACGCTGCGGGCGCTCAGGAGCTCATGATGCCCATTATGGTCGACGCCGAGCTGTGGCGTGAGTCCGGCCGTATCGATGCCTATGGCAAGGAGCTTGTGCGCTTTGACGACCGTCATGGTCGCGAGTTCGTGCTGGGCCCCACCCACGAGGAGACCGTCACGGCCCTGGTGCGCAATGAGCTGCGTTCCTACAAGCAGCTGCCTGTCAATCTGTACCACATTCAGGACAAGTTCCGCGATGAGTTCCGTCCCCGCTTTGGCCTGATGCGCGGCCGCGAGTTCATCATGAAGGACGCCTACAGCTTCTCTGCCACGCAGGAGAGCCTGCAGGAGGAGTATGACAAGATGAAGCAGGCCTACGCCAACATCTGCGAGCGCTGCTACATCAAGGCTCTGCCCGTTGTCGCCGACTCCGGCGAGATCGGCGGCGACACCTCCGTCGAGTACATGGCTCTGGCTGACGCCGGCGAGGCCTCGCTCGTCTACTGCGACGATTGCGGCTTTGCTGCCGATGACGAGGCGGCAAGCACCAAGGTCGTTGTGACCGAGGGCCCCGGCGACGGCACGCTCACCAAGGTCGAGACTCCGGGTATGGGCACCATCGAGGCCGTTGCCAAGTTCTTCGGCTTCCCCGAGAACGGCACGCGCAAGTCGCTGGCACTCATCGACTCCGAGGGCAAGCCGGTCGTGGCCATTGTCCCGGGCGACCACGAGCTCAATGACTGCAAGGCCGAGCATGTCTTTGGCAAGGGCTATCGCATGATGATTGATGAGGAGCTCCAGACCTACGGTCTGCACAAGGGCTTTATCGGACCGGTTAACTTGCCCGAGGGCATCCGTCTGGTGTGCGACGAGAGCCTGCGCGAGTCCAAGCAGTGGGCCTGCGGTGCCAACGAGGTCGACTATCACTTTACCGGTGCCTGCCCCGAGCGCGACTTTACCGTCGATGAGTGGGCAGATCTGGTCACCGTCGTTGCCGGCGATCCCTGCCCGCACTGCGGCAAGCCGCTCTCTGCTGCCCGCGGCATCGAGGTCTCTCAGGTGTTCCAGCTGGGCACCAAGTACTCCGAGGCCATGGGTGCCACCTTTATGGACGAGGACGGCAAGGAGAAGCCGCTCATCATGGGTTGCTACGGCGTTGGTGTGTCCCGCTCGCTTGCTGCCGTCGTGGAGCAGCACAACGACGAACACGGCATCGTCTGGCCGATCTCCGTTGCCCCGTACGAGGTCGCGGTGATTCCGCTTGATCCCAAGAAGGAGGAGTGCGCTACCGTCTGCGATCAGATTGTTGACGGTCTGTGCGCCGAGGGTATCGAGGTCGTCGTCGACGATCGCGACGAGCGTCCCGGCTTTAAGTTTGCCGATAACGACCTCATGGGCTTCCCGTATCAGGTCGTTCTGGGTAAGCGCGGCCTTAAGAATGGCACTGTGGAGCTCAAGGACCGTGCTACGGGCGAGCGTGAGGACGTGGCGATCGACGAGGTCGTCGCCAAGGTTGCCGAGCTTGTTAAGGCTGCCCGCCGTTAATCGACGATTTCGCTTGTAGTTCGATATACGGGACGGCCCCGCATTTCTCCAGATCGGGGAGATGTGGGGCCGTCCTTTTATCTTGTGGCATCCTCGATATCTAAAAGGAAAACCCCACAGCCCATTCGAGCTGTGGGGTTTCCCTTTGTGCCTCCGATGCGAAATAAATCGCTCAGATATTACTGATAATCGACGACGTCGATCCAGTTCTTCAGGAACTCATCGTTCACGTTGCGCTTACGAGCGAGCTCGGAAGCGGCGACGATGCTCGTCCACTGACGCACGACCTGCATGGGCATGTCGGCGCGGTCGCAGTAGAGCTCCAGGTAGGCCTCAGCCTGATCCTTGCTGTTGAGGGCGAAGAGCAGGTAGGTGGTGGCAACGTCGGCAGCAGGGGAGCCCTGGGTGGCGTGTGCCCAGTCGCATACATAGAGCTGGCCGTCGTCGCCGACGATGACGTTGGAGGGGTTGAAGTCGCCGTGGCAGACCTTGAACTCCTTGGTCATGCCGTCCAGACGCTCCTGAAGGTTGTAGCGCGTGGTGGCATTGAGCTGATCAAGGCTGTCGATCATGCGGGCGAACTTGTCGCGCTGACGGTTGAGCAGCGGGGAGGTGTAGCCGTGGATCTCGATCTGGAGGTCGACGAACATCTCGAGGTACTCACCAAAGCGCTGGGGCTCGGCAGTCATCTTCTCGGCAAGGGTGGTGCCCGGAACCTTCTCGGTCACGAGCGCCCAGCCGTTGGCGTTCTCGAGCTGGGAAACCTCGAGAGCCTTGGGGCTGCGGATGCCGCACTCATTGATGCGGGCAAGATTCAAAGCCTCGTTGAACACGTCGGAGACAGGCTTGGTCTCGTTAAAGACCTTGACGATCTTGTCGCCCAGGTCGTAAACGACCTTGTTGCCACGGCGGACGAGCTCGGTCTTGGAATCGGGTAGCAGCATGGTTGCATCCTTTCAACGATGCGATAGAAGCGACGGCGGGGGTGTGTGAAACACCCGTGCACCCCCGCCGTTAAAAACCGTGCTAAAACTAGCAGACGGCGTAGTCCTGAGGCTCGCGGCCGTAGTAGGCGTCCAGGTAGAGCTCCTTGATCTCGCTCATGAGCGGGTAGCGCGGGTTGGCGCCGGTGCACTGGTCGTTGAATGCCTGCTCGGTCATCTCGTCGAGGGTGTCGAGGAAGTACTGCTCGTCAACACCGTAGTCGGCGATGGTCTTCTTGACACCGATGAAGTCCTTGAGTTCCTCGAGCTTCGTGATGAAGTTCTCGAAGACCTCCTTGTCGTCCTTGCCCTCGATGCCGCAGTACTTGGCCATCTCGGCGTAGTTGTGCAGCGCGTTGGGGTAAGGATACTGGGAGAAGGTACCCATCTTGACGGGAGCCTCAGCGGCGTTGTAGCGCATGACGCGGGTCAGGATGACAGCGTTTGCGAGGCCGTGGGGCAGGTGATGGAAAGCGCCGAGCTTGTGGGCCATGGAGTGGTTGAGGCCCAGGAAGGCGTTGGCGAAGGCCATACCGGCCATGCAGGAGGCGTTGTGCATCTCCTCGCGGGCGTGCGGGTCCTTGGCGCCGTTCGTGAAGCTGGAGGGCAGGTTCTCGAAGACGAGCTTGGCAGCGCGCTCGGAGAGGCCCTTGGTGTAGTCGGAAGCCATGATGGAGACGTAGGACTCGATGGCGTGGGTCATGACGTCGATGCCGGAGGCAGCGGTCAGGCCGCGCGGGGCGGTCATGCAGTTGTCGGCGTCAACGATAGCCATGTTGGGGAGCAGCGCGTAGTCGGCGAGCGGCCACTTGATGCCGGTCTCCTTGTCGGTGATGATGGCGAACGGCGTGCACTCGGAGCCGGTACCCGAAGAGGTCGGGACGGCGACGAAGTAGGCCTTCTTGCCCATCTCGGGGAAAGTGAAGATACGCTTGCGGATGTCCATGAAGTCCATGGCCATGTCCTCAAACTTGCACTCGGGGTGCTCGTACATCATCCACATGATCTTGCCGGCGTCCATAGCTGAGCCACCGCCGACGGCGATGATGACGTCCGGCTCAAAGAGAGCCATCTGCTTGGCGCCGCGACGTGCGCACTGCAGCGACGGATCGGGCTCGACGTCGTAGAAGCAGTCGTGGGCGATGCCCATCTCGTCGAGCTTGGCCTCGATGGCGCGGGTGTTGCCATTCTTGAAGAGGAACTGGTCGGTGACGATGAAGGCGCGCTTCTTGCCCATGACGGTACCGAGCTCGTCGAGAGCGACGGGCGTGGAACCCTTCTTGAAGTAGACCTTCTCGGGAGCGCGGAACCACAGCATGTTCTCACGGCGCTCGGCCACAGTCTTAACGTTGATCAAGTGCTTCACCCCAACGTTCTCGGAGACGGAGTTGCCGCCCCAGGAGCCGCAGCCCAGGGTCAGAGACGGCTTCATGCCAAAGTTGTATAGATCACCGATGCCGCCGTGCGAGGACGGGGTGTTGATGACGATACGGCAGGCCTTCATGACGTGCTCGAACAGGCTGATCTTCTCGGCCTGGGCGGGGTGCACGTACAGAGAGGCGGTGTGGCCCGGGCCACCGGCGAGCACCAGGTGCTCGGCCTTGTCGACGGCCTCCTGGAAGTCCTTGGCGTGATACATGGCCAGGACCGGGGAGAGCTTCTCGTGGGAGAACTCCTCCTTGGCGGGGTCGGTGGAGTTGACCTCGGCGATCAGGATCTTGGTCTTGGCAGGAACCTCGATGCCGGCGAGCTCGGCGATCTTGGCGGCAGCCATGCCGGGAATGCGGTGATCGAGAGCGCCGTTCTTGAACATGGCGGCACGCAGGGCCTCCATCTCGGCACCCTGCTTGACGAAGTAGCAGCCGCGCTTATGGAACTCGGCTTTGACCTGGTCATAGATGGTGTCGATGACGGTCACGGACTGCTCGGAAGCGCAGATCATGCCGTTGTCGAAGGTCTTGGAGTGGATGATGGAGTTGACGGCGAGCAGCACGTCGGCGGTGTCGTCGATGATGACCGGGGTGTTACCGGCGCCAACGCCCAGGGCGGGCTTGCCCGAGGAGTAGGCGGCCTTGACCATGCCCGGGCCACCGGTGGCGAGGATGATGTCGACGTCACGCATGACCATGTTGGTCAGCTCGATGGAGGGGACATCGACCCAGCCGATGATGCCCTCGGGGGCGCCGGCCTTGACGGCGGCGTCAAGCACGAGCTTAGCGGCGGCGATGGTGCACTTGGCGGCAGCCGGGTGCGGGGAGATGATGATGGCGTTGCGGGTCTTCAGGCTGATCAGCGTCTTGAAGATCGCAGTGGAGGTGGGGTTGGTCGTCGGGATGACGGCGCCCACGATGCCGATGGGCTCGGCGATCTTGGTGATGCCGTAGGCCTCGTCGCGCTCCAGGACACCACAGGTCTTGGTGTTCTTGTAAGCGTTGTAGATGTACTCTGCGGCGTAGTGGTTCTTGATGACCTTGTCCTCAAGAACGCCGCGGCCGGTCTCCTCGATGGCCATCTTCGCCAACGGGATACGAGCCTTGTTGGCGGCCATGGCGGCCTCATAGAAGATCTTGTCGACCTGCTCCTGCGTGTACGTAGCAAAAAGCGCCTGGGCCTCTCGCATCTGAGCGAGCTTAGCCTCAAGCGCCTCTACGTTGTCCACAATTGCGGGAGTAGTGTTTTCCGGTGACTTTTTCACCATTTGTGTCTCCTTGCGATCGGAGATTTACCCTACGTCTTGCATGATAGCAAGAAATAATTCGGTAAACGGTAAGATTCCCGTAAAAGGCACACTAAAACGCTTCAATAAACTGAAACGTTTCAACTAATTATCTACCTGCTGCATCGTCTCGCTCATTGGGGACAGGCTTACATGAGTGCTTTCACTCATTTGGGACAGACATCGATTTGTCATTTTGTCGTTTTGGGCATGTTTTTGTCGTTCATTGTATATAAATAGGTCACAGGCTCAGCATTTCGCGTTGCTTCTCTCCTTTTAGGTGTTGCCTGTACAGTTTTGAAAGGAGAGATTATGCCCCGATGCGCCCGCGCCGTTTCGCTCACCGGCTATTACCACGTCTATGACCGCGGCAATTCCAAACAGATTATTTTTGAAGATGACTCCGACCGCTATCGTTTCTTATCGGACATCTCGGATAGGTTTGCTTGCCATGACGTGGCGGTGTTGGCCTGGTGCCTTATGGACAACCACTTCCATTTGATGGTTGATGACCCATTTGACAACCTTTCAAAGGCAATGCAGTGCGCGCTGACGGCCTATGCCAAGTATTTCAATGGGAAAACCGGAAGAACGGGCCACCTGTTTGATAATCGCTATTCGCGGGTCGCGGTCGAGTCGGACACGCAGGCGGTGCAGTTGCTCGATTATATCCATCTCAATCCCGTGAAAGGTGCGCTCGACTCGCTTGATGCCTACCGCTGGTCAAGCTACAAGGCATACCAGCTGGGATACGATCCCTTTGATATCTGCGATGCGGCCCCCATGCTCGATATTGTCGGGGGTTCCCGTCGCTATTGCGAGCATCTTAAGGAAGTTGCCGAGCGGATCTGGTCAGTTGAGATTCTTCCGCGTCGACGGATTCCCGACGAGGATGCCCTTACCGTCGCACACGAGGCCCTGCCGAGCATTGATCCTGCGCTGCTCAAGGCCCTGCCACGCCCCGAACGCGATGCCTGTCTGCTAAGGCTCAGGCGGGCCCATCTTACGGTCAAGCAAATTGCCCGTATCACCGGTATCGGCGCTACAAGCGTAACCAAGGCCACCACAGGCTGGAACGAGGCGGCCTGAGGTATGGATTGGGGCCGATCGATGCACTGTGAGCTTAGGAAAGCATTCATCTAAGTCTGTCCCCAATGCGTGAAAACACTCATGTAAGTCTGTCCCCAATGAGTGCAAAAAAGGCGCCCTCCGTGGGGGAGGACGTCTTTGGTAAGTTCTATATGAACGCGAGGTCTTTGACCCGGAGAGTCCGAGGTACTTGTTGGTAAGACCTTATTTAGGAGCGCGCAACCTTGCCGGACTTGAGGCAGGTGGAGCAAACGTTCATCTTGCGACGGTGACCATCAACGACGACGTAAACGCGCTGGATGTTGGGGCGGAACTTACGGTTGGTGACGCGGTGAGAGTGGCTGATGGAGCGACCGGCAACGGGGTGCTTACCGCAAACTTCGCAAACTTTGGACATAACTGACCCTCCTTGGGCGACAAACGAACATGTCGCGTTAACAAACAAGCCTGAACTATAGCACAGAAGCAGCTCCCTGTGCGTAATCTACACAGAGATATTCCTCTTTTGGCGATAGTGCTCACGCCACGGCCCTGGACGTAGATCCGATTTGCGTGCAGCAGAGGGGATTATGCCAGCTCGTGCGTGCGTTTTCAAGCTCGTCCCACAAATATATATAGGTTTATGGAGCATTGGGCTCCGTTTACGGATTGTTCTGTATTTATGCTCGCAATTAAGCTCGAGGTTGGCTACACTATCCCTTGACCATTAAAGGGGTACGAGATACCCACATGGAATTACATAGCTGCCAAAGAGCAGCCCTTCCTGTGGGTGTCTGGTCCGCTTTAAGCGGTCGGGCATCTATTTTTTTGACTGTGTCAGCAGTCAAGACATGTGAGGAAGGAGATCGATGGGCACGACTTCCCCCAAGGCGGTCATCATGGACGAGACCGCCGTCAATCGAGCGATGACCCGCATCGCGCACGAGATTCTCGAGCGCAACGAGGGCTGTGAAGACCTCGCTCTGGTCGGCATCGTCACGCGCGGCGACCTTCTGGCAAAGAAGCTCGCCGAGGAGATCAAGGAGATCGAGGGCGTCGACGTTCCGCTCGGCAGCCTGGACATCAGCTTCTACCGCGATGACTATGCGACCAATTTCGCTCCCGCGATCCACGCTACCAACATTCCCTTCAGCGTCGACGGCAAGCGCGTCGTGCTGGTGGACGACATCCTGTATACGGGCCGTACTATCCGCGCCGCTCTGGATGCCGTCATGGACCTGGGCCGTCCGAGCCGCATCGAGCTGGCAGTTCTCGTTGACCGCGGTCACCGTGAGCTCCCCATCTCGCCGGACTTTGTCGGCAAGAACGTTCCCTCGTCGCATGAGGAGAACGTGCACCTATATATGAAGGAAGTCGACGGCCACACCGCCGTCGAGATTAACGACGTCGCGCCGGGTTCCCACGTGGGCTCCGCGCCGCTGGGAGGTGAGTAGTACCGTGGCGTTCAACCATAAGCACCTGATCGACATTACCGAGTACTCCGAAGAGGACATCAAGCTCATCCTCGAGACCGCCAAGGCGTTCTCTGAGGTCAACGAGCGTGCGATCAAGAAGGTCCCCACGCTCAAGGGCAAGACCATCGTCAACATGTTCAACGAGCCCTCGACGCGCACCCGCAGCTCCTTCGAGCTCGCCGAGAAGCGCCTTTCGGCCGACAGCCTCAACTTTGGCGGCTCCTCGACCTCCACGGTCAAGGGCGAGAGCCTCGTCGACACCGTCGAGACCCTCAACGCCTACAAGATTGATTGCATCGTCGTTCGCGATAAGCACGCCGGTGCTCCCTACATCGTCACGCAGAACTCGCCCGCGAGCGTCATCTGCGCCGGCGACGGCAAGCACAACCACCCCACGCAGGCCCTGCTCGACCTGTACACCATCTGGGAGCACAAGGGTGACTTCCACGGTCTGAAGGTCGCCGTCGTCGGCGATATCGCGCACTCCCGCGTGTGCGGCTCGCTGATCCCCGCACTTAAGATCATGGGCTGCGAGACCTACGCCGTCGCCCCCGGCACGCTGCTGCCGCCGGCGCCCGAGGTCCTGGGCTGCGACCACGTGACGAGCGACCTCGATTCGGTACTCCCCGAGCTGGACGTCGTCTACATGTTGCGCGTGCAGCAGGAGCGCCTCGAGGGCGCACCGTTCCCCACGATTCGCGAGTACCACAAGCTCTTCGGTCTGACCAAGGACCGCGAGAAGCTCATGAAGCCCGATGCGATTATCTGCCACCCGGGCCCCATCAACCGCGGCGTTGAGTTCGACTCCTATATGGCCGACCACCCGCAACGCTCCGTCATCCTGGAGCAGGTCTACGCCGGTATCTGCGTGCGTATGGCTATCCTGTATCTGCTGCTTGGAGGTGCCGATAATGGCCTTGCTTCTTAAGAATGCCCACGTCGTCGATCCGTCCGTCGAGCTTGACGGTGTCGTCGACGTCCTGATCGACGGTGACAAGATCGCCGAGGTCGGCGAGAACCTCGCCGCCGAGGGAGCCGAGGTCCGCGACCTTTCCGGCAAGTATCTCGTCCCCGGCCTGGTGGATATGCACGTTCATCTGCGCGAGCCTGGCTACGAGGTCAAAGAGGACATCGAGAGCGGCACCCGCGCTGCTGCCAAGGGCGGCTTCACCGGCGTGTGCGCCATGCCCAACACCGATCCCGTCACCGATAACGGCACCGTCGTGGAGTTCGTCAAGTCCCGCGCTGCCGAGGTCGGCCACTGCCGCGTCTATCCGTCGGGCGCCATGACCCGCGGTCTTAAGGGCGAGGCCATGTCCGAGATGGGCGATATGGTCGCCCACGGCGCCGTCGCCTTCACCGACGACGGTCGCGGCGTGCAGGGCGCGGGCATGCTCCGTCGCTGCATGGACTACGGCAAGATGTTCGGCAAGGTCTTTATGAGCCACTGCCAGGACGAGGATCTGGTCGGCCACGGCCAGATCAACGAGGGCAAGGTCTCGACCCGTCTGGCCCTCGAGGGTTGGCCGGCCGCCGGCGAGGAGCTTCAGATTGCCCGCGACATCGAGATTGCCAAGCTGACCGGTGCCAAGCTGCACATCCAGCACATCTCCACCGCTCATGGCCTGGAGCTCGTGCGTGCCGGTAAGGCTGCCGGTGTCCAGGTGACCTGCGAGGCCACCCCGCACCACATGTTCCTGACCGAGAACGACCTGGACGAGACCTACAACACCTCGCTCAAGGTCAATCCGCCGCTGCGCACTGACGAGGATGCCGAGGCCATCCGTCAGGGTGTCATCGACGGTACCGTCGACGCTATCGTTACCGACCACGCTCCCCACACCCCGTGGGAGAAGGCCCGCGAGTTCGAGCTCGCGCCCTTTGGAATGATTGGCCTCGAGACTTCGCTGTCGCTCGTGCTCACTGAGCTGGTCAACACGGGCAAGATGAGCGTGAGCCGCATGGTCGAGCTCATGGCCATCAAGCCGCGTGAGATTCTGGGCCTCGATCAGGTTCAGGTCAAGGCGGGCTCTGTCGCCGACCTGACCGTGTTCGACCCCTCCGCAACCTGGACGGTTGGCGAGGACGGTTACGAGTCGCGCGCCGAGAACTCCGGTTTTGCCGGCCGCACGCTCACCGGTCGTGCCACCGATGTATTTGTCGGCGGTAAACAGACGCTTGCCGACGGCTGCATCTGCTAGCATAGCCTTATCGCTTTTGTGCGCGGCGCCCTTGCGGTGCCGCGCTTTCTGTTCGTTTAGACCATGCAACCGCATGGGGGATTGGAGCGTCTATGCCCACACCTTCCACTGCACGCATGCACGACTTCGAGGTCGTCTCGAACCGGGAGATCGCCGACGGTATCTTCTCGCTCGTTATCTCGGCCCCCAAGCTTGCAAGTGCGCTCAAGCCCGGTCAGTTTGTGAACATCGCCGTCCCCGGCGATGCGTCTTCTCTGCTTCGTGTGCCCTTGAGTTTCTACCGCGCCGACGCCGAGGCCGGCACCGTCGAGCTGTGGTACGCTGTCGTGGGCGACGATACCCGCCGTTTGTCCCAGATGGGCCCTGGCTCCACCTCTAACCTGTTGGGCCCCGGTGGCCGTGGCTGGATGGTACCCGAGGGCACCAGGAAGGCACTGCTCGTCGCCGGTGGCATCGGCGTTCCGCCTGTGCTGTGTCTTGCCGGCATGCTTGCCGAGCAGGGTGTTGATGTGGACGTGTGCCTGGGCTTTGGCACCGCTTCCAAGGCCGTGGGTGTCGATGAGTTCCGTGCGCTGGGCGCCACGGTTAACGTGTGCACCGACGACGGTTCGCTCGGCACGCACGGTTTTTGCACCGATCCGGCAGCCGAGCTGCTTGGAGAGGGCGGCTACGACTACGTCGCCAGCTGCGGCCCCGCCGTCATGATGAAGAAGGTCGCCGCCGCTGCCGCCGAGGCCGGTGTGTACTGCGAGGTGTCGCTCGAACGCATGATGAGCTGTGGCTTTGGCGCCTGCAACACCTGCAATGTCGAGACGGTCGACGGTATGAAGGGTGCTTGTATGTGCGGCCCCGTGTTCGATGCTTCCAAGGTGGTGGTCTTCTAGTGGGTACCGTGAACATGGCCGTCGATTTCGGCGGCGTCAAGATGCAGAACCCCATTAACACCGCAGCCGGTACCTTTGGCTACGGTTGGCAGTTCCAGAACTTCTTTGATGTTTCCCAGCTGGGCGCCATCACCACCAAGGGTTGCGCTGCCGAGCCCTGGCCCGGCAATCCCGCGCCCCGCATGGCCGAGATTCCCGGCGGTATGATCAACTCCGTGGGTCTTCAGAACCCCGGCGTGGCCGCCTTTGCCCGCGAGTCCGGTCCGTGGCTCGAACAGCTGTCCAAGGACGGCTGCCAGGTCATCTGTCAGGTTGCCGGTCACTCCGTTGACGAGTTTGTCCGCGCACTCGAGATGTATGTCGAGCTGTGCCCCTGGGCTGCCGGCTACGAGATCAACGTGAGCTGCCCTAATATCGCCGCCGGCGGTGCCGCCATGGGCTCCACGCCCGAGGGCGCCTCTTCCGTTATGGCTGCTTGCCGCAAGGTGACCGATAAGCCGCTGTTCGTGAAGATGGCGCCGGTCAACGTCGCCGAGATCGCCAAGGCCCTCGAGGCTGCCGGCGCCGACGGCCTTTCGGTCATCAACTCCATCCAGGGCATGGCCATCGACGTCCATACCCGCAAGTCCCGCGTGGCCAAGCCCAAGGGCGGCCTTTCGGGCCCGCTGTGCCACCACATCGCCGTGCGCATGGTCTGGGAGGTTGCCCAGGCCGTCGATATCCCCATCAACGGTGTCGGCGGTGTCATGACTGGCGAGGATGCGGCTGAGTTTATCCTGGCCGGCGCCACCTGCGTGTCGGTCGGCATGGCCAACTTCGTCGATCCGTGCGCTTCGCTTAAGATCGCGCATGAGCTCGAGGCCTGGGCCGAGTCCCAGGGCGTAAAGGACATCAACGAGCTGGTGGGTGCTTTCGAATGCTAGAGAATGATGCCCGCGACCGTGTTATCGTCGCCCTCGACTGCGACCGTGAGCGCGCGCTCGAGCTCGCCCACGAGCTTTCGGGCCATGCCGCCTGGCTCAAGGTCGGCATGACGCTCTATTACGCTGAGGGTCCCCAGATCGTCAAGACCTTTAAGGACCTTGGCTTTAAGGTCTTCCTCGACCTTAAGTTCCATGACATTCCGCATCAGGTGCGCGGCGCTGCCCGCTCGGCCTCGCTTGCCGGTGCCGACCTGCTTTCGGTCCACGGCCTGGGCTCGGGTGCTATGCTCGCTGCCTGCCGCGAGGGTGCCGAGGAGGCGCGTGAGGACCGCGCCAAACTCGTCGCCATCACCGTGCTCACGAGCATGAATCAGGATGCCTTGAGCGAGATCGGCGTCGAGTCGCCCGTGGCCGAGGAGGCCGCCCGCTTGGCAAAGCTTGCTCAGGACAGTGGCATCGATGGCATCGTGTGCTCACCGATGGAGGCTCACGACATGCGTGAGCTGCTGGGTCCTGATGCCCTGATCGTGACTCCGGGTGTGCGTCCGGTGGGTGCCGCCCTTGGTGACCAGTCTCGCGTGGCGACGCCTTCCCAGGCTATCGAGCGTGGCGCAAGCCACATTGTGGTGGGCCGTCCCATCACCGGTGCCGACGATCCGGTTGCCGCCTTTGACGCCATCGTCGCCGAGCTGGTCGAAAACGTCGCGTAAAAGATTCCCCTAAGTCACCACTTTTGGGTCTCATTAGCACAAAATAGCCCCTGTGCCTGCGTAAACTTTCCCATCCTTTGTGTGGAATCGCAGGTCAGGGGCTTAACTTTGGGCGCAGTATATTGCACTTTTTGCGGGTATCGTCTAACCTATGGAGCCGCGATTAGGCATTTTGTACGTTCTACGTGCTAAAATGCCAATTATTGAATCAGATATAACCCAACTATTTGGAGGTATGAATGGCACTCCCTCAGCTTACCGACGAGCAGCGCAAGCAGGCTCTTGAGAAGGCTGCTGCCGCACGTCACGCCCGCGCTGAGCTTCGCGAGCAGATCAAGAAGGGCGAGAAGTCCCTCGAGTCCGTGCTCAACTCCGATGACCCCATCGCTTCCCGCATGAAGGTTTCCACCCTCATCGAGTCTCTCCCCGGTTATGGCAAGGCCAAGGCCGCCAAGATCATGGAGGAGCTCGGTATCTCCGCTACTCGTCGCGTCCAGGGCCTCGGTGTCCGTCAGCGCGAGCAGCTCCTCGAGCAGCTGACCAAATAAGTGAGCGCTCAGGATTCCAAGCTCTTTGTGATTTCTGGACCGTCAGGCGCAGGCAAGGGTACGCTCGTCACTCGTGTGCGCGAGCGCCGCTCGAACCTGGGTCTGACGGTTTCGGCTACCACGCGAGCACCACGCAAAGGTGAGGTCGACGGCGTCAACTACTTTTTTCTGACGCGCGAGGAGTTCGACCGCCGCGTGGCAAACGGTGAGTTTGTTGAGTGGGCCGAGGTCCACGGTAACTGCTACGGCACGTTGGTGAGCGAGGTCACATCCAAGCTCGCCTCGGGCTCGTCTCTGATTTTGGAGATCGATGTCCAGGGCGCCCTGCAGGTGAAGGAGCGTTTCCCCGAGGCCGTGCTGATCTTTATCAAGCCGCCTTCGCTTGAGGTGCTCCGCGAGCGTCTAGTCGGTCGCGGTACCGAGACGCCCGAGACGATTGAGCTGCGTATGGCAAACGCCGCCGATGAGCTTGCCCTTGCCGACCGCTACGACGACGTCGTGGTGAATGACGATCTCGACCGCGCGACCGATGAGCTCGTTCGCGTTCTCGATATGCATGAAAGGATCTGAGGTCCGTGTCCGTTGTAAAGCCTTGCATTGACGATCTTCTGGAGAAGACCGATCACAACCGCTTCCTGCTCGCTTCGCTTGCCTCCAAGCGCGCCTGCGACATCAATAGCATGCTGCGTGGCCAGCACAACCGCGTGCTTGCCGTTCAGGATGTCGATGACATCACCATCGGGCTTTCCGGTGCCGATACCATCTCGATGGCTATGGACGAGATTGTCGACGGCGACATCTCTTACGACGAGGCCCGTTACGAGAAGGCGCTCGGCCACAAGGTTGCTGAAGCCTAAATGGCGGCTCGCGTCTGCCTAGTCCACTATCACGAGGTTGGGCTGAAGGGCAAGAACCGCGCACATTTTGAGCATATCCTCATGGATAACATCAAGGCGGCCTTGGCCGCCTTTTCCGTGAACGCCGTGTCTCGAATTTCCGGTTATATCCTCGTGACCTTTAACGAGCATCAGGCCGACGAGGCGGCGCGTGTCATCCGCACCGTCCCCGGCGTTGCCCGTGTGTCTTTGGCGTATCTCACCAACCGCGACCCGCAGGAGTACTGCGCCGCCGCTGTGAAGGCGCTGCGCGAGTTTGGTTCCTTCGATTCGTTTAAGGTGCACGCCAAGCGCTCCAATACTGACTATGAGCTCACCTCGATCGATATCAATCGACAGGTTGGCGAGGTGCTGTGTGAGGTGTTTCCCGATAAAAAGGTCCAGATGCACGACCCCGACGCGATGGTGCACGTTCTGGTGGTTCAGGGTAGTGTCTACGTGTATGCGCGCTCCGAGCGCGGCGTTGGCGGCCTTCCGGTGGGTTCTGCCGGCAAGGTCGTGACGCTTCTGTCGTCGGGTATCGATTCTCCGGTGGCGACCTGGATGCTCGCGCGTCGCGGCGCGGTGTGCGTGCCGGTGCATTTCTCCGGTCGTCCGCAGACGCCCGACACGAGTGAATACCTGGTGCAGGACATCATCCGTGCGCTTGAGCCGGGTGTCCAGATCGGCCGCCTGTACGTGGTGCCGTTTGGCGACTGCCAGCGTGAGATTTCGGTCACCTGTCCCAGCAACCTGCGCGTGATCATGTATCGCCGCATTATGTATTCGGTTGCTGAGCGCATTGCACACATCGAGGGTGCCAGGGCCATCGTTACGGGCGAATCGCTTGGGCAGGTTGCCTCCCAAACGCTTGAGAACATCATGGCCGTCAACGAAGCCGTGAAGATTCCCGTGTTCCGTCCTCTCATCGGTTCGGACAAACAGGAGATCATCGCACGCGCCGAGGAGATCGGTACGTTCGATATCTCGACTGAGGCCGCTCCCGACTGCTGCACGCTGTTTATGCCGCGTCGTCCCGAGACGCACGCCAAACTCGATGCCGTGCACGAGGCCTGGGAGCTGTTCGACCACGAGGAGATGATTGAGCGCCTGCTCAAGCAGACCGAGTACATCGACTTCGAGAGCAACACATATAAGGCCCCTAAGACCTTAAAACGCAAACATTCGGAGCTTGCTCCGCGTGAGATTTACCAAGATCACGAGTAAATTTGTGCATAGACCGACGATGCGCCTGCATCGTCGGTCTTTTGCTATCTGGGCATTTTGCGGCTAAGTGTTCATTTGCTGACGTTTGCCTGAATAAATGGACAGATTTGTGCAAGGTTTTGGTCGGTTTTTGGTTTGACCGCAAAAACCGGTTTTGGGGCGTGGCTGTTGTGGAGCTCCTTTCCTGACACGATGGTGTTGGGAGGTTTTGCTATGGCGCAGCGCGAACAACACGAACGAGTCAAAAAGATGGACCGCTGGGCGGGCAAGCTGCTCGGTCATAAGGCAGTGGTGATGGCGATACTGGTCGTCATTGCGATGGCGAGTGGGCTGGCGATGGCGAACCTTGGCGGCGGTGCCGGCGGTGTGTCGTTTGAGCGCACTGATGGTTCGGGCACGTTAGTGGTGCCGGGATCCGGCGATGCTTCGAGCGGAAAGACATCCGAAGGCTCTTCGCCTAAGGCGTCTGCCGCGGCAGAGGTTTATGTCGATGTTGATGGCGCCGTGGTGTCACCCGGTGTATATCGCCTCAAAGACGGGGCGCGGGTGGCTCAGGCGATTGATGCCGCCGGCGGGCTGGCGCCCGAAGCAGACGTTACGGGGCTTAATCGTGCATCCAAGGTCACTGATGGACAAAAAATTCACGTTCCAACGGTAGGGGAGCAGCAGGTGTCCATTGCGGAAGCCGGTGTTGATGGTGGGGCTTCCGCATCATCAGGCGTCGGTGGCGCAACAGGCCTAGTAAACATTAATACGGCAAGCTCGGCAGAGCTGCAGACGCTCTCGGGAATCGGTCCCTCAATGGCACAGTCGATTATCGATGAGCGGACAAAGAACGGTGCTTTTGCTTCGGTTGACGATCTGATGCGCGTGTCGGGAATCGGCGAGAAGAAGCTTGCCAAAATCAAAGATTGCATCTGCGTATGAGTGCGACCGAGCGAGAGCACGTGATACCTCCGCGGCCCCTGATTCCGTGGACGATGGCCCTGTGTGCCGGCATGTGCGTGAGCTGCGCCTTGGTGCTCAGCATAGCCGCTGATGCGCTGCTGAGGGAGCGGGCGACGGCGGTCGGGCCGCTATGGGCCATTCCCGTTGCGGCAGCGGTTTTCGTTGTGCTGGCTCACTCTTGTGCGAGGCTTGCCCCTTTGAAGCGGTGGCTGTATGCCGCGTCCGTCGGTCTCGTGGCGGGAGCGGTCGTCTCGGCGTGGTGGGCTGTGGGTGCGCTCAGCGCCTCGAGGGCGCTCGACGGTCGAGCGGCAAGCGGCCTCGAGTTTGTCGTGCAGGGTGATCCATCCATAAACGACGACGTGTATTCCTATACCTGCGAGGCACGCGCGGACGGTAAGAACTTGGCAACGGTTCGCCTATCGTGTGATCGTGAGCTCAAGGTCGGGGCGCACGTGCGTGTTATCGGTCGCGTTTCACGTTTTGAGAACGATGCATATGGACGATCGCGCGTGCTCCGAGGCGAGGTGCGCAAGGCTAAAGCCGTTCGAGTCGTGTCGGTCGATGAGGGCTCTCCGGTGCCGCTGCTTCGGCTGAGAAATGGGCTGCTTGCGTCCATCGCGCCTGCGACCGACCCGGCGCGGGCGCTCATAGCCGGTGTCGCCTGCGGTCGTTCGGCCGAGCTGCGCGCCCAGCCGGCGGGCGACTGGTTTTCGGTGACGGGAACGGCGCATCTTATCGCCGTCTCGGGCAGCCATTTGGCTATCGTGGGGTTTGTAATCGAGGGTGTATTGCAAAAGACTCGGTGCTCACGTGGTCTTCAGCGGGCGATATTGGCGATAACGCTTGTCGGCTATGCTGCCTTTACGGGGGCGTCTCCCTCGGCCGTGCGTGCGTGCTGCATGCTGTTCGTGACGCTTGTTGTAAACGGCGCGGGGCGTCGTCGGCACGGCCTTTCGGCACTCTTCGTAACCATGTCCATCTTTGTGCTACTGCGGCCGACGGTGCTGTTCGAGATGGGCTTTCAACTCTCGTGTGCCAGCGTCTTAGCCATTCTGTGCTTTTGTCCCTATGCGACCTACGCTTTGGGTGAGCTAGGTGTGCCATCAGGCTTTGCCAGCGTGCTTTCCGTCACGCTGTGCTCACAACTGGCGACACTTCCCATTACCATTCCCGCCTTCGGTACATTCTCGCTCATTGCTCCGTTGGCAAATGCGGTCATCGGTCCGGTGGTGAGCGTACTGCTCGCTGTGTCGATCGTGCTGGCTCCCTTTTCGCTCGTGGGACCGTTGCGGACTTGGGCGCTCGTTGTGCCCATGATTGCCGCCCGTTGCGCGCTGTTCTTCGAGCAGCTGTTTGCCGCCGTGCCGGGTGCATACGTGAGCGTGCCGCCCGATAGCATGTGGATTTACCTAGTGCCGTGTTTTCTGGCGGTTCTGCTGGTCTGGTGGCCGCGTCCCCGTGCACGTCCTATGGCGGCGGGGCTTGCATGCCTGATGCTCTTGGCTGCGATTCCGTACGTCTATTGGGATCGATTCGCTCCGCCTTCGGTGACGGTGCTCGATGTGGGCCAGGCCGATGCGATTCTTATCCGCCAAGGCGGCGCAGTAGCTCTCGTCGACTGCGGGCTCGACGAGCGTGTGGTTGCGGCGTTGGTTCGCAATAACGTGCACCATATCGATGCCGTTTTTGTGACGCATTGGGATGAGGACCACTGGGGTGGTTTGCCTGCCGTGCTCGAACAGTTTTCGGTCGGAACGATTGCCGTGGCGGCGGATGCGCTGGAGGATGCTCCTGCCGAGGTATTGAACCGACCTGGCGTGGAGTATCGGCAGGTGCGCCGTGGGGATACGGTCGACATCGGCTTATTTTGCGCTCGCGTGATGTGGCCATTCGAGTTCGTGGATGGCGAGGGAAATGAGGACTCGCTTGTCCTGCTGCTCTCTTATGTTCAGGAAGGCAAGGGCCTGCGAATACTTCTCACCGGTGATGCCGAGCTCGACCAAGAGCGGGAATTCGTGCAGGAGGTGGGGGATATCGATGTCCTTAAACTTGGGCATCACGGCTCCAAGGTTTCAGTCGATGGCGAGTTGCTGGACGTCCTGAAGCCCGAGCTTTCCCTCGCAAGCGCCGGTGAGGGGAATCGATACGGCCATCCGTCCGATGCCTGTATCGATGCCGTTAAGGAAGCGGGTGGTGTGTTCGCGTGTACCATCGAACACGGCGACATTACCGTCACACCGACTGCGAATTGCTTTGCGATGCGATGCCAGCGACCGTGACGACGTCGTTGGCGTGTGGTGGGCCTCTGGGCTAGAATGGCACGGAACGAATACGAAGGCCTGCGGGAGGGGGGCGCAATGTCCGAAACCGGTTTGCTGCCGGCATATCTGATCGTCGGTACCGACGGAGTTAAGCGCGACCACGCCGTCTCGCGTATGAAAGCGCGTCTGGAAAAATCGGGTATGGTCGAGTTCAACCTCGACGAGCGAGACATGACCAAGGACCCCGATATCGAGTCCATTATCGGATCGCTTAACACCTTTCCGATGGGCAGTGAGTTTCGTCTGGTAATCCTCGATGGCTGCTCAAAGCTCGCCAAGGCGGTCTCGGAGCCGCTCGTTGGGTATCTGGCGAGTCCCAGCCCCACAACGGTCTGCCTCATCATCGCCGACTCACTTGCCAAGAATACGCGCCTGTATAAGGCAATCGCCAAGATCGACAAGAAGGCTATCGTCGATTGCTCGGGTACCAAGCGCTGGGAACTGCCGCGCCGTGTTCAGCAGATGGCGACGCAGCGCGGTAAGTCGATTTCGACGGCGGCCGCCGAGGAGCTCGTCTCGCGTTCGGGCGAAAACACGCGCATGCTCGATAACGACTTGGCTAAGCTTGCCCAGATGGTCGAGTCGCCTCAGATTGAACTTGCCGATGTTGAGCGCTGGATTGTTCGTACGGCCGAGGTCCAACCCTGGGACTTCCTCAACGCCGTCTCGGCTCGCGATATGCGGCGTTCGCTCGAGCTCTTCAATCTGCTGCCCGCCAAGAGCTATGTGTGGACCTACACGCTGCTGTGCGGTCGCATCCGTGAGCTGATCGTCGCCAAGGCGCTCGATGCGCGTGGACAGGGTCGTGAGCTGGCCGCAACGCTCAAGCTCCAGTCCTGGCAGGTCAAGAATCACCTGACTTGGGCGCGTCGCTTTTCGATGGCAGAGCTCGTCGCAGCGCTCGAGGGTGCGGTCGATGTGGAGCTCGCGCTCAAGGGCTCTGCCGATTCTGAGACCGCGCTTTTGCTCTGGATTACGAACATCTTGAGAAAATCGTGATGATACCTGCCTATTTGACAAATTCGTTCTATTCCTTTGAGGGGGAGCGTGCTATAGTAGGCGCTTGCATGACCTCACCGTGTCTCAGAGGTGTCATACATTTTTTGCAAGGAACTCGAAAGGAACTCCAGAAGTGGCAAACATCAAGTCTCAGAAGAAGCGTATCCGCACCAATGAGGCAGCTCGCATGCGTAACAAGGCTGTCAAGTCCGAGCTCAAGACGCTGACCAAGCACGTCCAGTCCGCCGTCGCCGAGGGCGACGTCGAGAAGGCCCAGGCTGCCCTCAAGACCGTCACCAAGCGTCTCGACATGGCTGCCGCCAAGCATGTTATCCACAAGAACCAGGCTTCCAACCGCAAGTCCGGTCTTGCCAAGCTCGTGAACAGCATCAACGCCTAAGTTGTAAATTTCACACCACACAGATTACGCGCATAAAGGGAGCCTGTTTTATGGAACAGGCTCCATTTTTTGTACCGCTCGGGTAAGATAGTCCGCATGAATACTTCAATTGACATTTCCCACATCCGCAACTTCTCAATCGTTGCGCACATCGACCATGGCAAGTCCACGATCAGCGATCGCATCCTCGAGCTCACCCATACCGTCGACGAACGCGACATGGAGTCGCAGCTGCTCGACACCATGGATATCGAGCGCGAGCGCGGCATCACGATCAAGTCCAATGCCGTTCGCGTGTCCTATGACGCCGACGATGGCGAGACGTATCAGTTCAATCTGATCGATACGCCGGGCCACGTTGACTTTACCTATGAGGTCTCGCGCTCGCTGGCAGCCTGTGAGGGCGCGGTGCTCGTTGTCGACGCCACGCAGGGCGTCGAGGCGCAGACTGTCTCCAACGCGACGCTCGCCATGAACGCCAATCTGGACATTGTGCCGGCCATCAACAAGATCGACCTGCCCTC
>DXZZ01000008.1:0-5815 GCA_019419425.1 Collinsella sp. | reverse complement strand
AGGGCGACTTTTTGGTCGACGGCGTGGGTGTCAAGCGTCCTGCCGAGACCCCGGTTGACGCGCTGACGGTTGGCGAGGTCGGCTATGTGGTCACGGGCCTGAAGGACCCCGAGGCCGTTCGCGTGGGCGACACCCTTACCTGGGCGTCGAACCCCTGCCCCGAGCCGCTTCCGGGTTACCGCGAGGCCAAGCCCATGGTCTATACGGGCCTGTTCCCAATCGATAACAAGGACTACGAGAACCTGCGTGACGCGCTCGATAAGCTGCACGTTAACGACCCATCGTTGGTGTGGGAGCCCGAGACCTCGGTGGCGCTCGGCTTTGGCTTCCGCGTGGGCTTCTTGGGCCTGCTACACATGGAAGTCGTCAAGGAACGCCTGGAGCGCGAATTCAACCTGGACCTCATTGCCACGAGCCCCTCGGTCGACTATCACGTCTACAAGACCGACGGCGAGATGATCGATGTCCGCAGTCCGCAGGACCTTCCCGAGGCCACCCGCATCGATCGTATTGAGGAACCCTACCTCAAGGCAAAGATCATCTGCCCGCCTGAGTACACGGGTGCCGTTATGCAGCTCGCCATCGAGCACCGCGGCGTCACGACCGACATGATCCACCTGACGAGCAAATCGGTCGAGATGCGCTTTGATATGCCGCTCGCCGAGCTCATCTTGGACTTCTTCGATCAGCTCAAGAGCCGCACCAAGGGTTACGCCTCGCTCGACTATGAGTTCAACGAATATCGCCCCTCTGAGCTCGTCAAGCTCGACATCCTGCTTTCGGGCGACGAGGTGGACGCGCTTTCGTTTATCGTCCATAAGGACAAGGCATATGGCCTGGCCCGTGGCCTGTGCGACAAGCTCAAGGAGATCATCCCGCGTCAGCTGTTCGAGGTGCCCATCCAGGGTGCTATCGGCAACAAGATCATCGCCCGTTCCACCGTCAAGGCCCGTCGCAAGGACGTTCTTGCTAAGTGCTACGGCGGCGATATCTCGCGTAAGCGCAAGCTGCTCGAGAAGCAGAAAGAGGGCAAGAAGCGTATGAAGGCCATCGGATCGGTCGAGGTCCCGCAGGAGGCCTTTATGGCGATCCTCAAGGTGGACGAGTAGGTCTATGGCTCTTTCCGAATATAGTCTGCGGCTGCTGGGCGCCTATGCCGAGCAGCCGTTCCTTATGGCTCCCATGGCGGGCGTGACCGACCCTGCCTATCGCATCATGTGTCGCCGCCGCGGTGCCAACCTTGCCTACAGCGAGATGGTGAGCGTGGCAGGCCTTGCCTATGCCAGTAATAAGACGTGGCGCCTGGTGCTACCGGCCGACGAGGAGCAGCAGATTTGCGTGCAGCTCTTTGGCTCCAAGCCCGATCAGTTTGCGAGCGCCGTCGCCGCCGTCGAGGAGCGCGTTGGCGATCGCCTGTCGCTCATCGATATCAATATGGCATGTCCCGCCCGCAAGGTCGTTACCAAGGGCGAGGGCTCGGCGCTCATGCGCACGCCCGACCTGGCCGAGAAGATCGTCGAGGCCACGGTTGGCGCGGCGCACGTGCCCGTGACCGTCAAGATTCGCAAGGGCTTTTATGCCGAGGACCGCAATGCCGCGACATTTGCCCAGATGCTTGAGAGTGCAGGGGCTGCCGCAGTCGCCGTGCATGGTCGTTGCGCCACGCAGCTCTACACGGGCCAGGCCGATTGGTCGGTCGTCGATGAGGTTGCCGACGCTGTCGAGATTCCCGTGATTGGTTCGGGCGATGTGTTCTCGGCCGAGGACGCTGCTGAGCATCTGCACGGCTCGGGTGCCAGCGCGGTGTTTATCGCGCGCGGCATCTACGGCAATCCGTGGGTGTTCGGCGATGCCCGAGCCCTTGCACTCGATGGCACGCCGGTTCCTTCTCGCTCCTCGGTCGAGCGCCTGGAGGCTCTGCGCGAGCACCTGACGTTGACGCACGAGCTTCTGCCGCTCATGTCGCGTGCTCGCACGTACGCAAGCTGGTACTTAAAGGGCATGCCCCATGCCGCCGCCTGGCGCGCTCAGGTGGTGCGTTGCTCTACGTACGAGGAGTTTATGGCGCTGGTCGATGATATCGAGCGCGACGTGGTGGCCTGCGAGGCCGCGCTTGCCGCCGGCGAGTCGGTGCCTGCTCATCCGCTGGAGGCCTAACGGTGGCCGTTACCGCGCTGTACGTGCACGTGCCGTTTTGCGCTCAAAAGTGCCGGTACTGCGACTTTGACTCGCGCAGCTTTGCTGCGTGTGATTTGGATGCCGCGCTTGATTCCTATTTTGAGCAGTTGTATGCGCGCCTCGATTCCTTTAGCGACGCCGGGGCGCTTGCGCAGGTCCGCACGGTCTATACTGGCGGCGGCACGCCATCGCTGGCAGGGGAGCGCCTGGTGGAACTTGCCCGGCGTATCTCCATGTGGTGCAAACCCGTTGAATTTACTTGCGAAGCCAATCCTGAGTCCCTGACCGCTGAGCTCGCCACCGCGCTTGCCGAGGCGGGTGTCACGCGCATCTCTCTGGGCGTGCAAACCCTCGACAATACCGAGCTGGCTGCTATTGGCCGCATTCACGATGCTAATCGGGCACTTGCGGCTATCGCGACGGTGAAGGATGTTGGGCTCGATGTGTCGTGCGACCTTATGTGCGGGCTTCCCGGACAGACTATGGCGAGCTGGCAGCATACGCTCGATGGCGTGCTTGAGGCGGCCCCGCACCATGTGTCGGTCTATCCGCTCACGCTCGAGGAGGGCACGCCGCTTTACCGCATGGTGTGCCGTGACGAGTCGCTTGAGCCCGATGAGGATTTCCAGGCCGCATGCATGGACGTTGCGCGCCAGCGGCTGAGTTCGGCCGGCTACCATCCGTATGAGGTGGCGAGCTACGCGCTCGATGGGCATGAATGTGCCCATAATATCGCCTACTGGACTGGTCGGGGCTACCTGGGCCTGGGTCGTTCTGCCGCGGGCATGCTCGACGACGAGGATTTCGACCGCTTGGCTGGACTGTTTCCCGGCGTGGCTCCCCGTGGTGACTTTCACCGCGTGCGTTTGGTACAACGCGACGATGCCGCGACGATGTTTGATGCCGAGTATCTGTCGCGGCGCGAGGCGGCGGCCGAGGACCTGATGCTCGCTTGTCGCATGACGCGCGGTGTTGATTCCGACCTGTTGGTTCGCGCGTCTCGTGTCATCCCTGCCGATGAACTGGCAGCGGCTTGTGATCGCGCTCTTGAGCTTGGGCTTGCCACTTGGGTGCCCGAGCACGGTGATACCCATGCGGGGCCTATCGCCTCTGTCGATGTCATCGCTGGCCGCACCTGTGCCCGTCTGGCGCCGACCCATCTGGGCTGGCTCGATGGAAATGTTCTGTTCGAGCTGTTTTGGGATCTAGCTTAGGCCGCTCGGGTAGAATTACCGGAATATATACGCTGCTGTGAGCAGGAGGTTGCCGCGCATGGCGACGATGAACGAAAAAGATTACTACGAGATTCTGGGTGTCTCCAAGGACGCCACCTCGCGTGATATTCAAAAGGCCTTCCAGCAAAAGGCCCGTAAGCTCCATCCGGACGTCAATAAAGAGCCGGATGCCGAGGAAAAGTTTAAAGAGGTTTCCGAGGCCTACGCCGTGCTTTCGGACGAGCAGAAGCGTGCTCGCTATGACGCCATGCGCTCGGGCAATCCCTTTGCCGGTGCTCCTACGGCTTCGCCCTATGGTGGCGGCTACGCCGGCAGCACGGGTTATGGCAATCCCTTTGAGGGCGGCTTCCCCTTTGGTGGCGCCTGGGGCCAGCAGCGTCGTGGGCAGGCTGCCTACAATCCCGAGAACGGCGCCAACGTGGTCGTCGACATCAAGCTCGACGCCAAGGAGGCCAAGGGCGGTGCCCGTAAGACCGTCCGCTATACGCGCTTCGATACCTGTGGTCACTGTGGCGGCTCGGGTTCTGCCTCCTCCGAGCATGCCCATACCTGCCCGAGCTGTGGCGGTCGCGGCCACATCGATGTCGACCTGTCCTTCCTGTTTGGCGCCGGCACGTTCCAGTCGGTCTGCCCCGAGTGCGGCGGTTCCGGTAAGGTCGTCGCCGACCCCTGCCCCGATTGCGGTGGCAGCGGTCGAACCCGCGTGACCTCCGAGCAGACGATTGAGTTTCCTGCCGGCACGCACGATGGCGACGAGGTTCGTATTGGCGGCATGGGTCACGCCGGCACCAACGGTGCCGCGGGCGGCGACCTGGTCGGCCGTGCCCATGTCGAGGCCGAGCGCCTGGAAGGCAAGGCCCGTACCGGTTTTTACCTGATGGGCATCGTGGCGCCGTTTTTGGTGCTGTCGGCCATCTCGGGCGTGTTCTCGGCCTTTGCCATGATGTGCTTTATTCCGTTTGCCATGGGCCTGTTCATGGTGCTCTCGGACGGCGTGCTTCATCGCAGCCTGCTGTGGTGGAAACGCGGCGCGATGCAGTTTGCCAATGGTTTTGCCAACGGTTTTATGTTCGCGCTCGTGTCGGTTTGGTTCGCGAGCTGCTCGCAGCGGGCCGTGCTTTCGCCGTACGGAATGCAATAACATCAAACCCTCTGTTTGCGCCCGGCCCAGCTTGGGTATAGGACGCACTGTGACAATAATGAAAGTTGGAAGGATTCGGTTGTGTCGGAAAATAGGGATTACTACGAGGTACTTGGCGTTGACAAGGATGCCGACGCGCGGACGATCAAGCGCGCGTTTCTAAAGAAAGCCCGTACGGTACACCCGGATGTTTCGGACGACCCCGAGGCCGAGGCCAAGTTCAAGGAGCTCAACGAGGCCTATTCCGTTCTTTCCGATGAGCAGAAGCGTGCTAACTACGACCGTTACGGCACCGCGGACGGCCCCGGTGGCTCTGGCTATGTCGACATCAACGATATCTTTGGCGGCATGGGCATGGACGACCTGTTCTCGTCGTTCTTTGGCGGTGGCGCCGGTGGTGGCGCTCGCAGCCGTCGCGAGCGCCGTCGCGGTCGTGATATGGCCATCTCCCTTTCGGTGACGCTCGAAGAGGCGGCGCTCGGCTGCAAAAAGACGATCAGCTACGACCGTCTTGCCCCTTGCGATGACTGCAATGGTACCGGCAAGGCCGAGGGCGCGACCGAAAAGCAGTGCAGCCGCTGCCACGGCACGGGCTATGTGACGACGGTCCAGCGTTCTTTCCTGGGCCAGGTTCAGTCCTCTTCGCCCTGTCCCGACTGCCACGGCGAAGGCACGGTCATCGATCATCCCTGCGAGACCTGTGATGGCCAGGGCCGCACGCCTTCTCACGAAAAGATTGACATTGATATTCCCGCCGGTGTTTCGACCGGTCGCCAGCTGCGCGTGAGTGGTTTTGGTGAGGCCGGCCTTCGTGGCGAGCCGTCGGGCGACCTGATCGTCAACGTGCGTGTCGCCGACCACGAGCGTTTTAAGCGCAATGGCGATGACCTGTATCTGGTGAGCGATATCTCGATTGCACAGGCCGCGCTCGGTTGCGAGATTGAGGTCGAGGGCATTATGCCTGACGAGGTCGTCAAGGTGTGCGTCCCCGCCGGCACACAGTACGGTGACACCGTGAGCGTCAACAATTACGGCATGCCGCGTATCGGCGGTGGCGGTTCGCGCGGTCGTCTGATCGTGCAGCTGCGCGTGGTCGTCCCCACCAATCTCTCCAACAAGCAGCGCGAGCTGCTTCGCGCCTTTGCCGACGAGATGGGCGATGACGTCGCATCCGGTAAGAAGTCGGTGACCGACCGTATCAAGAGTGCCCTCGACGACATCCTCGATTAAGGAGCCCGTGTGCTCGCACCTCATATCTCTG
>DXZZ01000079.1:0-6628 GCA_019419425.1 Collinsella sp. | reverse complement strand
AAGTCCTTGGCCTTATCCCATGCCAGCATCACCGTCGTCTTGACGCTCGGCAGGCGGTAATTGGGAAGCTCCATGATAAACGGCACCGGGTCACCCTTAAATGCCGTGCGATTGAGCACCAAAGCCGCGATGCAACCGACCGCAATGCCAATCAAATAGAGCGAGACCATGGCGGGAACCGTCGCCTGTGGAAAAAACGCCCCGCACAGCAAGCCGTAAACCGGCAGCTTGGCCGAGCAGCTCATGAACGGCGTGAGCATGACCGTCATCTTGCGGTCGTGCTCGGATGGGAGCGTACGGGTTGACATGATAGCCGGCACGGTGCAGCCAAAACCGACGAGCATAGGCACGAAGCTGCGGCCCGACAGGCCAAAGCGACGCAGCACTTTATCCATGACAAAGGCCACGCGCGCCATGTAGCCGGAGTCTTCCAGAATGGAGAGGAACAAAAAGAGCACGACGATAATCGGCAGGAAGGTCAGCACGCTGCCCACGCCCGTAAGCACGCCGTCGACAGCCAGCGAGCGCACCACGTCGTTGGTGCCGAACGCCTTGAGGCCCGCATCGGCCGAGGCGATGACGGCAGCGATGCCGTCCTCCATAAGTCCCTGCAACGCCACGCCGATCACGCCAAACGTCAGCCAAAAGACGAGACCCATGATCACCAGGAACGCCGGAATGGCCGTGTAGCGACCCGTCAGGATGCGGTCGATCTTGACGGAACGCACGTGCTCGCGGCTCTCGTGCGGCTTGACGACGCAGCGCCCACACACGTCGCCGATAAAGCCGAAGCGCATGTCAGCCAGTGCAGATAGACGGTCGGTACCGGCCTCACCCTCCATCTGGGTAATGATGTGCTCGATGGCGTCAAGTTCGTTACGGTCCAGATGAAGCGCCTCGGTCACCAGCTCGTCGCCCTCAACCAGCTTGGTCGCCGCAAAACGCACCGGAATGTGCGCCGTCACGGCATGGTCCTCGATAAGGTTGGCTATGCCGTGGATGCAGCGGTGTAGCGCGCCGCCGTCCGGGCCATCGGGCGCGCAAAAGTCCAGGCGGCCGGGACGCTCGCGGAACCGCGCCACGTGCAAGGCATGATCCACCAGCTCGCCGATGCCCTCGTTGCGGGCAGCGCTAATGGGGACAACAGGCACGCCCAACAGGCTCTCGAGCAGGTTGACGTCCACGGCGCCGCCGTTGGCCGTCACCTCGTCCATCATGTTGAGCGCGATGACCATGGGGCAGTCGAGCTCCATAAGCTGCAGCGTCAGGTACAGGTTGCGCTCGATATTGGTGGCGTCGATGATGTCGATGATGGCATCGGGATGCTCGTCAAGGATAAACTGGCGGCTCACAATCTCCTCGCCCGTGTACGGCGACAGGGAGTAAATGCCGGGCAGGTCGGTAACGCTCGCCTCGGGGTGGTTACGGATAGTGCCGTCCTTGCGGTCGACCGTCACGCCGGGAAAGTTACCGACGTGCTGGTTGGAGCCCGTAAGCTGGTTGAACAGCGTGGTCTTGCCGCAGTTTTGGTTGCCGGCGAGGGCAAAGTGCAGCGGCGCGCCCTCGGGCACGGCCGTCTTGGCAGCACGAGGCGAATACGTCCCCTCGCCCAGGGCCGGGTGATCTGTCGTGCCGATTGCGGCGTTAACGCGCGGGCCGGTATCGGTGTCGTGCACATCCACGAGCTCAATGCGTGCGGCATCGTCCTTGCGCAGCGTCAACTCGTAGCCACGCAGGCGAATCTCGAGCGGGTCGCCCATGGGAGCGTACTTCATCATGGTGACTTCGGTGCCCGGCGTGAGTCCCATGTCCAAAATATGCTGTCGGAGTGCCTGGTCGTCCGATGCCACCGATGCGACAACGGCGTCCTTTCCAATCTCGAGTGTATCGAGCTTCACGCGCTCATCCTTTCGTTAGACGCGGTTAACCGTTTACCGGGGCTAACCAACTCGTAACGACAAATGATAGCGCTCTGAACTATTTTATAAAGTCAAATACCGATGTTTACCTGCTCAAACTTTATGCGATGCGCCCCGAAAGCTCTTTGCGCATACCGCTCAGCGAGATCGAAATGGAACCCGACCGCGCGGTAGCAGTGAGTCGATCACCCTCAACCGACCCCGTGCATGTAAAGGGCGCCTTGCCCATCAAGACGTGGGAGATAGTACCCGAGAGCTCAAAGAAATCGCCCTCAGCGCGGGCACTCGAGAGAGCGATATTGAGACCCCTGACGTTTAGTACTGCCCTGAGCGCGCCGTTCACCCCATGTGAAAACGTCACCTCGCCGCGTTTACTCCCCGCCGGCGTCTGGGCCGAAACCACATACGTACCCTCAAGCATGGCTCCTCCTCTAAGCAGACTTTTTGAAACGGGTAAGTAGTCTACTTTTACATATGGCGCTCCAGGAAGCGGAAGGCTAGGCGGATCCAGGGACGGACGGAAACCTGCTTGTCCTCGTTGTCGACCGCGGTATTGGCGTTGCCGAGCGAAAGGCCGTGGCCACCCTGGTCAAAGACGTGCATCTCGCATGCAACACCCTCCTCGGCCATGCGCTGCGCAAACGGGTAGACCTGCGCGACCGGCGCCGTCTTGTCGTCCGAAACGCCCCACACAAAGGTCGGGGGCATCTGGCGCGAAACGTGCGTGGTAGGGCAAATGTCGGCCAGGTGCTCATCGGTCGCCTCGCCGCCCGTCACCATCGACAGATAGTCGTTGAGCAAATCGCGCCCTGTCTTGCCACCCGTCTTGGGCACGCGCAGGTCGATGCGCGGGTCACGCGTCTGCATATCGCGCACATAGGCAAGGTCGAGCAACGGATAGCCCAGCACCACGGCGTCGGGACGAATATCCTCCGGACGAGCCCCGGCAAGGCCCGCGAAAGGTCCGGTCTTCCACTGCGTTGCCAACGAGGCGCAGATCATGCCGCCCGCCGAGAAACCCACGATGCACACGCGCTTGGGATCGACATGCCACTCGTCGGCGTTGGCGCGCACGGTAGCAACCATCTTGGCGAGGTCCGCCTGCGGGTGCGGAAAGCTCACGTCGCCCGTGGCACTCGTCACATAGTTGAGCACAAAGGCCTGGTAGCCGCGGTCCAAAAACGCAAACGCCACCGGGTCCTGCTCGTGCGGAGCGATATGCGTAAACCCGCCTCCGCCGCAGATAATCACCGCGGGGCGGCGGCCATTGGGCTTGTCGGGCAGCGGCTCGGCACCCAGATACGTAAACGTCGCCGGATAATCCTCGGTCGGCTCCTCGCCCCACAGCGCATGGTTCTCAATAATCATAGGCGCTCCCTCCGTGCGATTCGTGCGCACTCGTTTTTCGCACCTTAGCGTACCCCACTTGAGCCCGCGGCGCAGAAACACCCCCGCAATAAGTTGGCCTTCAACTGATATATCACAAAATCGCTGTTCAGAGGTATCGTTGGACAGCGTAAAATAGGAGCGCTGACCGTGCTGGGAAACACGTACGAAACGTTTCCGGCAAACCACACGCGTGCAACATGCGCGCCTGATACGTTGGAGGCATCTATGGGTCTGCTCGATTCGCTCAAGTCCACGTTCACTTCGTCGGGCGAGGCGTCCGTTCCGCCCGCAGCAAGCTTCGCCACCCGCGAAGGCGTCATCTACGCTCCTGTCAACGGCGTGCTCGTCAATCTGAGTGAGGTTCCCGACGAGACCATCGCCTCGGGCATGCTCGGCCAGGGCTACGGCATCGAGCCCATTACCGGCACCATTTACGCCCCCGCTAACGGCCGTATCGGCGCCACCACCGTCACCAACCACTCCATCGGCATGATCACCGAGGACGGTCTTCGCGTGTTCATCCATGTTGGCCTGGGCACCGTGGAAATGAACGGCAAGGGTTTTGCCCGCTTCGTCGAGATGGGCGACACGGTCAAGGCCGGCCAGCCGCTCATCAGCTTCGACCGCGACGCTATCAAGGCCGCCGGTCACGAGGACATCGTGACCGTCATCATCTCTGAGCTCGACCGCCTCAAGAGCATCGACCACGTCGGCGAGTCTGGCACGCTTATCGGCGGCAATCCGCTCGTCAAGCTTGGCGATCCGCTGCTGGTTGCCAAGACCAAGTAGCCAGGCCCCGCGCCACACAGCCAAAAGGCACCTCGTCAAGCGCCCGCGACCATTTGGCCGCGGGCGCTTTTCGTTTGAAAAACCATCCCGCCAATGCCTTATCTGTATAGCCCAAATGAGCCGAGCTGCTAGAATATCGAACTGTATGGATAACTATCATTCAACCGTTATGGGAGGATACGTGAACCGCACCAAAATCGCGCAGCTCTATGCCGATGCCGAGTCGCTCGGCGGCCAGACCGTCACCGTCGCCGGCTGGGTCAAGTCCGTCCGCGACATGAAGAACTTTGGCTTTGTCACGCTCAACGACGGCAGCTGTTTCCGCGACCTGCAAGTCGTCATGAACCGCGAGGCACTCGACAACTACGACGAGATCGCCCATCAAAACGTCTCGGCCGCACTCATTTGCACCGGCACCGTCAAGCTGACCCCCGATGCGCCCCAACCTTTCGAGCTTTCTGCCACCTCCATCGAGGTCGAGGGCGTCAGCGCCCCGGATTACCCGCTGCAGAAGAAGCGCGCAACCGTCGAGTTCCTGCGCACCCAGCAGCACCTGCGCCCGCGCACTAACCTGTTCCGCGCCGTGTTCCGCATCCGCTCTGTCGCGGCTGCCGCCATCCACCGCTTCTTCCAGGAGCAAGGCTTTGTCTACGTCAACACCCCCATCATCACCACGAGTGACTGCGAGGGTGCCGGCGAGATGTTCCGCGTGACCACGCTTGACCCCAAAAACCCGCCCCTCACCGAGTCCGGCGAGGTCGACTGGAGCCAGGACTTCTTTGGCAAGCACGCGAGCCTTACCGTGTCCGGCCAGCTCAATGCCGAGAACTTTGCCATGGCCTTTGGCGACGTGTACACCTTTGGCCCCACCTTCCGCGCCGAAAACTCCAACACCACGCGCCACGCCGCCGAGTTTTGGATGATCGAGCCCGAGATGGCCTTTGCCGACCTGAACGACTACATGGATAACGCCGAGGCCATGCTCAAGTACGTCCTTAAGGACGTTATGGCCACCTGCCCCGACGAGCTCAATATGCTCAACAAGTTTGTGGACAAGGGCCTGATCGAGCGCCTGGACCATGTGGCAAACTCCGACTTTGCCCGCGTTACCTACACCGAGGCTGTCGAAATCCTGGAGCAGGCAGTCGCTGCTGGCCACCAGTTTGATTACCCCGTCAGCTGGGGCATCGACCTGCAGACCGAGCACGAGCGCTTCCTGACCGAGGAGCACTTTAAGCGACCGACTTTTGTGACCGACTACCCGGCCGAGATCAAGGCGTTCTACATGCGCATGAACGAGGACGGCAAGACCGTCGCCGCCGCCGACTGCCTGGTGCCGGGCATCGGCGAGATTATCGGCGGCTCCCAGCGCGAGGAGCGCCTGGATCTGCTCGAGGCCCGCATCAAGGATCTGGGTATGAATCCCGAGCAGTACAAGTACTACCTTGACCTGCGCCGCTACGGTTCCTGCAAGCACGCCGGCTACGGTCTGGGCTTCGAGCGCTTGGTCATGTATCTGACCGGCGTGGGCAACATCCGCGACGTCCTGCCGCACCCGCGCACCGTGGGCAACGCCGACTTCTAATCGTCGGACGCTAGCTCGCGTCGCCACACGCCAACGCTCATCGCATAAGCGTCTCTCGACATCGGTCGAGAGACGCTTTTTTCAACAGCATCCGTCAAGCTTTTGGCAAGTTTTTGGTCAGTTGGGCAGGGCTGTTGAAAACTCGACCCGCCGCTTGCCGACGGCTACCGACCGCCCAGGGCGTCCTGCACCCCTGGGAAAGCCCCGCGTCCTAGGCTCCATACCGTCGCCACCCAAAACGGAAAGGACGTGGGCGCCATGACCGAAACCGCTGTTGAAACTTACGAGACCACGACGAGGGGCGCCGCCTCGATGGCAGCCTATCGCGCCGTTCGCATCCTGCAATTATTAAGCGAAAACACCGGCGAGGACAAGGCCATGCTTTCCGATGAGTTGATCCGGCGTCTCGCCCATCCCGACGACCCCGCCCGCATGCCCATCTCGGCGGCGCGGCGCAGCATCTACACCGCCATCTCCGCACTTCGCCATGCCGGATACGAAATTGAATACAAGCGCGGCGTGGGGTATCGGCTCTTGACCCGTCCGCTCACCGACGAAGAGATCATCCGGCTCCACGGCATGGTCATGCGCAACCGCTCCACGCCCATCGCCATTCGAAAGAGCATGGCGCAGCACCTGGTCGCCATGGCGAGTGCCGACGTTCGCGGCTACCTCGATGCACCCGAGCCTGCTCCAAGCGCAGGCGACAAATCCACCAAGGCCACACGCACGCCCGTCAAGCGCATCGATGCCTGCGAGCTCATCGAGCAGGCCATCGACCACGGAACCACGGTGAGTTTTGATATTTCGAGTGTCACGGCACGCGGAGAGGTCGAAGTGGCACGGATGACACTCCGGCCCTTTGCCATCAAGCAACGAGACGGCATCTCGTATTTGCTGGGAACGGTCTATGACGCGCGAGGCGCCGATGACACGTTGCGTACCG
>DXZZ01000078.1:0-6721 GCA_019419425.1 Collinsella sp. | reverse complement strand
CGCAACGCGTTGCGCTGAGTCCTGAGTCTGTTGCAATGAAGATGAGAATCAAGGTTTGTTCGGTAAGCGGTTTTGATTGACAGAAGTTTTCATGTTGTGGTATATGGCTCGGGTATCATGAGCACGTTATCAATGTATGTACGATGCGCCATGGGCGCGGGGAATAGTTGGGAAGCAGGTTAGCGTGGAAGGCATGGATCAGCAGACAAGGAATGGTCGTTCGGCGAGCGCGGCAGAGGTTGCGGCGCTCGCTGGCGTGAGCCGCCAGACTGTGTCTCGCGTGGTCAACGGTATGCCCAACGTGACGGAAAAGACGCGCAAGCGTGTGCTGGCCGCCATGGAAGAGCTGGGCTTTCGTCCCAATTTTGCTGGAGCGGCGTTGCGCGGCGGGTCGTATCGTTCTATTGGCCTGTGCATGTACAACATCACACGTGTCGGTAACCTGGCGACGCTCGAGGGTATCATGCAAGCGGCGCGCGAGCACGATTTTGCCGTCACTATGATCGAGATGGGCGGCGACAAGCCCTATGCACTTGCCGATGCCTCGCGCCGCATGGTCGAGCGACCCGTCGACGGCATGATTCTCAACATGAACCGCATGGCTCCCGATTTTGAGGAGTTTGTTCCCCAGCCGGGAGTGCGAACGGTCATCCTGTCCATGTATGCGCATCCGCGCTGCACGACGATCGACTCCGACCAGTATGGTTCGTGCGAGCTGTTGACCAATTATCTGCTGGAACATGGTCACTCGAATATGCGGTTTGTGGCGGGTCCGGAAAACTCGATTTCCTCGCGTTTTCGTGAGGCCGGTTGGCGCGATACGCTGGGTCGTGCTCATGTCGATGCCGCTCCGATGCTGCGTGGCGATTGGAGTGCGGACAGTGGGTACGCCATGGGCGAGCGGATTGCGGCCGAGGTGCTTGCCGGCGGGTCGCAGGCGCCGACTGCCGTGCTTGCGGCAAATGACCAGATGGCGCTGGGCGTTATCGCCGCGCTCGAGAACGCGGGCCTGTCCGTGCCCGACGACGTGAGCGTGGTTGGTATCGACGACGCACTCGAGGGACTTGTTCCTCACAATCGACTGACGACGCTGCGATTTGATTTGCGCGATGTCGGTAAGCTTGCGTTTGAGGCGGCGATTGGAGAGAGCTCGTCTATCGAGGCGATTCATGTGCCGAGTACGCTGGTCGAACGCTCGACTGTTAGGGACATACGGGGTTAGGTCCTACTCCGTTTGTCTCGATTTGTAACAGGTAGACGGTCAAAAGCGGGCTACGTGTTACAGATTTAGATTCTTCGGAAAGAGCAATCCTGTTCGTCTCAATCTGTAACAGCTAGGACCAAAAAACTCGGCTAGATGTTACAGATCGAGACAAACGGCTCCCGACCAGCCCAAAAACAAAAAGACCGGGGGCGGCGCGCCGTGTGACGTGCCGCCCCCGGCTGAGAAATGGGGACAGGTTGTGTGAGCGGGCAACCCCGCCAGCCGCTAGTCCAGACGACGGGTCTGCGCCACGTGCTTGTACCAGTAGGCGCTCGCCTTGGGCGTGCGCTTTTGGGTCTTAAAGTCTACGTAGAAGAAGCCATAGCGCTTGTTGTAGCCGTTGGTCCAGGAGAACTGGTCCTGCAGGCTCCACAGGAAGTAGCCGCCCACGTTGACGCCCACCTCCATGGCCTTAAGCAGCCAGCGCAGGTGCTGCTCGATGTAGTCGATGCGCGGCTGGTCGTCCACAAAACCGTCCTTGTAGGGGTCCTTGTAGCCCATGCCGTTCTCGGTGATGAAGATCTGCTTGTAGTTGGGGTAGCGCTGCTTAATGTAGACGAGCAGATCGAACAGGCCCTCGGGATAGATGATCCAGTCCCAGTCGGTGGTGGGGATGCCGGGCTTGTTCACATGCTCGCCAATGCCCTTAACGCGCCAGCGGCCGGTGCCTTTCTCGCCCGTACCGTTGTGGTGCAGGTCGTTCTCTCCATCGTAAGCCTTCAAGAAACGGCACTGATAGTTGTTAACGCCCAGGTAGTCGTTGTAGAGCGCGGCCTCGCGCATAATCTCGAGATCCTCGTCCAGGATTTCGATGGTGCCGCCCGAGACGGCAGCCAGGCGGTTGGCGCACTCGAGGGTATCGGGCGCGTAGTCGCCGCGGAAGGTGGCGTCGAGCAAAAACTGGTTTTGCAGCACGTGCTCGTTGTTGGCGGCCTTGATGTCGGCGGGGTCGTTCTCGTTGAGCGGGTACTTAAACTCCAGCGACTGGATGACGCCGATCTTGCCCTTAAAGCCGCCGTTGTGGAAGGCCAGTACTGCCTTGGCGTGGGCGAGCATCATGTTGTGCTCGCACTGGAAGGCCTCGGCCAGATGCGCCTTGACGCCACCGGGGAAGGTGCCCTCGATGTAGGTGTTGGAGGCGTCGGCCCAGATCTCGTTAAAGGTGAACCAGTAGGTCACCTGGTCGGCGTACTCCTTAAAGCAAAAGGTGGCAAAGTCCACAAAGGCGTCGATGGTCTCGCGGTTGAGGAAGTCGCCCTTCTCAAAGAGGGGAAGCGGCGTGTCAAAGTGATGCAGCGTGACAAACGGCTCAACGTGGTGCTTGTGGCACTCGGCAAAGAGATCGTGGTAGAACTGCACGCCCTCGGGGTTTACCTTGCCAGTACCCTCGGGGAAGATACGGCTCCAGGCGATGGAGAGGCGGATGCCGTTGATGCCGAACTCCTCGCACAGCTCCAGATCGACGGGGTACTGGTTGTAGAAGTCGGAGGCGGGGTCGGGGGAGAAACGGCCCTGGGCCTCCAGGAAGTCGTCCCAGGCGACCTTGCCCTTTCCGTGGGTGCGGGTCTCGCCTTCTACCTGGTAGGCAGCGGTGGCGCCGCCAAAGACAAAGTCCTCGGGAAACTGCGCGGGCGGGTTGGTGACGCTGGCAGGGTTAACGGACATGATGATCCAATCGTTTAAATCGAAGGGCCAGCCGGTCTTGGATAGTCGGCTGGCCCTAAGCGTTACTTACTTCGAAAGCTGCTCGGAGACGAAGGCGAGAGACTTGTCGCCGTTCTGGGAGAGCTCAATGTACTGCTTACCGCGGCAGGCGACGCATTTGTTGCCCACGCGCTCGCAGTCTTTCTGCAGGTCGGCCAGGTAGCTTGCGGCCTGCGGGGCCAGGACGACCAGGTCAAAGTCGGGGAGCATGTCCACGTGGTTGCCATAGGCCTCGGCAGCGGTTTCGAGGTTAATACCGCGCTCCTTGGCAGCCTTGGCCAGCGCGTTGGCGAGCAGACCCGAGGTACCGCCACCCTGGCAGAGCACGAGTACGCGCTTGCCGTTGAGGTCGCTGGCGGCCGTAGCCTCGGTGGCGGCAGCAGCGGGGGCAGCGTCGGTCTTTACGACCTCGGCAGCGGCGCCGGCGGCAACACTCTTGGCGTCGGCCTTGCCCTGGAAGGCGTCGTTGAGCTTGGCGGCCTTCTCGGCGTTCTTGGCGGTGAGCTCCTCCTGGGAGATCTCGGCCTCCTCGGCGCACTTCTGGGCGTCATAGGCACGGAAGAACGGGTAGTACAGGGCAAAGTCGATGACTAGGATGATGGCGAGCATCACAAAGGCGAGCGGCTGGAAGCCCAGGCCCATGATGGTGCCGATGGGGCCGGGAACGGTCCAGGGCAGGGTGTACATAAAGCCGTTCATGCCCAAGAAGTCGATAAAGACCTTGAGGATCCAGATGTTGGCGATCGGGGCAAAGACAAACGGGACAAAGAAGACGGGATTGAGCACGATAGGTGCGGCGAACAGCAGCGGCTCGTTGACGGCAAAGCACACGGGAACGATGGCGGCCTTACCGACGGCGCGCATCTCCTGGGACTTGGCCAGGAAGCAGAACATAAAGACCAGGACGAGCGTGGCGCCGGTGCCGCCCATGCAGACGACGAAGTACTGGGCTCCCTGCGTCAGGACGGCGGTGGCGTGCTCGCCGGCCTGGAACGCAGCCAGGTTGTCGGTCATGTTGGCAACGAGAGCGGCGGCGATGGCGGGCTCGACGATCGAGGGGCCGTGGACGCCGACGAACCAGAAGAGGCTCATGGCACCGTAGATCACAGCGAGGCCGATGTAGCCGTCGGCGGCGGTGAACAGGGGCTGGAACACCTGGATGACGCCCTGGGCAAAGCAGAAGCCAAAGGCAGCGCGGAAGACGATGTCAAAGACCCAAAAGACGGTGATGCAGACGGAGAAGGGGATGATGTCCTTAAAGGTCTGCGAAATGTTGGGCGGAACCTGCTCGGGCATCTTGACGGTGATGTTGCGCTTAATGAAGAACTTGTAGATGATGCCGGTCACAAACGCAGCGATGAAGGCGGTCAGCAGGCCCTTGGAACCAAGGTAGGTGGTGTTGAAGCCGCTGGCGGCGTCCGTGGCGATCGTGTCGCTCGAAAGGAGCAAGAAGCCGATGATGGCCGCGCACATGCACGAGATGAAGTTGATCTGGTTGTTCTTGGGCAGGTCGCGGTTCTGAGCGTCGGCGAAGTGCTTGGCCGTGGTAGCGGCGCAGGCGATGGCCAGGATGCCCATGGAGTAGTTGTAGCACTTCCACAGGGCGTTGTTGATGTCATCGGGCCAGTAGAAACCCCAGATGTTGGGGACCGAGGCTACCAAGCAGAAGATGGACGAGAAGATGATGATGGGGATGACGGAGATAAAACCGTCACGGATCGCCTTGAGGTACTTGTTGCGGGCGATCGCGTTGAAAAAGGGCTGGCCCTTTTCGATGATGGCGATGAGTTGCTCCATGCAATGCTCCTAAGAGTCGGTGGGTTAGCAACGATGGTAGCTTTTGACGTTCGGTTGCCAAAATGTTGACGTTGCCATTTTGTGACACAAAAAAAGACGCGAACCGGTGGTTCCTGTGCCTGCGAACCGTCGATTCCTTACGCGTAAACGTTTGAGCCGCCCGGTGGCTCTGTGTTTGCACAATGGCAACGTTAACATTTGGGTGACAAAAGCCGTTCGGTGAAGCAAAAATGTCGGTGAACGGTAGGTTTTGGGTGGTGAGCGTATGGTGGGGGAGGCGTTGGATATACTTGAAGGCGGTAAAAATGACTGCGCAAGGTGCCACCAATGGCATCGTTGACATAGAAAGATCGACCTATGGCCGCTGTTAAAAAATCGGTATCCGTTAAGGATGTGGCGCGTCTCGCGGGCGTCTCGGAGCAGACGGTCTCGCGTACCGTGCACGATTCTCCCAGCGTGCGCCCCGAGACCAAGGAACGCGTGCGTGCCGCCATGCGCGAGCTGGGGTATCGCCCCAATTTTGCCGGTCGATCGCTGCGCCGTGGCAAGTTTAAGACCGTCGGCGTCGCCATGTTCAACATTACCGGTACCGGCAATCTCGACCGTATGGAGGGCTTTGCCGCCGCGGCCGACAAACATGGCTATGCCATCACCCTCACTAAAGTAGACGGGCATCCGTATACCCTCGAGAGCGCATCGTCGCGCATGAGCGCACTGCCGGTGGATGGCATGGTTGTGATTATGAACCGCATGCCGGCGGACTTTGGAACCTTCGAGCCGCTGCCCGGCATGCAGACGGTGCTCGTTACGATGTTGGAGCACCCGCTCTGTTCAACGGTCGATAACGACCAGTTCGATTGTTCGCGCCAGGTGGTCGAGTACTTGCTGGGGCGGGGGCACAAAACCGTGCACTTTATCTCGTGTCCCGAGCGCTCGCTTTCGGGCATGCGGCGCGAGGAAGGCTGGCGCGAGACATTGCGTGCGCATGGCATTGAGCCCCCGCAGCTCGTGCGCGGCGATTGGACGGCACAGAGCGGGTATGCTGCCGGTCAGGCTCTGGCGGACGATCCGACCTGTACGGCCATTTATGCCTCCAACGATGCCATGGCATATGGCTGCATCCGTGGGCTCGAGTCGCGCGGGAAGCGCGTGCCCCAGGACGTGAGCGTGGTGGGTGTTGATGACAGTCTGAGCGACATCGTGCCCGATTGTCGCCTGACTACGGTGCGCTTTGACAACAAGCGCGTCGGCATGTGGGCGGTCGACAAGATTGCCGGCGCCGAGGGCGTTGAATCCGGTGTGGAGCACATGTTGTTTCCGGGCGTGCTCGTCGAGGGCGATACGGTGCGCGATTGGCGCTAGGACGCGGGTCTGTTTGGGTTTCCGCTAATTGTGTTCGATATTGTTCAGATTGGTTTAAAAACCGTTCACGGGCGAAAAGTGACCGTTCATAGCTTGAAATTACGTTTTGCGCTGTTCTTTTTTGTTTGAATGTTAATGTTTCTGCCATACAGAACGCAGCGCGTATGCCCGGACGCGATGCTCTCCATTGGTTCATATGTGAAAGGAACGCAATATGGCAACCAAAGAAGAAATCTCGATGGTTGGATTCGAGATTGTCGCATACGCAGGTGACGCCCAGACCGATCTGCTTGCGGCGCTCGATGCTGCTCGCGAGGGTGACTTTGAGAAGGCCGAACAGCTGCACAAGGATGCCAGCGATGCACTTATCGGCGCCCACGACACGCAGACCAAGCTGCTTTCGCAGGAGGCCGGCGGTGGCGAGATGGAGATGACCTTCATCATGGCCCATGCTCAGGACACTCTCATGACCACCATGATCCTGGAGAAGCAGGCCCGCTTTACCATCGATGCCTACAAGCGCATCGCCGAGCTCGAGGCCAAGCTCGCCTAACGAGCCCGCACAACCAAGTCCCCTTCCAAAAGCTCTGCCGC
>DXZZ01000077.1:0-6799 GCA_019419425.1 Collinsella sp. | reverse complement strand
CTCGGCACGCAGGGCAGCCAGCTCCTCACGCTCGCGACGAGCCTCTTCCTGAGCCTCGCGGCGGGCCTTCTCGGCGCGGAGCTCTTCCAACTCGGCGCGCTCCTCGTCAGACAGTGGTTGGGACTCAAGCTCGGCCATAGTTCAGCCCTTTCTTTTTAAAAAAAGCCGCCGACACAATGTCAGCGGCTTATCAAATCCAAGGGTGGAGACGAAGGGAGTCGAACCCTCGGCCTCTGCCATGCGACGGCAGCGCTCTCCCAACTGAGCTACGTCCCCAGGACAAGTTGATATTTTACCTACGGCTCGCCAGCTGTCAACGCCCAATACCCAGTCTTTTTTGGGACGGGGATATTTTGGCTACCTTTCGAGCAAGCGATCCTCTCGATGATTTTTCTGGGACGGGGATTAAAAAATCATTCGGTACACAATGATTTTTTAATCCCCGTCCCAGAAAAATCATCGGCAAACGTGCTACTTTGCGCTGGTAAGGACGCCGGTGGTGTCAAACGCTGGGGTGAAGCTCTCGTCTACCGCGCCGCCCTCTTGCCAGAACATCGTTGTAAAGCCCAGGTCGTCGGCATGGTCGAGCACCTGCTCGTACTCATCGCGCGTCACGGCTCGTGCCAGGTCGCCGCCCTGCTCGCGCATGAGCGCATTGGGCGTGTACTGGTTCATGACCGAGATCGGCACATCGCCCACCGTCTGCCACACAAGGTCCAGTACGCGACACGAATCGTCCGCATGCCCCGGCAGCACCAGGTGACGCACGATCATGCCGCGCTTCATGAGCCCGTCCTCGTCCACCAGCTCTCCCCCGCGGCGTTCGATCTCGCGTGCCATTTGCGCCAAGCCCGACACGGCCACACGCGGGTAGTCCTTAATGTGGGAGAGCGACTGCGCAAGCCCCGCATCGGCATATTTAAAGTCGGTAAGCCACACGTCGACCAAATCGCCGAGCGCCGCCACGGCACTCGCGCGCTCATAACCGCTCGTGTTGTAGACGATTGGGATGGACAGCCCGCGCGCCCGTGCCGCGGCAATCGCAGCCGGCAGCAGGTGCGCGTAGTGTGTCGCCGTCACCAGGTTAATATTGTTCGCACCCTGGTCCTGCAGCTCCAACATAATCTCGACCAGGCGCTCGGGCGAAATCTCAAGCCCAAAATTGCCCGTCGAGATCTCGTGGTTCTGACAATAGACGCATTTGAGCGAGCAGCCGCTAAAGAAGATCGTGCCCGAACCGGCCTCGCCCGAGATAGGCGGCTCCTCCCACATATGAAGCGCCGCGCGGGCCACCTTGAGCGTGTCGTTAGCACCGCATGCGCCGCGCGCACCCTCATCGCGCGCCGCACCGCAACGGCGCGGACACAAATGGCAGGCGGGCGAAAAAAGTTCGGTCAACGACGTCGGCATAAAAACATGCTCCAAAACAACGATTCAGCAGCTCAAGCGCAAAAGGACCAACCGCACGGACGGCTCAAGCCCAAGGTGCCGTAATCGTCCGACACGATTTTTGTAATGTCAAGACTGGAATCCACAAAGTGCCGCTTTATGATGTAGGTATTCCGCCCCCCGCGGAGCAACTGGGTGAACCGTCGCGTTTATTTAGGGAGCCCACACAGTCGTACCTAGTACAGGTATCCTTCGTTGTTAAGGACGCTGGAACAGTCGATGAGGGCACCCACCTGTTTTAGGTGGGTTCATTTTCGTAACGTGGGGGGTGGTTTTCTTTTGCCGAAACTCGCCATTGCAAATCTCGCCCAGATCCCCAAAAGGCACCAGGCAGAACCCCACCATCACTCGAATATCTGGTAAGCACGTGATTATCGCCCCGTGCAATTCCTCACACCCTCCTTAGTCGAGTATCATGGGTCAGCTATACCCTTTGTGGCGTGGCATCCTTTGACCTTTTCCTTCGACGCTTGGCGGTTTATCGATTCATGGCTTCCTCCACGAGCTTCATACCGTACCTTTGCGTGGCGGCCGCGGCTTTTATCGCGACCTTCCTTGCGGTGCCCCTGGTCAAGCGCCTGGCAATCAAGCTCGACGCCGTCGACTATCCTTCCAAGCGCCGCATCAACACTAAGCCCATCCCGCGCATGGGCGGCACGGCGGTCTTTTTGGGCCTCGTCGTCGCCTGCATTGTGCAAATCCTAGGCACCTGGTACCTGGGCTGGCCACCCGTTTTGGTGCCCCACCCCCGTCTGCACATCAGCTACCCCATACTTGCGCTTTCTTTTACCGTCATCTTTGCGACCGGCGCGATCGACGACATCTTCCAGCTCAAGCCCAAGCAAAAGCTGGCCGGCCAGGTCCTCGCCGCGCTCATCGCCTGCGTGGGCGGCCTAAAAATCGGCGTCATCGTCAACCCGCTTGCCCCCGGCGAGATTATGCTCGGCTGGCTCGCCTATCCCATCACCGTGGTCTACCTGGTGGCGTTCACCAACATCATCAACCTCATTGACGGCCTTGACGGCCTGGCGACGGGCATCTGTGGCATCGCATCGTTCACGATGTTCTCGATGGCCGTTCTCTCGGGCCGCATCGATGCCGCCGCGCTCTCCATCGCGTTGTTTGGTGCCTGCTTGGCCTTTTTGCGCTACAACTTCAACCCCGCGAGTATCTTCTTGGGCGACTCGGGTTCGCTGCTGCTGGGCTTTGCGCTGGGTTCCATCTCGCTGCTCAACGTGCGCCGCACCGCCGCGCTCACCTCGCTCATCATCCCGCTCATCGTGGCGGGCGTGCCTATCATCGATACGTTTAGCGCCATTGTGCGCCGCAAGCGCGCCCACATTAGCATTGGGCAGGCCGACAAGGGCCACATCCACCACCGCCTCATTCAAGAGGGCTACAACCAAAAGCAGGCCGTACTGCTCATCTATGCGTGGTGCATTATGCTTTCGGCCGGCGCCGCCGCCATCAATCAGGTCGAAGTGCCCACGCGCGTGCTCATCTTTACCGTGCTCGCCATTGGCTCGGCGGCCTTCGCCAAGCACCTGCACCTGTTTGAGCCCGTGCTGCGCCACCATTACAACAAGCGCACGCACGAGGACGAGCTGGTAACCCCCGACGACCCCGCCTTTAAGCAGGAGGAGCAGGCAGCCGAGGAATGTAAGGAAGAGCGCCACCACAAGCTCTAGGGTAAGCTGCCGAGGATGTGCCCGGGCGCCGCTGACCATGCGCAGCCCCGTGCCCATCGTGCAAGCCACCTCTCCCCCGCCCCTCGCTTACTTACGCCCCGACCCTCCAATAAACGCGTTATCATCTTGACCCATGAACATACGTTAGGAGCAATCATGCCAAACGAGAACAGCTACGAAGTCGCGCTGCAAAAGAGCAACGCCATTCGCGAGGGCCTGGCCAAGACGCCCGAGAAGTTCACCATGCTTACCGGCGACCGCCCCACCGGCCGTCTGCACCTGGGCCACTACTTTGGCACCCTCAAGGGCCGCGTCGAGCTGCAGAACATGGGCGCCAAGACCAACGTGCTCATCGCCGACTACCAGGTCATCACCGACCGCGACACCACCGAGCACATCCAGGACAACGTGTACAACATGGTGATGGACTACCTTGCCTGCGGAATCGACCCCGACAAGACCATGATCTACGCGCACTCCGCCGTGCCCGCCGCAAACCAGCTCATGCTGCCGTTCCTGTCGCTGGTGTCCGAGGCTGAGCTGGCGCGCAACCCCACGGTCAAGGCCGAGATGGAGGCCTCGGGCCACGAGCTCACCGGCCTTCTGCTCACCTACCCGGTGCACCAGGCCTGCGACATCCTGTTCTGCAAGGGCAATGTGGTGCCCGTCGGTCGCGATCAGCTGCCGCACATCGAGCTCACCCGCACCATCGCCCGCCGCTTTAACAACCGCTACGGCAAGGTGTTCCCCGAGGTCGATGCGCTGCTGTCCGAGACCCCACTGCTGCCCGGCCTGGACGGTCGCAAGATGAGCAAGAGCTACGGCAACGCCATCAACATCTCGATGACCGCCGAGGAGACGGCCAAGCGCATCAAGAAGAGCCAGACCGACTCCGAGCGCATGATCACGTTCGACCCCGAGAACCGCCCCGGCGTGTCCGGCCTGCTTTCGACGGCCGCCATCTGCACCGGCCGCTCCGAGGTCGAGATTGCCGAGGAGATCGGCATGGGCGGCTCCGGCCAGCTCAAGAAGTACGTGACCGAGGCCGTCAACGAGTACTTCGCCCCGATCCGTGAGCGTCGTCAGCGCTACGAGAACGATCTGGACTACGTGAAGGACGTGCTGCACGAGGGCAACCGTCGCGCCAACGAGATCGCCGAGCAGACCCTGGCCGAGGTTCGGGACGCCATGGGCATGGTGTACTAGACCGACCTGCTGGTTTGAACTTTCGATTGCTATAGGGCGGGCGCTACGGCGTCCGCCTTTTTTTGGTGCCCGACCGGTTCGGCTCCGCCCATCGCACTCCCCCGACAAACGGGAACGGGCCCGCCGGCAGTCAGTTGCCAGCGGGCCCGTTCCCGAAGTACACCGTTGAATCGCACAGAGGGGAGGGATGCGAATCAAACTCAACAGGGCAGGCTTTTTCATCGCCTATTGCCCGCTCCGTTGTTGAATAAAATATAGTTCACCGTGGTTTACTTTGCAGCATCAATATGAGCCGCCATAGCTTCTCCATAAGTTAGCCCCGGTAAACCTACAACGGAAAACCGCCGCAAAGGGGACAGGCACCTTTGTGGTAGTTTTGGCCACGGCAGATCTGTTAGAGTCCGGCGGGCCAGCGACAGGCGCCCAGATCGACGTGCATGGGGTCGACAAACGTCACGCCCTCCCCTAGCAAAAGCTCACGTTGAGCATCGGGACCGCCAAAAGCAAAACCCTCGCATATGCGCCCGTCGGCAAACACCACGCGATGGCAGGGTATCTCGCCGGGGCGCGGATTGCTGTGCAGGGCATACCCCACGTACCGCGCACTTCGTGGACGACCGGCAAGCAGCGCCACCTGACCATACGTGGCGACCATCCCTTCGGGGATCTGCTCGACCACCTCGTACACCCGTTCAAAAAAGCCCTCAGACGCCATCGCTCGCTCCCTTCTCCGCATTAACAGCATAAAGAAATGATCCCTTGGGGACGGAGGAAAACGGATCATTCGCGGCCTCCGTGCGGTCGATGATCCGTTTTCCTCCGTCCCCAAGGGATCATTTGTTGGCAGGTTGGTTAGTTGGCGGGCTGGAAGAAGGCTACGGCTACGGCACCGGGGCCTACGTGGGTACCGATGGTGGCACCGATGGTGTGAACGGGCAGCTCGCCCTCGGTGTGGCCAGCCCACAGTGCCGCGCTGTCCTCGATATACTTCTTGAGCACCGCATCCGAAAGGCCCGTATAGCCGAGCGCCAGCGGCATGGAAAAGTCGATGCCGCCCGCCTTTTCGACCTTTTGGTTCAGCAGGTTGCGGCCGTTCTTGGAACCGCGCGCCTTTCCCAGCTGCACAATCAGACCGTCCTCGGCAGCTACCACGGGCTTTACGTTGAGCAGCGTACCCACGGCGCCGGCAGCAGCAGACAGGCGACCGCCGCGCACCAGGTACTCCAGCGTCTCGAGCAGGCCGATAACCACCACGCGGTCGCGCACGGCCTCGACCGTCGCCGCGATCTGGGCCGCGCTACGGCCCTCGTCCACCAAGCGCAGCGCATACTCAACCAGAATGCGTTCACCCAGGGTGACGTTGTTGCTATCAACCACGTACACATCGCCGCCCGGCGCCTCGGCTAGTGCGGTACGGGCGCTCTGATTGGTGCCCGACAGCTTAGCGCCCACGGTAATAATCACAGCCTCATCGCCGGCTTCGCGAATCTCGGCGATAGCCTGCGAGAACGCGTACGGGTTGACCTGGCCGGTCTTGGGCAGCTCATCGCGCTCCACGAGCATCTCGTAAAAGCGCTGGTGATCGATGTCGACGCCATCCATGTACACATCGGTGCCAAAGGTGACGGACAGCGGCAAAACGTCCAGTGCCGGGTGCTCGGCCGGCGACATATCGCTTGCGGAATCGGTAATAATGCGGACGGACATAGCGAATCCTTTCTTGCGCAGGTCCCGCGCAGGGAATTTTGACAGCAATGCCCCGGCACGGTATACGCGCTCAAACGGGACGATGCAGTTGTTAATGGGAAGCAAATGCCTAGGCGGCCCTACAGCTCGCGCAAGGTGTTGAGAATCGTACGCAGCGACGCATACATCTGCTCACGCTGCTCCACGCCCATGGCCTTGCCGGTGGTGTCGAGCACTTCACGAATAATGCAATCGGCCTCGTTCATGCTCTCGCCGCCCAACGTGGTCAGGCGAACCGGGGCGCGATACTTAACGGCGGCATCGCCCGAATCGTCGACTTCGACGTAGCCGCCCTCCTCCAGATGCGCCAGCGTGCGCGAGACGGCAGCGCGGGTCACGCCAGCCATGCGGGCGAGGTCGGCACCAGTCAGGCCGTCCTTGCTGCGCTCAAGATAGTACAGGCACATGATGTCGGAGCCCTTAAGGCCCAGCCTTGCGCCCTCAGATGTCTTAATGCGCTGGATCTCCTTGTAGAGTCCACTGATCAGTCCGACAAAGTCCTCGAAACGTGTCTCGTCGCTCTGTTGCATGGGAGACGACCGCCTTTCGCTTGCATAATGCTAACGGGTAAACATCTTAGCCGTACCCAGCGACCGCAAGCCCCGCACGCCCTATTTGTTAACTCATCAACATAAAAACCACCACAAAGGGGACAGTGAACTGCGCCCCGAAACTTGGACTGAACAAATAGCGACTACGCCGCAAGGGCC
>DXZZ01000076.1:0-6873 GCA_019419425.1 Collinsella sp. | reverse complement strand
TCGGGCTTGATCTCGCGCGAGCGGATGCGCGTGCCCTCGGGGAAGATCAGGACGTCCTCGCCGCGCTGCAGCGCATGCTGGGCGGCGCGCAGGCACTTCATGTCGGCGGTGCCACGCTCGACGGGGATGCCGCCAACGCGGCTAAAGGCCCAGCGTATGATCTTGCTCTTGGCGAACTCGGACTTAAAGATGGGGCGGATGCGGCGGCCGCCAAAGAACAGCGCCGTCTCCACAGCCAAGAGTTCGGCCATCGAGGTGTGGTTGCAGATGACCACGCTGCCGCGGCCCTCCTGGCGCTCAAACAGCAGGTCGGCGTCCTCGATCTTCCAGCGCCACATGAGCTTGGAGAAGACCCACAGGATGCCCATGACTACGGCGACAGTGCCGCGGATGAGCGCCGGGAACTCAGCGTAGGGGGCGTTGTAGTAATCCTCGGGCGTCTGCTTAAACAGGCGCATGAGTTACCTCCTTTGGTTGATGAGGTCCTCGATAATGCGGACGACCTCGTCGATGGTGTGGGCGGTGGAGTCGACGTGCACGGCGTCCTCGGCGGGCGCGAGCGGTGCGACCTCGCGGCTGCTGTCGAGTTTGTCGCGCTGCTTGAGGGCGTCGAGGGTCTCGTCGACCTCGGCCTCGAGCAGCTCGGCAGTAAGCGGCTGGGCGTCGTTTTGGTGGCGCTGCAGCACACGGCGGCGGGCACGCTCACGCGGGTCGGCGGTCAGGAACACCTTGACCTGTGCGTTGGGGAACACGACGGTGCCGATGTCGCGACCCTCGGCGACGATGTCGCGGTCTTCGGCGGCGCGACGCTGGTGGATGAGCATGGCGGCGCGTACGCCCGGGTAGGCCGAGACCTTGGAGACGTTGGCGTCCACCTGCGGGGTGCGGATGGCGGCCGAGGCGTCCTGGCCGTCGATGGTTAGGCGCGTGTCCTCGCCGGTGCCGTTGGTAAAGCGAATCTCGATCTGTTCGGCGAGGGCATCGATGACAGCCTCGTCGTCCAGGTCGATGCCGCGGTCGAGCGCGGCGAAGGTGACGGCGCGATACATGGCGCCCGTGTCGAGCTTGTTAAAGCCCAGTTGGCGGGCAATCTCCTTGGCGATGGTGGACTTGCCGGAACCGGCGGGGCCGTCGATGGCGACGATCATGCAATGCTTCCTTTCGGTGGTTGACGTGCTGGTATGGTACGCGGACGCTACGGCTTGGCGGACTGGCTAGCCCGTGTAGCGCTCGCGGTAGGTGTTGCGCTTGGGTGCGGAGCCGTGGCTGCCGTGGTGGCGCGTGCGACTCGCGGTGTTGGTCGCGGGCACCGCGCCGCGCTTGGCGGTCGCCTGCTTGGGCGGGATGCCGCCGGCCTTGAGGATCTGTACCTCGCGGTCGGTGAGCTCGCGCCACGAGCCCTTGGCCACGTCCTTGAGCTCCAGGCCGGCAAAGTTACAGCGGTGCAGGCGGATCACCGGATGGTGGATCTTGCTCAGCATGCGTTTGACCTGGTTTTTGCGGCCCTCGCGGATGATAACCTCCACGGCGGTGGTGCCGGGCTTAACGCCTTGCGGAGCTACGGCCTCGGCCTCACGCGCTTTAATGACGCGGCAGATCGCCGGCTGGCACAGGCCGTCATCGAGCTCGATGCCGCGGCGGAGTGGTTCTAAGTCGCGATCGGTCAGGTTGCCGTCCACGAGCGCCTGGTAGGTCTTGTAAACATGCTTGCTGGGGTGCAGCAGATCCTGCGACAGGTTGCCGTCGGTGGTAAAGAGCAAAAGGCCCGTGGTGTCGCGGTCCAGGCGACCCACCGGGAAGAGCCCCGGAAAGCGGTCGCGCGGGACCAGGTCGGCCACGCAAGGGCGCTCCTGAGGGTCGCTCATGGTGGTGAGGTAGCCCGTCGGCTTATAGAGCATCAGGTACACGGCGCCCTGGTTGAGCTTGACGGGCATGCCGTCGACCTCGATGTGATCGTGGTCGACATCGACCTTGGTGCCCAGCTCGGTCGCGACCTCGCCGTTGACGGTCACGCGGCCGGCGGTCATTAGGTCCTCCGAGCCACGGCGGCTCGCCACGCCCGCGCGCGCCAAAAAGCGCTGCAGGCGCATGGTATGCGGGTAGACGGGCTGGGCGTCGGTCGCGGGCGCACCCGAGACGCCGGCGATGTGCGTCTCCCCTACTTCGTTAGTCCTCGTCATGCAAACCCTCCGAGGTCTCGTCGACGACCAGGGTCTCCAAGTCCTCGACTGCCTCAACATCTTCAACATCGGTATCGATCAGATCGCGTTCTTCGTCCAGGTCCTCGGCCTGCTTCTCGAGCGTGGACTGAATGCTGCGGCCGCTCAGGCGCTCGCGGATAAACTGGCGCGATTGCTCGTCGGGGGCAAACTGCTCCAGATCGGGCAGGTCGCGGGTGGAGCGCAGGCCGAACTTTTCCAAGAAGGCGTTGGTCGTGCCGTAGATGATGGCCTGACCACGCTCGGGGTCGCGGCCGAGCTCGCGCACCAGACCCTTGTCCACGAGCGACGCGATGACGCCGTCGGAGTTGACGCCGCGGATGCCCTTGACTACCTCGCGCGTGACGGGCTGGTGATAGGCGATGACAGCCAGGGTCTCAAGCGCCGCCTGCGACAGCTTTTGCGTGTCCCAGCTCAGCACGTAGGCCTCGACCACATCGTGGTAGGCGGGGTGCGTAAACAGTCGCCAGCCACCGGCGACCTCGCGCAGCTGAAAGCCGCGGTTGGCCTCCTCGTACTCAACCTTGAGCTCGGCCAAAAGCGATGCGCACTCGCCGGGGGCGATATCCAGCGCACCTGCCAGCGCGGGCGCGCTTACGGGATCGCTCGACACCAGCAGCAGCGCCTCGAGGGCGCCTTTGAGGCTGTTTGCCTCTAGCGTGGAAAGGGTTGACATGGTTGCCGCTCCTATTCGGTGAGCTCGGGGCCCTCGCCGGGCACGTATGCCTCGGCGCCCTCGACGCGGTTGATGCAGATGGTTCCAAAAATCTCGTCCTGGCTCAGCGTGAGCGAGCCGCGTTTGGCGAGCTCGAGCATAGCCAGGAAGGTGACGACGAGCTGCTCGGTGGTGGCGTCGCCGTCCAGCAGCTCGCGAAAGGTGCAGGTTTGATGCGCCATGGTAAAGCGGTCGACCGAGGCCACCGTCAGGTCGAGCGGCACGCGATGCGGTGCCACGTGCTCGGCTTCCAGCAGGAAGGTCTGGCGCTTGCCGTCCAGGTCGGCGCAGATGACGGCGAGGCCGCGCAGGGTGATGCCGGCCAGATAGTCGGGCATAAGGCCCAAGAACTCGGGGTCGGGGCCGGCCACGCGCGGATGCATGCGGCTCTCGGCCTGCATGCGCGCGCCAAGGGCAGCCGCCGCGCCCTTAAACTGTTTGTAGGCGATCAAGCGCTGGATCAGGACCTCGCGCAGGGCATCGCCGTCGAGCGCACTGAGTTCCTCGAGATCTTCGTCGTCCTCATCATCTTCGTCGGTGTTGCGCGGGGCCTCCTGGGGCACCAGCGAGGCGGCCTTGATGTCCAAAAGGGTTGCCGCGACCAGCAAAAAGTCGCTCGCCACGTCCAGGTCGAGCGCCTCGATGCGCTCGACCTCGGCAAGGTATTGCTCGGCCACCTCGCTGATCGAGATGGCGCCGATATCTACTTTTTGGCGAGTTACCAGCTGCAGCAGCAGGTCGAACGGTCCGCTGTAGACCTGCGTCGACACGCGATACGACATCTTCGACCTCCTTTGACGGCGCCTTCGCGGCGCGGTTTGGGTGCATGTTGAGACCGTTTTGCACGGTCGACCTGTAAGTTTACCTTAGATGCCGGCGATTGCGAAGTTGAGCAGCCACTCGGCCAATGGATACACGGTAACGTCGAAATAGCGGCCGATCACGTCGATGCCGGTCCACATGGGCAGCAGGTACAGCACGATGATAAGGATCGGCATGGCGTACTGCTGCAGGCGGTAGTAGTTGGCGAGCGCCTTGCCTTTTAGGAACGGAACGATGATCGACGAGCCGTCGAGCGGCGGGATTGGGATGAGGTTAAAGAACGCGAGTGACAAGTTGACCACGATAAACGTGGAACCGAAGTTCATGATTTGGGACGCCACGGCAAAGGACATGCTGGCGTAGAGGTTGCCATATGCTGCGTGCATGAGCGCTGCAGCGAGGCCCGCGAGTGCGATGTTCGACGCGGGGCCGGCTGCGCTCACAAGGACCTCGTCGCGCTTGGGGTGCTTGAGGTTGTTGAGGTAGACGGGTACCGGCTTGGCGAAGGCGAACACCGGGCCGCCGGCGGCGAGCATGAGCAGCGGCAGGAGGATGGTGCCAAACGGGTCGATGTGGTTGAGCGGGTTAAGTGAGACACGGCCGCGCGAACGGGCCGTCTTGTCGCCGAGCGCCCAGGCCGCGGCGGCATGCGCGCTCTCGTGGATGACAATACCCACGATGACGGCGACGGCGCTGGCGAGCAGGTTCATGAGGTAGCTGCTGGACATGGCGCTCCCCTAGCGGACGCGACGCGAGGCGCGCGTGAGCAGGTAGTCGATCGCAAACAGGATAACGGCGACAATAGCGTAATCCAGGCGGAACACGCCGCCGAAGGGCGATGTGATGACGCCGTAGCCGGCGATGGCGCTCGGAAGGGCGCGCGAAAGCTCAACGACAAAGCCCACGATCTGCAGCTTGGCGGTGAGGCCGCTAAAGCACAGCAGCACGGTCATCGCGCTCATAAAGATGCCGCAGATGCGACAGGCGATGGCGACGATGCTCATCGCCACGGCAGCGGCCTTACGAGAGTTCACGCGCGGTCTCCTCTTCGATCTGGGTGGAAAGCTCCAGCCATTCATCCTCGAGCTTGGGCAGCTCTTGCTTAAGCCCGTTATATTCCCCCAGCGCGGCGTTGAACTTATCCTGATCGGCATAAAGCTCTTCGCTTGCCATCAATTCCATAAGCTCGTCATAGCGGGCGCGCTTTTTGTCGAGCTCGGTCTCGATCTTCTTGAGCTGGTTGCGCACGCCCTTGAGCTTTTTGTTGAGCGCGGCGCGGGCCTGGGCCTCGGCGCGCTTTTGCTCTTTGGTCTTTTTGCCCTCGGCCGGCTTAGGCGCCGCGGCGGGAGTATCGGCGTGGGCAGCGTTGGCTTTGGTGGGCTTGGCCGCGGCAGGTGCGCTCTCCGTGGACGCCTCGGCGGCGGCGCGGGCTGCGAGGTCATCGCGCTTGTAGAGGTAGTAGTCGTAGTCGCCGTCGTAGACCGTGACCTTGCCGTCGCGGATGTCGATGACGCGGTTGGCCACGGCACGTACCAGGTGCTCGTCGTGGCTGATCAGCACGATGGTACCGGGGAAGTTTTGCAGGGCGTTCTCGAGCATGTCCACCGAGTCGATGTCCAGGTGGTTGGTGGGCTCGTCCAGGCACAGGAGCGCCTCGGGGGCCACAAGCATCTTGGCCAGGGCCAGACGAGCCTTTTCGCCGCCGGAGAGGACGCGAACCTGCTTTTCGATGGAATCGTTGTCGCTAAACAGGAAGGCGCCCAGCAGGCTGCGCTGCTGGGGTACGGTCCACTTGGGCGTAACAGTGTCGATCTCTTGCAGGACGGTGTTGGACTCGGTCATGCCCTCGAGCGCGTGCTGGGCATAGTAGGCCACGCCCACGTTGGTGCCCAGGTCGCGCGTGCCGGTGGTGGGCGGTTCCAGGCCGGCGATGATCTTCATGAGGGTGGACTTGCCGGCGCCGTTAGGGCCGACGAGCGCCACGTGCTCGCCGCGGTAGAGCTTGAGGTCGATGTCGCTGTAGATGTGTTTGTCGCCGTAGGACTTGGACACGCCCTCCAAGCCCACGACCATGTCGCCGGAGCGCGGCGGGTCGGGGAACTTAAAGTCGATGTGCTTGTGGCCTTCGGGTAGGATGACGAGCTCCTTTTTGATCTGCTCGATCTTGCGGATGCGCTCCTGCGCCTGGGCGGCCTTGGTGGGCTTGTAGCGGAACTTGTCGACGAAGACCTGCATGTGGGCGATGTCGCGCTCCTGGGCGGCGCGCTTGGCGCGCATCTGCTCCAGGTTGTCCTCGCGCTGCTTGAGGTAGCTGCTGTAGTTGCCGGTGTAGGTGGTCACGCGGCGGTTTTCGAGAGCGGCGACATGGTCGACGCAGGCGTCCATGAAAGCGCGGTCGTGGCTGACGATGAGCACGGCGCCATCGTAGTTGGCGATAAAGCCGCGCAGCCACTGGACGCTTTCGAGGTCCAGGTGGTTGGTGGGCTCGTCCAGAAGCAGCAGGTCGGGGTGGCGCAGGAAGAGCTTGGCGAGCGCGATGCGCATCTGCCAGCCGCCCGAGAACTCGGAGCATGGGCGCTCAAAGTCAGTGACCTTAAAGCCCAGGCCGGACAGGATCTTGCGGGCGTTGCTCTCGAGCTCGTAGCCGCCCAGGTGCTCAAAGCGGTCCTGGACCTGGCCGTACTCGTTAAGGAGTGCGTCGACGTCCTTGCCCTGCTCGGAGAGCTCGGTGATCTGGGCCTGCAGCTCGTTAGCGCGCTCGCCCATGCGGCGGATTTCCTTGGCGGCGGCCATGACCTCGGCGAGGATGGTGGTGTCCTTTTGTTCCAGATTAGTTTCCTGCTCTAGGTAGCCCACCTGGCAGTCCTTGGCGTACTGGACCTGGCCGGCGTCGGGACTGTCGATGCCCATGATGATTTTGAGCATGGTGGTTTTGCCGGCGCCGTTGGGTCCCACAAGCGCGAAGCGCTCGCCGGGGTTGATCTGGAAGGACGCGCCGCTAAAGAGGACGCGTGCGCCGAAGCTTTTTTCGATCTTGTCGACCAGGAGGATCATGCTGCCGCCTTTGACCTTGTGTGCCAATATGAAAAAAGGCCCCAACTTGCGTTGGAGCCTCAT
>DXZZ01000075.1:0-6913 GCA_019419425.1 Collinsella sp. | reverse complement strand
AGATCATGACCATGACCTCGGGCGAGAAGCCGAGCTTAACAGCCAGCGGTCCCATGATGGGCATGGAGACGGTAGCCATACCAGAGGTCGAGGGGATCAGGAAGGACAGGCCGAAGTAGACCAGGAAGCTCATGGGAGCGAAGATCACGCCGGACAGGCCAGCCAGAGCATTGGCGGCAGCGTCGAGGACGAAGACGTCGAGGCCGGTGTTAGCCATGAGGACGGAGATACCACGGGCGAGGGCGATGACGAGAACAACGGACATCATGTCGGCAGCGCCGGTGATAAAGGTGTTAACGATCTGCTTCTCGGACAGGCCACCGATGATACCGATCAGGACGGCCATGAGGAAGAACCAGGTGGAAGCCTCGTCGAAGTACCACTGGCCAATGGGCAGGCCGGTGATCAGGGCAGACCAGCCCTGGACGACGGCGTTACCGTCGGCGTCGTAGACAGCGCCAGCGTCAAAGAAGTTGGCGACGCCCTCGTTGAGGTCGGCCAGCGGGATGAAGCCGACGATCATGACGACGAAGGTGAAGGCAAAGGCGATCAGAACACCCTTCTGACGACCGGTGAGCTTGACCTCCTTGTTAACCTCGGAAGCAGCCTTGCCGTGAGCCTCTTCGGCGTCCTTGAGCTCCTGCATCGACAGGATGGTGGAACCCTTGTCAGCCTTGACCTTCTTGGCGTAGCTCATCACGAAGAAGATGGACATAGCGGTAGTGACAATCCACAGGACGGCACCGAGGCCGATGATGATGGACTGGTTGACCTCAATGCCAACGCCGGTCAGAGCGTCGACGGCAGCGCCGACGGCGAACGGGTTAACCGTGGAGCCCAGGCAGCCGCAGCCAGCGCCGAGCAGGACGGTAGCGGCACCGACCATGGGGTCGAAGCCAGCGGCCATCATGGTAGCGGCGAGCAGGGCGTAGAAGGGAACGGTCTCCTCGCACATACCATAGGTGGTACCACCGAGGGAGAAGATGAGCATCAGCACGGGAATGAGCATGATCTCATTGCCCTTAAGCTTCTGCACCAGAACGGCAATGCCGTTGTCCAAGGCGCCGGTCTCGGTCATCATGCCGAGGAAGCCGCCGAGGATCATAACGAAGAGGCAGACGGGCAGAGCGTCAGCGAAGCCCTTGACCGGGGCGGTGCAGAAATCGCTCAGGCGGGCAGCGGTAACCGCGCCGCCGGACGTACCGGAGACGATAACGGTAACAACCGCGACAATTGCCAGCAGAGCAAGAAGAATGGTGAACGATGAAGGCATACCGCGCTTTTTCTTAGCGGTCTCAGTCATAGTTCTCATCCCCCCTTCATAAATCATTTACTGATCTCGCCAGAAGCGGCTCTTCCGTGCCGTGCCTGCCGCTCGATGCGAGATTATTACCAGATAAAACTGCTCGGGGTGTGCAGCAATACACCCCGAGCGAGATGCTAGATGCTCTTACTTGAGCGTGGCGTACATGACAGCCTTGATGGTGTGCATGCGGTTCTCGGCCTCGTCGAAGACCTTGGAAGCGGGGCTCTCGAAGACCTCGTCGGTGACCTCCTGCTCGGTGATGCCGAACTGCTCGCACTTCTCGGCGCCAATGGTGGTGTTGGTGTCGTGGAAGCTGGGCAGGCAGTGCAGGAAGATGGCACCCGGGTTGGCCATAGCCATGACCTCGGAGGTGACACGATACGGGGTGAGCTGAGCGATGCGCTCGGCCCAGACCTCGTCGGGCTCGCCCATGGAGACCCACACGTCGGTGTAGATGACGTCGGCACCGGTGACGCCGTCCTTAACGTCGGTGGTCAGCTTGATGGCGCAGCCGTTGGCCTCGGCGATGGGCTTGCAGGCCTCGATGACGTCGTCAGCGGGCATGCACTCCTCGGGGCCGCAGGCCACGAAGTTCATGCCGAGCTTGGAGCAGACGACCATGAGGGAACGAGCGACGTTGTTCTTGCAGTCGCCCATGAAGACGAGGGTCTTGCCCTTGATGTCGTAGTTGAAGTTCTCCTGGACGGTCAGGATATCGGCGAGCATCTGGGTGGGGTGCCACTCGGTGGTCAGTCCGTTCCAGACGGGCACGCCGGACTTAGCAGCGAGCTCCTCGACGTCATCCTGGGCAAAGCCACGGAACTCGATGCCGTCATACATGCGGCCGAGAACGCGAGCGGTGTCCTCGATGGACTCCTTCTTGCCCATCTGCGACGAACCCGGATCGAGGTAGGTGACGCCCATGCCCAGATCCATGCCGCCGACCTCGAAGGCGCAGCGGGTACGAGTGGAGGTCTTCTGGAAGAGCAGAACGATGTTCTTGCCCTCGAGATAGCGGTGCGGAACGCCAGCGCGCTTCATGTCCTTGAAGTTCTTGGAGAGCTTGAGCAGGTACTCGATCTCCTCGGTGGTGAGGTCGAGAAGCTTGAGGAAGCTACGGCCGGAAAGGTTAACACCCATGGTTCGTTTCCTTTCGAAGAAATGAATTCCTTAATTACTTACGTAATGGTACCCGTTTGACGGGCGAAACCGGTGCGGTTGTAGGGAGACCGCACCGGAAACTGAAAGACTTAGAGGTCCTCGCGCCAGAAGGGCATGCTCATGCAGCGCGGGCCGCCGCGGCCGCGGGAGAGCTCGGCGGAGGGCACGACGAGAAGGTCCAGGCCCTCCTTGTACAGCACGTCGTTGGTGACGGTGTTGCGGGCGTAGACGCAGATCTTGCCGGGCTCGACGCACAGGGTGTTGGAGCCGTCGTTCCACTGCTCGCGGGAGGCCGCGATCGGGTCGCCGCCGCCGCAGGGGATCAGCTTGACCTGGTCGACGCCGGTGGCGTCCTCCAGGACGTGCTCGAGGGTGTCCTCGATCAGGCGGATGTTCACGTCGCCCGGGTTCTTGCCGGCGGTCAGCTCGTAGACGCGCAGGGTGCCCATGATGGCGGGGTGGATCGTGAACTTATCGACGTCGATCTGGGTGAAGACCGTGTCGAGGTGCATGAAGGCGCGCGAGACGGGGATGTCGAAGGCCAGGATGCGCTCGACCTTGGAGTCGGAGTTCCAGAAGATGTTCTGGGCCATGACGTCGATCGCGGCGGCCTGGGTGCGCTGGGAGATGCCGACGGCGAGGGTCTTCTCGTTGATGTTCAGCACGTCGCCGCCCTCGGTGTGGAACTGGCAGTCGCGGCGGAAGTACAGCGAGACGTCCTTGTAGTCGGGGTGGTACTTGAAGACGTACTTGCCGTACAGGGTCTCGCGGTTGCGGGTGACCGAGTACATGCGGTTGAGGTTGACGCCCTCGCCGACGACCGCGAACGGGTCGCGGGTGAAGTAGAGGTTGGGCATCGGGTCGATGATCAGGTCGGACTCGGACTCGGAGTTGACCAGGGAGTCGAGGGTCGTGGACGCCGTGAGGGGCATGTCGATCTCGGACTTGGTCATGCCGGCCATGGTCTTCTTGACGAACTCGAGGTTGTCCTCGATGGAGTCCAGCTTCTCGCGGACGATCTGCGGCATGTGCTGGCCGCGGATGCCGGCCTCGGCGATGTACTGGTCGGTGAACTCGGCGCGGGCGCCGGGGACCTGGTCGAACACCTCGGCGACGAGGTTCTCGAGATAGAGGACCTCCACGCCCTGGTCCCTCAGGATCTGGGCGAAGGTGTCGTGCTCCTGCTGCGCGACCTCCAGGAACGGGACGTCGTCGAACAGGAGTCGCTCGAGCTCGTCGGGCGGCAGGTTGAGGAGCTCGTCGCCGGGACGGTGCAGGCAGACCTTCCTGAGCTTGCCGATCTCGGAAGGCACGTGCAGACCTTTCGTCATGGCCTCCTACCTTTCTTTCGGGCCCTTGTCAGGGCCGATTCGTTAGCGCCCCTCCGTGTGAGGCGTTATTGCTGACGACATATTTATATCCAAAATCAGCCCATACTTCCACCTTGCCCCCGAACGGTTTTTTATAGGGGGTGAACGGCATACACATATACTTCACGCATGGCACGCTTCATCTTAATAAAGCGTATTTACGTGCTTAAACGCGTTTTCAATCCTAAAATCAAATGGAACTTAACTTTGTTAAACCATCCTCAAATTGCATATTTCCACTAAAGCTATGAATAGAATTAGCGGTTCATACCGCGTCTCAACCATTTTCATTTTTATTCAGAAAAAAGTTTGTCCTATTCATTTCTGGTAAATAAATTACCGTTTACCAGACGCTTGATACCGTTCACCGGAAACTCAGTATAAGGCCCAGCGGATACCGGCTCGCTTTACGGCCCCATTTGTAACAACTTGACTTCTCGGTATAGAAAAACGGGCCCGCTTCCCCTAGGGGAACGGGTCCGTTTTCGATTATCTTCGGCCAATTTAGATAAGGCCCTCGAAGATCATCGGAATCCTAGCGATCAAACTCCGCCAGCGCCTCGCCCAAAAGCCTCAGGCCCTCGCGCAGAACGTCCTCGCTCGCGCAGTAGCCCAGGCGTGCGCCACAGGGAAGCTCAAAGCGGCTGCCGGGTACCAGCAGCACTCCCCTCTCGGACAGCAGGCGCTTGCAGAACTCCTCGTCGTCCTCGGGAATATCCAGCTGGATTAACGAGGTAGACACGCCCTGTGGGGCCGTCCAGGAAACGCGATGCTGCGTATCGATCCAAGCCTGCGCGATATCGCGGTTGCCAAACACGATCTTGCGATTGCGCTCGAGGATCTTGTCCTTGTGCTCAAGCACATAGGTCGCCAGGGCGTCGTTGAACACACCGCCGCAGATCATGGTGTAATCGCGATAGGTACGGATTCGGTTGGATATCTCTTCGTCTGCCACGACCCAGCCCACGCGTGCCGCAGGCGTCGAATAGGTCTTCGACAACGAGTTGGTGACAATGGCCCTCTCGTACACGTCAGCCATCGACATAAAGGCCTCGGTGTTCTCAAGCGGCAGGTACACCTCGTCGCACAGCACATAGGCGCCCACCGAGCGGGCGATCTCGGCAATCTGGCCGAGCATATCGGCATCGAGCACCGTACCGATGGGGTTCGATGCGTTGTTGATGCAGATGAGCTTCGTGTTGGGACGAACGAGGCGCTTGAGCTGTTCGATATCGGGTTTCCATCCGAGCCCCTCGCGAAGCTCCCAATACTCGACCTCGGCGCCGAGCGTACGTGGGATCTCATAGAGCGGCGCATAGGTAGGCCACTCGGCGATAACGTGGTCGCCGGGCTCGACCACGGCCATGATGGCGTTGAGGTTCGCACCCGTGCAGCCATTGGTCTGCAGAATGTGATCGGGATTGACCTCGCGACGATACAGCTTGGCAACCTCAGCCTTAAACTCCGGCGAACCCTCGATCCAGCCGTAGTTCATCTTCTCGCGGTCCAGGCGCTCGTAGAACGTGGCGCCGTCCTGCTCATCGAGCGCGCGCAGCTCGCCCATGGTGAGCGACGAGATCGTCGACTGGGCGATGTCCCACGTGGCGCTCTTCTCCCAAACGTTGAGCCATTCCTCAACGCCAATCGTCTTGATGTCCATGGCCAAGCTCCTTACAAAAGCAGTCATCCAACCGTGTTGACGTTCCTCATACAAGATTGGGGCGGTGCGAAAACCCGCACCGCCCCAATGGAAGACATCTAATGGCAGCTAGATGTATGTATTATGACCTGTACGGGTCCTTGAAGACCTTAGAGGTCCTCGCGCCAGAAGGGCATGCTCATGCAGCGCGGGCCGCCGCGGCCGCGGGAGAGCTCGGCGGAGGGCACGACGAGAAGGTCCAGGCCCTCCTTGTACAGCACGTCGTTGGTGACGGTGTTGCGGGCGTAGACGCAGATCTTGCCGGGCTCGACGCACAGGGTGTTGGAGCCGTCGTTCCACTGCTCGCGGGAGGCCGCGATCGGGTCGCCGCCGCCGCAGGGGATCAGCTTGACCTGGTCGACGCCGGTGGCGTCCTCCAGGACGTGCTCGAGGGTGTCCTCGATCAGGCGGATGTTCACGTCGCCCGGGTTCTTGCCGGCGGTCAGCTCGTAGACGCGCAGGGTGCCCATGATGGCGGGGTGGATCGTGAACTTATCGACGTCGATCTGGGTGAAGACCGTGTCGAGGTGCATGAAGGCGCGCGAGACGGGGATGTCGAAGGCCAGGATGCGCTCGACCTTGGAGTCGGAGTTCCAGAAGATGTTCTGGGCCATGACGTCGATCGCGGCGGCCTGGGTGCGCTGGGAGATGCCGACGGCGAGGGTCTTCTCGTTGATGTTCAGCACGTCGCCGCCCTCGGTGTGGAACTGGCAGTCGCGGCGGAAGTACAGCGAGACGTCCTTGTAGTCGGGGTGGTACTTGAAGACGTACTTGCCGTACAGGGTCTCGCGGTTGCGGGTGACCGAGTACATGCGGTTGAGGTTGACGCCCTCGCCGACGACCGCGAACGGGTCGCGGGTGAAGTAGAGGTTGGGCATCGGGTCGATGATCAGGTCGGACTCGGACTCGGAGTTGACCAGGGAGTCGAGGGTCGTGGACGCCGTGAGGGGCATGTCGATCTCGGACTTGGTCATGCCGGCCATGGTCTTCTTGACGAACTCGAGGTTGTCCTCGATGGAGTCCAGCTTCTCGCGGACGATCTGCGGCATGTGCTGGCCGCGGATGCCGGCCTCGGCGATGTACTGGTCGGTGAACTCGGCGCGGGCGCCGGGGACCTGGTCGAACACCTCGGCGACGAGGTTCTCGAGATAGAGGACCTCCACGCCCTGGTCCCTCAGGATCTGGGCGAAGGTGTCGTGCTCCTGCTGCGCGACCTCCAGGAACGGGACGTCGTCGAACAGGAGTCGCTCGAGCTCGTCGGGCGGCAGGTTGAGGAGCTCGTCGCCGGGACGGTGCAGGCAGACCTTCCTGAGCTTGCCGATCTCGGAAGGCACGTGCAGACCTTTCGTCATGGCCTCCTACCTTTCTTTCGGGCCT
>DXZZ01000074.1:0-7087 GCA_019419425.1 Collinsella sp. | reverse complement strand
CGAGCCGTCAACGAAACTGAAGAAGGGGGAGGCCTCGCGGCCTCCCCCTTTTTTGTATCTCGGGCAATTTGTCTCACATAGTAGCTGTGTTTTATAACCCTCGTTTGTCGCATCTTCTGTGAACGGGCTACAATAACTTAGTCTGTGCGATATGGAGGTGAACATGGCTGAAGCTGGTATCGGCGTTGATATCGTCGAGATTTCCCGCATGAAATCAATTCTTGAAAAGACGCCGTCGTTTGCTCGGCGTGTGTTTACCGAAGAAGAGCGTGCGTATTGCGATGCATCATCGCGTCCCGCTGCTCACTATGCGAGCCGCTTTGCTTCGCGCGAGGCGGTGCTTAAAGCTCTTGGCACGGGTTTTAGTCAAGGCGTGGGTCGCAAGGATGTTTCGGTAACGCGTGATAAACTCGGCAAACCGAAGGCTCTGCTTTCTGGTCGTGCTCTCGAAATCGCCCAGGATTTGGGTGTTGTCGAGGTCGCTCTTTCTATTACCCTTACGGGTGACTTGGCTGTCGCTAATGCCATTGCAATCACCGAGGATGCTCGACCTAAGCCTAAGGAAGAAAAAGTGAGCAATAAGAAACGCGTTGCGCAGACATTTAAAGAGGCTCGCTCTGTTTTAGATGAGCTTGAACAGCTGCAGAATTCAGCATTGACGGAGCACCTGGGCGATGCTTCGCAAGATACGCTAGGAGCATAGATGAAACCGGTTTTGAGTACCGAAGAAGTCGTTCGTCTCGAGGATATCATCGAACGCGAAGGGACTTCGAAGGCCGAGCTTATGGAGCTAGCGGGTGAGTTTGCCGCCAACGAGGTCTTGAAGCTCAATCCCGATCGGGTTCTCGTTCTGGTCGGTTTTGGTAATAATGGCGGCGACGGTTGGGTTGCCGCCGATATCCTGAGCCACAAGGGTGTGGACGTGGATATCGTTTCTCCGGTTGAGCCGGATGAGATTCCTGCTGCTCTGGCACGTCATGTTGCTCGTCGAACTGCCGGCCGCGATGTGCACGTTTGCGTCGGTCCCTCGCGTGACGAACTCGAGGTTTTGATCGATAAGGCCGATGTTGTTGTCGATGCCATTTTTGGTACCGGTTTCCACGGGAATCTGCGTGCGCCGTTTTCCATTTGGATTCCTACGGTCAATGAATGCGCCGATTGTGTCGTATCCATTGATGTCCCCTCGGGCCTGAATGCCGAGACGGGCGTTGTTGATGACGACTGCATTCGTGCCGAGCGCACGGTGACGATGATTGCGCCCAAGATTGGTCTGTATAGCGCTGATGGTCCTGAGTATGCTGGCGATTTGATCTGCGGCAATCTTTACGACCGTCTTGACGAGGTCATCGATGATGTCGACCACGCCGCCGAGATTGTCGAGCCCGGTGACTTAGTTGATTACTTTGCTCCGCTACCATCGAATATCGATAAGTATTCCCGTGGCTCCGTGCTTATTGTCGCCGGATCTGCGCAATATCCTGGTGCTGCCATTATGGCGGCCAAGTCTGCAGCTCGCGCGGGTGCTGGTTACGTGGCAGTCGCGGCTCCTGACGCCTGCGCCAATCTCATTCGCATGGCACTTCCTTCGATTCCGGTCTTTGCTATTCCGTCTGATTCCCGCGGCTCCTTTGGCGCCGCTGCGCGCATGACGGTGTGCGAGATCGCAAAGAAGTACAGCTGCGTGCTGTGCGGTCCCGGTATGACGACGTCTGCTGGCGCTATGCAGGTGGTTTCGGGCTTGCTCGAGCTTGATGTACCGCTAATTTTGGACGCCGATGCACTCAACTGCCTTGCTAAGATTGCCATTGACGGTATTGATAGTAACCCCGAGATGTATCGTCGTGAGCAGCCGTTGGTTATGACGCCGCACTATCGTGAGCTTTCGCGTCTGGTTGCCGGTGACGAGGTGAACGACCTTGGTACCGCGATTGCAGCTGCGCAGAAGGTTGTCTGGGCTGCAGGCTCCGACAATCTGGTGGTCATAGCCAAGGGGCCGACGACGGCTATCTGTGGCGTTGAGCGCGTGCTGCTGCCACTCTCGGGTCCGGCTTCTCTGGCAACTGCCGGTTCTGGTGATGTTCTCGCGGGTATATTGGCCGGCACGCTTGCCACCATGCGCGACGAGATGGATCGTTGGGAGCTGCTGTATTCGTACGCCGTCGCACTTCACAGCTACGCCGGTTTTGCCGCGGCGACGGAGTATGGTGAGAAGAGCGTTATCGCGACCGATCTTATCGACTTGATCGGTCCTGCCATGGAGCTGGCAGCAAAGGATGCGCTCGAAGATCTGGGAATCATGGACGAAGGGTCGGATGACTAATCATGAATAAAGCCGATTTGACGCGCTGGTCCTGGGTCGAGATCGACCGCGGGGCGCTCCGTCGCAACACGAGAGCCTATAAGAACTTGTTGAATCCGCGTCAGCGCCTGTGCTGCGTGGTCAAGGCCGATGCTTATGGTCATGGAGCTGTTGAGTGCGCTAAGATCATGTATTCGGCTGGTGCCGACATGTTTGCCGTGGCGACGGTCAACGAGGGCGTTGGGCTCCGTCAGGGCGGAATTACTAAGCCCATCCTGATTCTAAGCGAGCCGCCTATCGAGGCTATTCCTGCATTGCTCGAGTTCGATATCATGCCCTCGGTCTATACGTCCGATTTTGCTCTCGCGTATGGCGAATGCGCCGTCGCGGCGGGCAAGGTGGGCAAGTACCATCTTGCCATCGAGACGGGCATGAATCGTATCGGCGTTCACTACACACAGGTGCTCGACTTTGTCCGCGGCATCAGCTTCCATCGCGGTATTCAGTGCGACGGCGTATTTACGCACTTTGCCACGGCCGATGAACCTTCGGGTTGGGACTACAAGCTGCAGTGCCAGCGTTTTACCGAGGCCGTTCAGGCCATTAAGGACGCAGGTTTTGAATGCGGTATCGTGCATTGTGCCAATACGCCATCCTCGATGCTCGATTCTTCAATGCACTTTGACATGATTCGTGCCGGCATCGGTTTGTATGGTCTGCAGCCATGTGAGCTGAGTGGTCGCGTGATGCAGCTTGATCCCGTCATGAGCGTCCACGCGCGTGTGACGCGCGTGGCGCATCCTGCGATGGGCGAGGGCGTGGGCTACGGCTTTACCTACCGCGTACCGCGCACGCGCGTTCAGATCTGCACCCTTCCGATCGGTTATGCCGATGGCCTTTCGCGTACGCTTTCCAATCGTATGGACGTGCTGTATCGCGGCGAGCGTGTGCGTCAGGTGGGCAATATCTGCATGGACCAGTTTATGGTCGCCATTCAGTCCAACCCGGCGCATGAGATTCCCGAGGCCGAGTATGGTGACGAGATGATCATTGTCGGCCGCGATGGAGATGCCGAGATTACCATGGACGAGATGGCGCGCCTACGCGGCACGATTAACTACGAGGTCGCTTGCGGCTTTGGTATGCGTCTCGACAAGGTCTACGTGTAGGAGTCGCTATGGGCGTCATGCACATTCCCGGCCATAGCCATCAGGCGCCGCGTGAGGTCGCACTCGAGGAGATCGAGGCCGTTCTGGGCGATTGTCACCTTTGCCAGCTTTACCAGTCGCGCCACAACATCGTGTTTGGCGTGGGAAACCCCCGCGCTCGCGTGATGTTTATTGGCGAGGCGCCGGGCCGTAATGAGGATTTGCAGGGCGAGCCCTTTGTGGGGGCGGCAGGCGAGGACCTCAACGGCATTTTGTCGCTGGCGGGGCTCAAACGCGAAGACGTCTACATTGCCAACGTGCTTAAGTGCCGCCCGCCGGGAAACCGCAATCCGCGCCCCGAGGAAGTGCTGGCTTGCTCACCGTTTTTGCGCGAGCAGATTCGAAGCATCTGGCCCGATATCATCGTGACGCTCGGCAACCCCGCAACGCACTTTGTGCTCAAGACCGAGATCGGCATTACCAAGCTGCGCGGCAGGTTCCATCAGATGGGGCACTTTGTGGTGATGCCCACTTTCCATCCGGCAGCAGCGCTACGCAATCCAGCGTGGCAGGAGCTGCTGGAGGAAGACTTTAAGATGCTGGGCGACTATCTGGGGCGACATCCCGCACCAGAGGACGCCTCGGAATAATAAGGAGCATATATGTCCCTGGAGCGCCTGGGGGTAGGTACTTACAAAACGACTTGCGCTGCCGATACGGAGTACTTTGGCGAGCTAATTGCACCGTGCCTTGAGGACGGAGATGTGCTCATCCTGACCGGTGGCCTGGGAGTGGGCAAAACTCACTTTACCAAGGGCGTCTCGCGCGGGCTGGGCGATGGGCATATGGTTACGAGTCCTACGTTTGCGCTCATGGCCGTTCATGATCAAGGTCGTATTCCGCTGTTTCACTTTGATCTATACCGCCTGGAGCATGCCTACGAGCTCGAGGATACGGGCATTTTCGATGTGCTGGGCTATGAGGGCGCTTGCCTGCTGGAATGGGGCGAACAATTCCAGGACGAGCTGACGGATGAGTATCTTTCGGTGACGCTCAAGCGTGATGAGGGCGACAGCGATGTGCGAACGATAACGCTTGAGGCGCACGGTGACCGCGCAATGGAGCTTTCCCATTTGATTGATAAGGCTGTACAAGATGAGCTTGCATAACGACAACGCGCTGGTGGTGGCGCTCGATACCTCGACCGACATGCTTGCCTGCGCGGCAAGCTGGATTGATGGGCAGACGGGCGAGACGAAGCTCGTGAGTGGCGACCACATGTGTCGCCGTCACGCCAACGTTGAGCTCGTGAATACCGTTGATGGCGTGCTGGCTCAAGCCGGTCTGGATCGCAGCGATGTTGGTTGCTATGTGGTCGGCCGCGGCCCGGGGTCCTTTACGGGTGTGCGCATCGGCATCTCCACTGCCAAGGGCCTCGCGCGTGGTGCCAATGTTCCGCTGCTGGGCGTGTCGACGCTCGACGCTTGCGCTTGGACGGCGTGGAAGGCTGGCGTGCGCGGCAAGCTTGGTATCTTGGCCGATGCTATGCGCGGTGAGGTATATCCGGCGCTGTATATGCTGGTCGATGAGGGTCCCGAGCGTCAATTTGAGCGCGAACACGTGGTCAAGGCCGCCGTGGCGCTCGATGAGTGGCGCCGAGCAGCGGACTGGGACCAGGTTCAGCTGACCGGTGACGGTCTCGTGCGCTATGGCAAGCTGCTGGGTGAGGACGAGACCGCCCGCTGCGTGGAGCGCGACCTGTGGTGGCCTTCGGGCGAGGGCTTGCTGCTCGCGCACGCTGCGGGTGACGGCGATCCGGCTCGCGTCCTGCCGATTTACACGCGCCTTTCGGATGCCGAGGAAAATGAGCGCAAGCGTCTTGGTCTTGCTGAGAGTGCACAGAGCGAAATTACGGGCGTTGCCGATGAGCTCGCCGGTCGTCATCTGCAGTTCCGTCCCATGGGCGCGGCGGATGCCGAGGGCGCGAGCGCGCTAGAGGCTGCCTGCTTTGAAGGTGCCGGACACAAGGCATGGACGCCGGGCATGTTCCTGTCCGAACTGGGCGAGGACGTCGCTGCGCCGCGTAGTTGGTGGGTGGCACACGACGACGGCAAGCTGCTGGGCCTTGCCGGCGGTATGGTCGTGGACGGTGATGTGCAGATTCTGGATGTCGCCGTCGACCCGGCACATCGCCGTGAGGGCATTGCCCGCAAGCTGCTGTCGCACGTGAGCTATGATGCCCAGATGCTCGGCTGCACTACGGCTTCGCTCGAGGTCGAGGACGGTAACGAGGGAGCGATCGCGCTTTATAACGCTCTGGGCTTTACCGAGGCTGGCCGTCGTCGTGGCTATTACGGTGCCGGCAAGGACGCCATCGTCATGACGGCCCCACTTCCCCTCGTGCTTCCGGTCGATAACGCCTCGCCCGAGCCGACGGCAGCCGAGCAACGCGCATGGCCCCTGTCTGCGCCCAAGCGCTCTGCCGAGGAACGTGTCGAGATTGAGCATCGCCGCCTAGTGCTCGCTATCGAGAGCTCCTGCGACGAGACGGCGGTGGCGATTATCGATGCAGATGGCAATATGCTGGCCAACCAGGTGTCGACACAGATTGATTTTCACGCCCGCTTTGGCGGCGTGGTGCCCGAGATCGCCTCGCGCAAACACGTTGAGGTGATTGTGAGCGTCGTGGATGCGGCGCTCGAGGATGCCGCAGCATCGCTTGGTCTTGAGGGTGGAGCCATTGCCCCTAGCGAGCTTGCCGCCGTGGGCGTGACACAGGGTCCGGGCCTGGTGGGCGCCCTCGTGGTGGGCGTTGCCTTTGCTAAAGGCTTTGCCTACGCTGCCGGTAAGCCGCTCGTATGCGTCAACCATCTGGAGGGGCACCTGTTTGCCAACTTGCTGGCGCAGCCCGACCTCAAGCCGCCGTTTATCTTCACGCTCGTCTCGGGCGGTCATACCATGCTTGTTCACGTCAAGGCGTGGGGCGACTACGAGGTGCTCGGCGAGACGCTCGACGACGCCGTGGGCGAAGCCTTCGACAAGGTGGCAAAGGCGCTGGGCCTGGGCTATCCCGGTGGCCCCATCATCTCCAAGCTTGCCGAGACGGGCAACCCCAAGGCGATCGATTTTCCCCGCGCGCTTAACAGCAGGGGAGACTACCGCTTCTCGCTTTCGGGCCTCAAGACGGCGGTGACGCTCTACATCGAGCAGGAGACCAAGGCCGGGCGCACGATTCACCTGCCCGATCTAGCGGCCTCGTTTGAGGCGGCGGTCTTTGACGTGCAGTACAAGAAGGCCAAGAACGCCCTGCATGCCACCGGGTGCAAGGAGTATTGCATCGGCGGTGGTGTCTCGGCCAATCCGCATCTGCGCGAGATGATGATCAAGAAGCTCGGGCGTCAGGGGATCCGCGTGACGGTGCCGCCCTTGTCTGCCTGCACCGATAACGCTGCCATGATCGCGGAGGTCGCTCGCCGTAAATTCGACCGAGGTGAAATCTCGCCGTTCGACGTCGATGCCGATCCAAACATGACACTGTAGCTGGTACGGCGCGGTCCCCGGACGGGGGGGCTGGATATAAGGTTTCCTGCTCTACAGTCCTGCGCAAGACGAAGGCCACATTAAGTGGCCTTCTTTGCGT
>DXZZ01000073.1:0-7138 GCA_019419425.1 Collinsella sp. | reverse complement strand
AGCACGCGGCTGTTAACCGCGCTGTTGTAGGTTCGAGTCCTACCCGGGGAGCCAGGTTGTAAAACCCGTCGCTTATGTGGCGGGTTTTTTCATACCGCGATCGCCTGGCGCGAACGTTACCATATCAACATTTCGTGTCGAGGATGTAATCCCGCGACCCACCACCTCAACATGGCGCGCTCGTTGTAGAATATTGCAATGATTGCTCCCACGAGATGGTGCCGCGAGCACCAGATAAGGAGATTCTTGTGTCTGAGACCATTAACGGCAGCCTGAGCGTCTCGAACGACGTTATTGCCGATATTGCCGGTTATGCCGCGATGACGTGCTATGGCGTTGTCGGTATGGCTGAGCAGCTCCAGGGTGCCGAGAGCGTGCGCCTGCTTGCCGGTCAGCGCCTCCGCAAGGGCGTGCTTGTCTCCGCCGACGAGAACGGCCTTACGGTCGATCTTCACGTCGTGCTCGAGAACGGCGTCAACATGAAGTCCGTCTGCCACAATCTTTCGAGCTCCGTTGCCTTCACTCTGCAGGAGATCGCCCAGATCGATCCCGCCAGCCTTAAGATCGGCATTCACATCGACGCGCTCAAGAGCCGTCTGAACTAGCATCCGAAAACGGAGATTCAAATACCCATGATTGCAAAGACCATTCGCACCTGTTTTCCGATCGCTGCGGCTGCTGTTTCCGACAAGGCCGAGGAGATCAACAAGCTCAATGTCTTCCCCGTACCCGACGGCGACACCGGTACCAACATGTCGCTCACGCTCGCCTCGGTGACCAAGGAGCTTTCTGCCCTTCCCGCCGATGCCGACATGGAGGCCATCGCCGGCGCCATCACCCACGGCTCCCTGATGGGTGCCCGCGGCAACTCCGGCGTCATCACCTCTCAGATCCTGCGCGGCGTGGCCGAGGGTCTCGTCTCTGCTGATGAGCCCATCACGTCCGCCAACATCGCCTATGCGTTCCGCCGCGCCGTCAAGGTCGCCTTCCAGGCCGTCCGTAAGCCCATCGAGGGCACGATTCTCACGGTGCTGCGCGATGTCTCGACCAAGGCCGACGAGTGCGAGAAGAAGAAGTTCTCGGCCGAGGACGCGCTCGATGCCATCGTCGTCGAGGCCTACCAGTCCGTCGCTCGCACGCCCGACCTGCTGCCCGTTCTGAAGGAGAACGGCGTGGTCGACTCCGGCGCCTTTGGCTTTGCCATCTTCCTCGAGAACTTCGTAGCTGCCGCTCTTGGCCGCAGCACCGTTGTCGAGGATTTCTCCGCTACGTTTGACTCCGCCGGCTCTGCCCGTGATGCCGCTCTTGGCCGCGTTGAGATCGAGGCTAACGACGACTGGGAGGGCTCGGAATTCCGTTACTGCAATGAGTTCCTGTTTAAGGCCGACGCCCCGTTTGACGAGGACGAGTGCCTTAAGTTCCTGGGTTCCATGGGCGACTGTGAGCTGCTCGTGGGCGCATATCCCGACTACAAGATCCACGTGCACTCCAACACCCCGAACCTGGTGCTCGAGCACATGCTGCAGCTTGGCCAGATCTACGAGGTCTTTATCCACAACATGGAGATGGAGGCCCACGACCGTACCGCCAAGATCCACGAGGACCAGGAGAAGGCCGCCGAGCCCGCGAAGGCCCTGGGCTTTGTCGCCGTTGCCGCCGGTTCCGGCGAGGCAGACATCCTCAAGTCCCTCGGCGTTGACGTGATCGTGTCCGGTGGCCAGACCATGAATCCCTCGACTGCAGACCTGCTGGGCGCCGTCGACCAGGTCAACGCGACCTCGGTCATCATTCTGCCCAACAACGGCAACATCCGCATGGCCGCCGAGGCCGCTGCCTCTGCCTGCACCGACAAGAAGGTCGCCGTCGTTCCCACCAAGACCGTTCCGCAGGCCTTCTCCGCGCTGTTCGCGGTCCTGCCCGATTCCGAGCTCGAGGATGCCGTCGCCGCTATGGTCGACGCCATCAGTGAGGTTCGTGATGGCGAGGTCACCCGTGCCGTGCGCGATTCCAGTGCCTCCGACGGCTCGCCGATTCACTCCGGTGACGTCATGGGCATCATCGCCGGCTCCATCGATGTGGTCGGCTCCGACGTGAAGCAGGTCACGCTCGACTGCATCAACCGTATGCAGGAGGAAGAGGAGGGTGACGCGCTGACGATTCTGGCAGGCGAGGAACTGTCCGATGAGGCCTTCCAGGAGATTGTCGACGCCATTGAGGAGGCTCAGCCGGATCTGGAGATTGACGCCCATCGTGGCGAGCAGCCGCTCTATCCCGTTATCTTCTCGATCGAGTAGGCAACTGCCCATGTCTGAGCTGTGCTCCGTGCCGCGCGTCTCGGAGCGCTTTGCCCAGAGCAATGCGCTCGACGAGGATATCGCGCGACTCAAATATGTTTCGGGTAAACGTGAGGAGGCCCTTCGCCGTCTGGGTATTCGGACGGTGGGGGACCTCCTTCTCCATATCCCTCATCGATACCTCGACTTTACGCGCTCCTGGTCCATCGAGATGGCGCCCATTGGTACCGTGTGCACCATCATCGCCACGGTCGACCGTATCGTTCAAAAGAAGCCGCGTCCGCGCATGCAGGTGACCGAGGTCTCACTCGTTGATGAGACGGGCGTGCTGCAGGTCGCCTTTTTCCGTCAGCCTTGGATTGCCCAGCAGCTTAAGCAGGGCGACCGCCTGGCCGTGATGGGCAAGGTTGAGTTTGCCTACGGTTTTAAGCAGATGGCCTCGCCGCACTTTGAAAAGCTCGATGAGGGGCGTGCTGCGGGCACCATTTTGCCGGTCCATTATGTGAGTGACGGCGTGAGTCAGGCATGGATGCGCCGTATCGTAAGTGGCGCGCTCGAGGTCGTCGGCAATCCCTTTGATCCCATTCCGGCACGCTTACGCGTTAAACGTCGCCTGATGAGCCATGCCCGTGCCCTTCGATCGATCCACTTTCCCTCGAACATGGCTGAGCGCGAAATCGCGCGCGCACGGCTTGCCTACGAGGAGTGCCTCTACCTGCAGCTGGCGCTGCGCCTGCGCAACGACGGTGTCTTGGTCGAAGTCGCTCCCTACGCCCACGCCGCGGGCGAGCACCTGGCCGCGCTCAAGCAGGCCTTGCCGTTTTCGCTGAGCGACGAGCAGGAGGCCGCGTTCCAAGACATCCTGCGCGATATGTGCGATGGCGGGCGCGTGATGAACCGCCTGCTGCTGGGCGATGTCGGTACCGGTAAGACCGCCGTTGCCGCCTGCGCGCTGGCTGTGGCTGCCGATAGCGGCACGCAGGCCTGCGTTATGGCGCCCACGGGCGTGCTGGCGCGTCAATATGCCGATAAGACCGGCCCTCTGCTCTCGCAGGCCGGCATGTCTTGGGCGCTTCTGACGGGTGCCACGCCGGCCGCAGAGCGCGAGCGCATCCATGCACAGCTGGAATCGGGAGAGCTCGACGTCCTCTTTGGAACCCACGCGGTCCTTTCGGATAACGTGGCGTTTAAGTATCTGTCGCTCGTAGTCATCGATGAGCAGCACCGGTTTGGCGTCGGCCAACGCAATGCCTTGCGCGCGAAGGGCCCCGGTGCCGATCTGCTCGTTATGACGGCAACGCCCATCCCGCGTACGCTGGCGCTTTCGGTCTACGGCGATCTGGACACGAGTATCATCCGCCATCGGCCCGTCCCTGGCGCTGGCGTGACGACACGCGTGCTTACCGAGTCGAGTCGCGACCTTGCCTATGGCGCCATCCGCGAGGCGCATGAAAAGGGTCAGCAGGCCTACGTGATTTGCCCGCTCGTGGAGCCGAGTGACTCGGCCGATGATCTGGAGGACGTGCCCGGTGTCGCCCGCGACGACGAGGGCCGCGTGACGGTCCCCGTGCCGCTGCACGATACGGCGACCGAGCTCGATCGCCTGCGTCTGGCGTTGCCGGGTCTTGCCATCGAGCGCCTTCACGGCCGCATGCCAGCGGGGGAGAAGGACCAGGTTATCGATGCCTTTAAGCGTGGCGAGATTGACGTGCTCGTCTCGACTACGGTGGTCGAGGTGGGCGTCGACGTGCCCAACGCCACCGTCATGGTCATCGAGAACGGTGAGCGGTTTGGCTTGGCGGCGCTGCATCAGCTACGCGGTCGCGTGGGCCGCGGCAGCGTGTCGGGCACGTGCCTGGTCATGACGCACTCCAAGGGCAATGGCGGCGCCTCGGCGGCACAAGACCGTCTCCAGTCGCTCGAAAAGACCTCGGATGGTTTTACGCTTGCCCAGATGGACCTGCGTCTGCGTCACGAGGGCGAAATCCTGGGGTACCGTCAGCACGGTGGCGTGACCTTGCGCTTTGTGGACCTGGATGCCGATGAGGACCTTATCGAATGGGCCCATTTGGACGCGGTCGAGCTCTTGCGGTATGCTTGCAACCTTGACTCTGTGGCGACGCGTCCCTTGCGCGAGGCGGTCGCCATGCGTTATCGACATATCTTTAAGGAGGTCAGCGGAGGATGAGAATCATCGGCGGCGAATGGCGCGGTCGTAAGATCGAGGAGCCCCGTGGTCGCGATGTCACCCGCCCCACGACTGATCGCGTGCGCGAGGCGTGCGCATCTATGGTCATGTCGGCATTCGATTTCGATTTGGACGAGGTTCGTGTGCTGGACGCCTTTGGCGGCTCCGGTGCCTTAGGGTTAGAGATGCTCTCTCGTGGGGCCCGCTCGCTCACGACGTTCGAGATCGATCGCAACGCCGCGCGGCTCATTACCAAGAATATCGAGTCGCTCTGCCGTGACCGTGCGCGTTGGCGTGTGGTCACGGGCGACATGCTGGCAAGTGCCTCGCGCGGTCGTGTACCGGGCGGCCCCTTTGATTTGGTCCTGCTCGACCCGCCCTATGCTTTTGGTGCCGAGCCGGTCGAGGAAATGCTGCAGAACCTGGCTCAGCAGGGTCTGCTTGCGCCTGGCGCTTATGCCCTGTTTGAGCATGCCGCCGCCGATGCGGGCGCGCATCCGGCAGGCTTTGAGATCGTGCGCGAGAAGCGCTACGGCATTACCTCGGTCGACCTGCTTCGTTGGGTCGGCGATGACGACGGTGAGGACGATAGTGCCGTCACCGATGCCGATAACAACGATGCCACGACGTTTCAGGAGGACGCCCATGAATGACACCATCAACCGCGTGATCGTCCCGGGCACCTTCGATCCCATCACGTTTGGCCATATCGATGTGATCCGCCGCGCCCGCCGCATCTTTCCCAGCGTGATCGTCGCTGTCGCCGAGTCGCAGGGTAAAAACGGTGTGGGCACCACGTTTATGCTGGATGAGCGCGTAGCGCTGGCTCGTGAGGCGCTCGGTGATATCGACGGCGTCGAGGTCCTGCCCTTTACCGGCCTCTTGGTCGACTTCGCTCGCGAGCAGGGGGCGGGGGCCGTGGTCAAGGGCCTGCGCGCCATGACCGACTTTGAGTATGAGCTGCAGCAGGCCGACCTCAATTATCGCTTGGATAGCGAGCTGGAGTCCATCTTTGTCATGAGTGCTCCGCAGTACGGTTACATCTCGAGCTCGGTCGTTCGCCAGATCGCCTCGCTCGGCAGCGATGTATCGACGTTTGTCCCGCCCAACGTGGTCGAAGCGCTCAGACACCGCTTTTCGTGACGTTTTTTATTGCCTGGTGGCATGTGGTAAACTAGCACGATGATATGTTACCTATGAAAGGAGACCGGATGCCGGGCGAGAATTTTCCTGGCGATAGGATCGTCAGCTTGGTCGATGAGCTCGAAGGGCTGATCGAGGAAGCCAAGCCGCCTTTCGGCAAGAACGCTCAGTTCAAGGTCATCGACGCCGACGTGTTCTTCAATATCCTCGACGAGATCCGCATGAGCTATCCCGAGGAGTGGCAGAAGTCCCGCCGTATCCTTAAGGAGCGCGAGGAGCTTATGGCTTCCGCCGCCGCTCAGGCTGATTCCATCATCGCCGACGCTCAGCAGCAGGCCCTCACCATTGCCGGTGAGCAGGAGATCGTCCGCCTTGCGCAGCAGCAGGCCGACGACATCCGCGATCGTGCCCAGCAGTACGAGCGCGAGACGCGTTATGCTGCCGAGGACTACGCAGAGCAGGTCTTTACACACCTGGAGGAGAACCTCAAGAGCCTGACCGGCACCGTTACCCGTTGCCGTCAGCAGCTCAACGAGGGTGCCGCCCAACAGAATGGTCAGTGGTAATGGCTGAGTTCCCGAGCGTTACCGTCGATCTTTCCGAGCAGCTCGAGTTTCCTGGAGATTCGTATCCGCTGACCGGTAAGGTCGATGTCGCCACCTACACGGTGGGCGAGAAGGAGTACCAGCTTCAGGACGGCATCGACTACGACGTTGTCTTTACCAATGCCGGTACCGGTGTCTTGCTCACGGGCATGGTCCGCGCGCACGCCACCGGCGAGTGCGACCGTTGCCTGGAGCCCGCCTCGTTTGATATCGCCGGCGAGATCGAGGAGTTCTACCTCTTTGAGGAGCCCGAGGATCCCGAGGCCTACGAGGACGGCTACGAGCTCCTGTGTGAGGACCGCATCGTCGATCTGGGTGAGCCCATCAACGACGCGGTCGTCATGGACACGCCGTTTGTGGTGCTCTGCAAGCCCGATTGCCGCGGTCTGTGCCCCACATGCGGTTGCAATCTCAACGTCGAGCAATGCGATTGCGCCGCCCAGGCAGAGGCAGAATGGGCCGCTGCCACGGAAAATCCATTTGCAGCATTGAAGAATCTCAAGCTTGATGAGTAAAACTGTGGTAGTATCGCTACTTGCGCGTAATCGCCACACTGGATAGTTCATAAGGAAGGTCACTATGCCCGTACCTAAACAAAAGCAGGGTCGTATCCGCACTCACACCCGTCGTTCCGCCAACATGAAGATCTCGGCTGCGGCTCAGTCCACGTGCCCCCGTTGCGGCGCTGTCAAGCTTCCGCACCACGTGTGCCCCAGCTGCGGTTTCTACAAGGACCGCGAGGTTATCGTTACCGAGTAACGGTATACTCTGGATGCGATGCCGTTCCAAATGGAACCACAATGGCCGGCTCAATGAGTCGGCCATTTTTGTATAAGGAGCATGTATATGAGTAACGTTCGCGTTTGTGTAGACGTTGTGGGCGGAGACGAGAAACCTCAGGTTGTTCT
>DXZZ01000072.1:0-7234 GCA_019419425.1 Collinsella sp. | reverse complement strand
ATCCTTTCCCTTTGCATCGCCCTCTTTGCCGCATTTGCCCTTGTCGGCTGCGGCGGGAGCGCATCGGGCGGGGGCGGCAGCGCCGCTAAGAGCGAGAGCAAAGAAAAGGCCCCCGTCGCCGAAAAGACTGACTTTATCTGGTTTAAGGTCGAGATGCCCGAGGGCGTTGGCGTAAGCGACTCCGCCGGCAAGAACGCCGACAGGGTCCAGCTCACCTTCCCCGAAGACGAGAACGGTTCGGCCGATCGCTTTATCCCCGTTTGGAAAAAAGCGCTGACGGCAGAGGAATCCCACGCCGACCAGGCAGAAAAGAAAGGTGATACGTTCCAGTGGAAGGATGGCGGGTCCGTCGAGTATAACGGCAGGACGTGGCTCGTCGGAACGTACGAGGACAACAGCGGCGTCTCAACCCTCCTCTTTACCGACGTTGAGCCGGGAAGCGTCTACGTCCTCATCTCGAACTTCGATCTGCATAAGAAAGAAGCCGAGGCGCTCCTCAACTCCATCGAGTTCCCCGATGACATGGCGAAGGCAGTTGCCGAGGCACGCGAAGTCGAGATTTCGAGCATCGAGATCAAGCATTAGGGGCTCGCACGCAGCATCGCATGCGCAGTCATTAAATGATCGGACGCCCAGCCAGGGGAGGATCGGATCGGCCGGCCCTCCCCTCTTTTGCGCCCGGACATATTGCCACTTAACGGTGCAAATCCGGCCCTCAGAATGGGCCACATGGCCCACCCCAGCGACCCGTCCGCGCGTACAGTAAAGACAGGTAATCCATGGGCGGTTACAGATCGAGGAGGACACGACCATGAAAAAGAAGGCCTTTGCGATTCTCACCTTCTGCATCAGTCTCTTTGCCGCAGTTGCCCTGGTGGGTTGTGGCGGAAGCGGCGGCGCTACCGGCAGCGGCGGTGGTGGCGGCGCGGAAAAGCCAGCCGTGGATATGAGGACCGACTTCATTTGGTTTAAGGTCGAGGTCCCCGAGGGCGTCGAGATCACCGACGTCGCAGGCGACACGGCCGACAGGGCCCAGTTTAAGTTCACCGAAAGCGAGCACGCCAGCGATCGCTTCATCCCCGTCTTCGACTCTGACAAGAACGCCGACGAGCTGTTCGACTACGAGGCAAAGTGGAATGCCAGCTTTGAGTGGACCGAGAACGACCCCGTCAAGTACAACGGCAAGACTTGGCGCAACGCTTCCTATACACACTCGGGCGGCGTAACGACCGAGTACTTCACCGAAGCAGGCGGCGGCAGCGTCTACGTGAGCATCGACAACGTCGAGGAGCACAAGGACGCCGTCGAGACCATGATGAAGTCTCTGGAATTTGCCGACGACATCGCCAAGGCCAAGACCGAAGCCATGGACGTCAAGCTCGACGATATCGAGATCAAGCGCTAAGCGACTGGCGAGCGCAACGGGAAACACGAGCGCGGCGCAAGCAGGCGACGGTGACCCAGCGCTTCGTACCAAGGGAGGGTCGGCTCACCGGCCCTCCCTTTCTTATGCCGGTAGCCGACGAACGCGAGGGTGCCGGGCGGCAAAACCACCCCCAGTGCGGTAGCAGCACATAATAGACAAGCGCCCCAACGCGTCCGCCCACCGATTTATAGCGCCGCGCAGACAATTAAGCCAACACGTTTAGACATCCGGGCAGTATAGTGACCAAAACAAGAGCATATCCGCACCCTGCGAACGGAGGAGTTATGACCGAACACCACGCCATCAGCCGTCGAGCATTCACGTTGGGCCTAGGACTCGCAGCATTGTCGCCATTTGCAAGCCTGCCCGAAACCGCGGGATTGGGCCTTCCCGTGCGAGCGGCATTTGCAGACGACACGCCCACACCGGCGAAGAGCCTCCATAATTTCGTCATTCGCCTTCGCCCCGCGGGCTATTTTCGCACCGCAAGCGTCAATGAAGACGGCAACGTTATCGGCAACGTCTGTCACCTGTTTAATGACGGCACGTCCAACAAGCTCATCCTTGAGAATGTACTGACCGATGCGGACGGCACAAACTGGTATGCCATCCGCACCTTGCTCAATTTCGAAGAGCATAAAAAGACAGGCTACAGCATTTGGTCGGTCGATGGCGACTCGGACAAAGATGGAAAGGTCATCCACGTATGGAGCGGCGAGTATGACAACAAGCCCAGCCGCGCTTTTGCGTTCGAACCTCAGTCAAACGGAACCTATGTCATCCGAGATCGCACAAACGAGAAAAAGGATATTAATTACCTGGCAATAGAAAAGGACGGCAAAGACCAAGACAACAACAAGATCTGCCACAAGAGAAAGAGCATTCCGTGGGAGCTCGAGCTTGTCGGTTACGACAAGGGCGAGACCAATACCACGGTTAGCAGTATCGACTGGATCAGGTATAGCAGCTACGCCGACGGGCCATGTTGGATGAAATACGTCGACAACAACAAGTTCCTCGACGAACTGAGCATCCCGGGCACGCACGATTCGGGCACCTGCAGCGTGGACAACGACACCGAGCCCCAATCCTCCCAAGCAAAATGCCAGCAGGATTACATCCCCACACAGCTGCTCGAAGGCGTTCGCTATTTTGATATTCGACTTGGAAAGGGTGAGAACCCCGGCATCGACCACGGAGCTTGTTACCTGCTCAAAAAAGACGGGAACTTTATGCATCTCTCCGATGTCATCGGGTACTTCAATACGTTTTTGAGCGAAAACCCGACAGAAGCGCTCATCATGCTTGTGTCGCGAGGCAATGACGAGGCTACCAACGAAAGCCTCACGACGGCCTTGGGCAAGGTTTTTGATGAGAACCCCGACCTGTTCTACACATCGAGCCGCATCCCCACGCTGGGCGAGGTGCGCGGAAAGATCGTCCTGCTGCGTCGGTTTGGGCTCGCCGGCAACAGCGTAAGCAGCCACACATGGGGCCTCGACCTCACCCAATGGGACGACAAAATCGCAGCACACACCGACAGCACCTCTATGTGTCTCGTTCGAGACGAGCGGGGCTTTGAAGCCGTGGGGAAAACGGGTGACGAAGAGCCCTATTGCACCAAGGTATACGCCCAGGACCATTACGAATGCACAGGAACCGACAAAATCGGCTGGGTCGATATGGCGCTGCAGGAGACAACCAAGCTCGCCCGCATCATGGTGGACGTCGAGGACAATGACGGGGCCAAGGTAAAGGTCCTGGAGCACAGCTGGTGTATCAACTACACCAGCTGCACGAACTACAAGCAAGGAAGCAATCCTTTTACCGCAGCACGAGTGGTCAACGAGCATCTATACAAGAGCCAGTATATAAACAGCACCGGAAATGAGAGCACAAAGGAGGACTGCCTCAAGCACATTGGCATCATTGCGTCCGACTTTGTTGATGCGGCACTGGCCCGAAGCATCTACCAGCGCAATTACGATGCGAAGCACAAGCAGACCGTTTCGTACTACCTCCCGACCCGTATGCGCATGACATACGGCGACTCGTTGAGCGATGCCTCACTTCAGGATGGAAAGACCGTTGGCGAGGGCCATTTCCGCCTTGTCGACAGCAGTAACGTACTCAACTGGACGGCTTCGGGCCACACGTTTGATATCGAATACGTGGATGTCGACGCCTTGGGCAACGAGACCGTTACGGAGCTGCGGGGCCTCGTGCCCATCGATATCGAACGACGCGCGCTGACGCCCCATTTTGAGGGGCTCGAAGGCCTTAAGGTCGGCGAGGACGTGCGCGCCAAGATCGCGGCGACGCTCGAGGGCAAGCTCGAAGGCGATGCCTGCACAGCCCAACTCGAGTTTATGCACGATGCAAACGGTGCTCCAGGAACGGTGATGGCCGAGGGCGAGGCATTTGCCGCGGGGACGTATTGGGTGCGTGCGAAAGACCTGTTGGGCGACGCGGCAAAGAACTACATGCTCGCCAGCAATGGAGCCGTAAGCTTTACCGTAGCGGCCTCGGGCAGTGCAGGCGGCACCGGCAGCGGCACGGGTTCCAACGCAGACGGCGCTGATAAGAATGGTAAGGGCAACAAGGGTAAGGGCTCGGGCGGAAAACTCGCCGACACGGGCGACGGCTCCGGCATTGCCGCCGGGCTCGCCGCTGCCGCCGTGGCGACGACGGTCGCCGGCGCAGCAATGCTTGCAAATGACCGCGAAGACAACGGAGACGTTGACGATTAGGCCAGCCGGCCCTTTTGGACACATCGATTTAATGAGGGGCGCAGGACACCGTTCTGTGCCCCCGATTTTACCTTGGCCCGAACGCCGCCATGGGCTACATCACCATGTTCAGCGCGTTCACAAATTCCTTGGCCTGGGAATGACTGCTCAGCCTGTAGGAACAGTCGGTCAGTAACCTATTACGAAGGAGCACGCGCTTACCCTTGACCCTGTTGACACCCGTAATGTCCTTGAGGTAGACGATTTTGGTATGGGTGCCGAAGAAGTTGTTCTTCACGACCGCCTCGATACGATTGGGATAGATGCTTATTCCCTTGAAAACGCCGGCACCCTTATCGTGAAACAACAACGTGTTGTCATCCACGCGCGCCACCCCCATGGAGTTCGAACTATCTCTATGACCACATTTTAGTCACTACAAACCCTTTTTGCGGTCACGCGCAGGGCACCAAAACGTGTCCGCACGAGCAAATAGACTAATACAACAACGAATATAAGCCGTTATCCAATGATGGGCCGCAAAAAAGGATTAGCAATAGCTAAGATTAAAGCCTAAAAAAACCCTTAGGAAGTGCTAATATATGGTTATTGAAAGAGGCTGAGATGCAGAGACGCGAATTGATCCGTATCCTCGAAGAAGCTGGCTTCATCTCGAAAGGAGGCACTAATCACGAGAAGTTCGTCAAAGGAGATAAACTCGTGCTCGTGAAACGCCACCGAGAGATCGAGGATCAAATTGCCAAAAGAATCCTAAGGCAGGCAGGGCTTCGGTAGCTCATCCTCATCGCATTTCGCATCGCCTTTTAGAGGAGGTCTTACATGGTTTACGCATGGGAATTTGAGTTCTTTGATTCGGACGGTATGGTCGATGCCGTGCCATGTGGCTCGCTGGGCGGAGGAGGAACGTTTGGCTCCGACCTAAACGACGCTATCGAAAGCGCCGCTGATTTTCTCGCATGCATGGTCGACGATCACCTTATGGGTGGCATTGAACTTCCCGCGCCGGATTTCGGACACGAGCCGCGACACGGCGGCAAGATTATCGCCGTAGCCGTCAGCCGCGAACTCGCCGACATCCCCGCCGTCACCGCAGCGGATGCCGCGCGCATGCTCGGTGTTAGCTCAGCACGGGTTTCGCAACTGATAAATGCAGGACTGTTGGATTCATGGAAGGATGGCACCAAGCGCATGGTGTCCAAAGCTTCCATCGAGGCACGACTCGCCGACGCTCCAAAGGCAGGACGCCCGAAAGAAATGCCTGTTGCCGTGTAAAGAGACGTCTAGGCACACCATTTTGGCATATTGACCATTGAGTTCTCTCGATTCGCGACGCACTGCGTCGCGAATCGAACTGAACATATTGTCGCCGATTGCCACGCATTTCCAATCCGAAGTGCAAGAGGAGTTTTCCATGACAGGTGTCAATCAGGCCATCACCGAAAGCGCACCTAAAGTGCGTTCTGCCGAGGACATGGCCACACGACGCAAGAGCGATTCAGAGGGATTTCGGCTCATCTCGCCAGCACCCCCTACAACGAAACGTGGGCACACGTCGAAACCAGCGCTACGCGATTGCATCTATGGGCTTGCCGTCGGCGACGCGCTGGGCGTTCCATACGAGTTTATGCCTCGTGGCACGTTCGAATGCACGGACATGATCGGCTACGGCACGCATGGGCAGCCCGCCGGCACCTGGAGCGACGACACATCCATGACGCTTGCTACCTGTGACTCGATTAGGGAGCTTGGGCATATCGACACCGCGGACATGCGCGACAAGTTCGTAGGCTGGATTGCCCGTGGCGAGCATACGATCGACGGCGTTTTCGATTACGGCGGCACGACTGCCCGCGCCCTGCACACCGGCAAAGGTGGCTCCGGCGAGCGCGACAACGGCAACGGTTCGCTCATGCGCATCGCTCCCCTGGCGTTCACCGATGCAACAGACGAAGAGGTCAGCAAGGTCTCCGCGATTACGCACGCCCACAGAACGTCGACCGACGCATGCATCATATTTGTCGCGCTGATGAGGAGCGTGATGAACGGCGCGTTTCCCTCATGGGTGCTCCAGCTGAAAGACGTGCCCGAGCAGGAAATCAGGTCTGGCGGCTTCGTGCGCGACACGCTTAAGGCAGCCACTTGGTGCTTCGTCAACACCAACAGCTACGAAGATTGCGTGCTTTCCGCCGTCAACCTAGGCGACGACACCGACACCACCGCAGCCGTCGCCGGCGCCCTCGCCGGCACGGCCTACGGTATCGACGCAATTCCGCAGGTGTGGATCGATTCCCTACAAGGGAAGGATCTGATTGAGAGCTGCTTGTTTTAGGGCGCCATACAAGAAATAAGGTTGGAGGCACCATGGAGAGGAAGATCGCGAATATCGATGGGTTCAAAATGGACGAAAACGAGATCCCGATACTCCCAACGGGACTGAGGGAGGAAGATAACCTTTACGTCCTCCCCGACGGTCGCTACCTCCCCTGCGGGGTCTACCGGACCGAAGATGATGGCTCGCTCATTTATGAGCCATCCGGGCTCAGCTTCTTCGGGCAGATGCTTGCTCAATTCACAGAGAGCCAGAGGCTTGATTGCCCGTTAGATAGACACTGCTCCAAACCATGGGATGGGTAAGATGCCTCCCACCGCGGCCTGTGAGGTAAAATCTTGACTGCCGCGGAATCCGCCTGCGGGCAACGCTCCGATCTCCGATTGGGGTGAAGCCTATGAACTTGTTTCTTGAAATCCTGCGCCTCTCGATGTATGTGACCGGCATTGCCCGGAACCTCTACTCGATCTGGCGGGAATATAAGCAGTAACGGATAGCGAGGGGAGTCATGAAAAGGGCCGGTTGCAGCCGGCCCTTTAGACATTAGCACCTGCGTTGCCCGCGTCTCCGAAGTTTGAGTAGCTGAGGAGCGGGTTCCGCGGCACATCCTGATTTTACCCAGTGGCAAGGCTCTTTTACAGCCGTTCCACCGTTTATTTACATCCGCCAATCAAGCCTTGATTCTCATCTTCATTGCAACAGACTCAGGACTCAGCGCAACGCGTTGCG
>DXZZ01000071.1:0-7459 GCA_019419425.1 Collinsella sp. | reverse complement strand
TCTGCGCCATTCACGGCATTCGCATTGGCTATGCGCCGGCGGAGTTCTTTGACGAGCAGCCGGTGACGTTTAAGGCGTCCTGGAAACAGCGCATGCGTTGGACCAAGGGCTTCTACCAGGTCTTTTTTACCTACGGCAAGCATCTTGTCAAATCGACGTTCCGCTATCATCGCTTTGCCGCATATGACATGTTTATGACCATCGCTCCGGGTATGCTGCTATCGTTGATCTCGACGCTCGCTAATGCCACGTTCCTGATTGTGGGCGGTCTTTCGCACGGCTTCCTGGCCACCGAGGTCGAGATGCAGGCGTGCGCTGCTTCGCTCATTATGACCTTTGCCATGATGTATCAGACCTTCTTTATCCTGGCGCTGCTTACGACTATCTTTGAGTACAAGCACATTCACTGCGCGCAAAAGTGGCGTCTGGTGACTAACCTGTTTACCTTCCCGATCTTTATGTTCAGCTATATCCCCATCACGGTGGCCGCGCTGTTCCTGAAGGTCGACTGGGTCCCGACACAGCACGCCGTCAACGTTACCCTCGACGAAGTCATGCAAGGAGCCAAATAACCACCATCAAAACCACCATAAAGGGGACAGTGCACCTTTGTGGTGGTTTTTACGTTTGAGCGCTCAGTCGGGAGGTTCGATGGTCTATATCCCATTTTGGATCTGCGTCTTTGCCGGTGCGGTGGTTGATGTCCGTGAGCGGCGGTTTCCGAATGCGCTTGCCGGCACGTGTGCCGTGGCGGCGTTTGCAGGCGTTTGGCTCGACAAGGGCGTTAGCACGGCGCTTGACCATGTCGGTCTTGCGGTCATCGTCTGCCTTGCCCTTGTGCTTACTGAGTTGCTCTGGCGTCGTGTTCGCCACGCTCCCGGCATTGGCATGGGGGATGTCAAGGCGCTTTTCGCGCTTTGCACGCTCGACCCTCTGGGCGGCATCGTGGCATTTGCCGTTGCGCTCCTGGTCCTGGCCCTCTCCTGCCTCTTCACAAAATCGCGATCCCTGCCTTTGCTACCGTTTTTGGTGCCGATTTTTGCCATAATCGAGGTCGTGGGCTGCACATTGTAACTGATTGCGCATCCTTCTTAAGGAGCATGCCATGGCAACTAATCAAGAAACGGCCGTTATTAAGGCGCGTATGGATCGCATTCCTGCGGCGTTGTCGCCCGAACTGGTCAAGCGTATCGCTGCCGACCGCGCCTCTGGTGTCGTTAATCCTTATCGATGCGGTGACGACCAGGTCATCCGACGTGTCGATCGGGCCGCAGACAAGGGCACGCTCATGCGTCCGGCATTTATACGCGATACCGAAAAGATTTTGCATCTGCCCGCATACACCCGTTATGCGGGCAAAACGCAAGTCTTTAGTTTCCGTAGCAATGACGATCTGTCACGCCGCGGTTTGCACGTGCAGCTTGTCTCCCGCATTGCGCGCGATATCGGTCGCGCCCTGGGGCTCAATTGCGATCTGATCGAGGCGATTGGCCTGGGTCATGACTTGGGACACACGCCTTTCGGCCATGCCGGCGAGCGCTTCCTCAACGATATCTATCATGAGCGTACGAGGCGTTATTTTTTCCATAACGTGCAGTCGGTCCGCGTGCTCGACGCGCTGTACGGCCGCAACGTGTCACTCCAGACGCTCGACGGCGTTCTATGCCATAACGGCGAGTACGAGCAGCGTGTGTTTGAGCTCTCGGACATGAGCTCCTTTGACCAGTTCGATCAGACGGTTGAGGACTGTATCGCCACAGGCTATGGCGCTATTGAGCACCTGCGTCCCATGACGCTCGAGGGCTGCGTCGTTCGCATTTCGGACATCCTCGCCTACGTCGGTCGTGACCGTCAGGATGCGATCGCGGCGGGCCTGCTTTCGCCCGACGCTTTTGATGATGACCGGGGCGGTGCCTACAACAGTTGGATCCTCACACACGCCTCCATCGATATCGTGGAACATAGTTACGGTAAACCGCGTATCGAGATGAGCGAGGACCTGTTTGAGGAAATCCGCCGGGCCAAGCGCGAGAACTACGAGAAGATCTACAGCAAGGGCGGCATCGAGGGCGATTCCGAGGCGGAGTTGCGCGAGGCATTCGAAAAACTCTACGACCGTTGCCTGCAGGATATATACGAAGGCGACGAGTCTTCGTATATCTTTAAGCATCATATTTCGCGCATTGAACAGCAGCTTTCCTACTACGATCGCACCTATACCTGGCAGGACGACAAGGATCAAGCGGTGGTGGATTACATCGCGAGCATGACAGACGGCTATTTCTGCGAGCTGACGAGCAAGCTGTTCCCGGGCTTGAAGTTTCCACACCGTACCTATATTAACGAACGGTAGTTCGTATCCTTTCGGTATACTGTTGGTCAACAACGATTTTGATTGATGTACAGGATGGCTATGGACGACCTTTTTTCTGCCTCAACGCGCGAGCGTTCCTTTAAAAATGCCCCGCTCGCGGTGCGCATGCGCCCCAATTCGCTCGACGAGTATGTGGGCCAGCAAAAGGCCGTCGGTAAGGGCTCATGGCTGCGTGCCGCGATTGAGCACGACGTGCTATCGAGTGTGATTCTGTACGGGCCAGCCGGTACGGGCAAGACGACGCTGGCCCACATTATTGCTAACCATACCAAGAGCGAGTTTGTTGAGGTCAGCGCCGTGACGGGCACCGTGAAGGACTTGCGCCGCGTGATTGACGAGGCAAAGACGCGCCTGAATACGTATGACCGTCGCACCATTCTTTTCATCGACGAGATTCATCGCTTCTCTAAGTCGCAGCAGGATGCCTTGCTGCATGCGGTTGAGAACCGCACCGTTATTATGATTGGCGCCACGACGGAGAACCCGTACTTCGAGGTCAACTCGGCACTGTTGTCGCGCGGGCGCGTGGTGGAGCTTGAGCATCTGAAGGATGAGGATATCGCCACGCTTATTGAGCGTGCGCTTGAGGCACCGCAGGGCTTGAATGGAAAATTCTCGGCCGATGGTGATACGGTCAAGACCATTTGTACGCTGGCTGCGGGTGATGCACGCTCGGCCCTGACGACACTCGAGTTGGCGAGCGAGATTGCCGTCACGCGTCCCGATACCGAGGGAACGCCAGCGCCTGCGGCGGGGGAGCGCTATCCCATTACCGTGGATGACGTGAAGATTGCCAATCCGCGCCGTGGGTTTTCGTATGACAAAAATGGTGACATGCACTACGACATTATCAGTGCGTTCATTAAGTCCATGCGCGGCAGCGACCCCGATGCCACCATTTATTGGCTCGCGCGCATGATCGATGCGGGTGAGGATCCTAAGTTTATCGCCCGCCGCATTATGATTCAGGCTTCTGAGGACGTTGGCAACGCCGATCCGCAGGCACTTTTGGTGGCGCATGCTGCCTTTAAATCTGCTGAAGTTATTGGCTATCCTGAATGTCGCATTAACCTGGCACAAGCTGCGCTCTATGTGTGCTTGGCGCCTAAGTCCAATGCGTGCGAGGCCTCGATCGATGCGGCGCTAGCCGATATTCATTCTAGTGGGCTTCGCGAGGTGCCGAGTTATCTGCGCGATCGCCATCGCCCTGGTAGCGATGAATACGGTGTGTATAAGTATCCGCACGATTATCCCGAAGGCTGGGTCGACCAGCGCTATTTGCCCGAAGGCTTAGAACGCGGTGCATTTTGGCAGCCTGCCGGCCGCGGTTGGGAAGAATGGCGCGTAGAGCAAAGCGAACGCGACCGCAGCGGGAATGCACCGAAGTAGCTGCTGATAATTTTGTCCCACGTTGCTGCTCTTGGCATGTTCGGTCCCCTTTGGGGTACCATGGAAATCGTTTGTATTTCGATTCCTTTGGGAGGCTTGTATGAGTCCCATTCAAATCGCCTTGCTGCTGCTCGCCGTTGCCGGCGTGTGGGCTATCGTTGAGCTTGCGCTCACCCTGCGCAAAACCCGCACCGTTGTCGACTCGCTCGACAAGACGGTAACCGACCTCAATAATACGATTGCCGAGGCGCAGCCCGTGGTGGCAAAGCTTGATTGCGCCGTTGACGAGCTTACGCCGGCACTTGCCCAGATGGAGCCGCTCCTCAAGTCGAGCAAGACTGCCATTGACGCCCTGACGTCCAACCTCGTTGAGGTTGAGGCGGTAGTTCGCGACATCTCCGAGGTCACGGGCAGTATGGCCGAGGCCAGCAATGCCGTATCGAGCGTGACAGATTCTGCGGTTGGCGCCGTGCAGAAGCTCTTCAATAAGGTGAAGGCTCCTGCAGCCGACGCCGATCGTAAGCTAGCCGCTGCCGCCGCCGAGGCCGAGCAGCCTACCGAGCGCGTTCTGATCGGTGAGGCCGAGGACGAGGCCGCCGATGGTGCGGATGCGGCTCAGAAGCCCGCAGCCAAGCCGGCTCAGTATTACACCTATACGCCCGCCGAGTCCTCTGAGGAGTCCTGCGATGAGTAGCGAAGCAACCTGCCCCATTACGCTGAGCGTTGCCGGTGATCCGCGTCTCGCGCGCTTGGTGCGCATGACGGCCGCCAACGTCGGCGCCCTGTGCTCTATGTCCGTCGATCGCATCGAGGATATTCGTATGGCTGCCGAAGAAGCCTTCATCTTTGGCTGCACGGCTGTTGATTCCGACGATATCTCGATCAAATTCGATGTCGACGAATCGCATGTGGGCATGACCTTTACCTTTGGCGACCAGGCGACTGTCGATGAGGATGACCAGGCTGCCGTGTATGCCGAGCTCATTTTGGCGAGTGTGTGCGATTCCTACGAAAAGACTGCGGCGCCCCTGACGCTTTCCCTCGATCTCAAGGCGGATATCTAATATGACCGAACGTTCCCGGAGCGGCAAGACCGCTTGGGACAAGGAGAAAACCCGCGAGCTGTTTCGTCGTTACAAGGAGACCGGTGATCCGGACGCCCGCGAGCAGCTCGTCATGTCCCATATGAACCTGGTAAGGTTCCTTGCCAACAAATTTAAGAATCGCGGTGAGCCGCTCGACGACCTCATGCAGGTCGGCTATCTGGGCCTGCTCAAGGCAATCGACCGCTTTGACCCTGAGCGCGGACTCGAGTTCACCACGTTTGCCACGCCCACCATCTTGGGCGAGATCAAGCGTCACTTCCGTGACAAGGGCTGGAGTGTGCGCGTGCCGCGTCGACTGCAGGAGCTCTCGGCCAAGGTTAACCAGGCCACCGACAAGCTCACCAACGAGCTTCAGCGTTCGCCCAAGGTTGAGGAAATCGCCGATTACCTTGGCGTAACCGTCGACGAGGTGCTCGAAGCCATGGAATCGTCCTCGGCCTACACCTCGGTGCCCATCGAGGCCCCCGGTGCGTCCGATTCCGATGATGCGCCTTCGATTCTCGATCGCTATGCCGACGACGACAACGAGCTCGACTTTACCGATGACCGCCTGGTAATCGAGGAAGCTATCCGCGATTTCTCGCCGCGCGAGCGCGAGGTTATCGAGCTGCGCTTCGTTAAGGGCATGACCCAGATCGAGATTGCCAAGAAGCTTGGCATCTCGCAGGTGCAGGTCTCGCGCCTGCTGCGCCGCACGCTTAAGAAGATTCAAGATAAGATTGATCCCGACGGAGTGATGGTTCGTTCATGAGTGAGCACCCCCAACAAATCGACCGCACGCTTCGCGATACCCGCATTCTGACGCTGCGCATTTGGGGCGTCGTCGGCTGCATTGTCATCGCTGCCGTCATCTTTAACCTTATGGGCATCCTGGCACCGGTCATCGAGTTTCTCGCTGTCGGTTCCATCATCGCTTTTGTGATGTCTCCGATCACCAACTGGCTCGAGCATCACGGTGTCGGACGTGGCCTCGGTTCGCTCATCGCACTCATTGTGGTTGTTGCCGTGCTCGTCGGCGTCGTCTGCATCCTATCGCCTATTTTGCTCGGTCAAATCATGGAAGTCCTGAGCCGCCTGCCCGAGCAGCTTCGTGTTGCGGGTGGCGATCTCAACGAGATGCTCTCGCACGCTAAGACGCTCAACAACACGCCGCTCAAGGAGTATCTGGACGACAATCTTTCTTCGTTGGTTACCGTAGCGTCTAAGTACGTCTCGCAAATCGCTGCTGAGCTCGGCCGCGGTGTGTTTCCGCTCATTACCAACACGGCCTCGCAGCTGTTCGTCATCTTCCTGGGTCTGGTGCTTGCCTACTGGCTTGCCTGCGATTATCCCCGCATGCACCACGAGGTCTGCACCATCATCGGGCAGGAAAAGGAGACCTCGTACCGCTTTATGGTGGCCATCCTTTCGCGTTCGGTCGGCGGCTACATGCGTGGCATGGTCATCACATCGATCTGTGGCGGTTTTCTTGCCTTTATTGGTTTTACGATCATCGGCCATCCGTATGCAGCACTCATGGCTATCTTTACCGGCATTATGCACCTGGTTCCGGTTGTCGGTCCCTGGGTGAGTGCGGCGATCGCCACGGTGCTCGGCTTTATGTTCAGCCCCATGCTGGCGTTGTGGACGCTTGTCGTGACCATGGTGGCTCAAAACGTCACCGATAATGTCATTTCGCCTAAGGTCATGCAGAGCTCGGTGCAGGTGCATCCCGTTATGAGCCTGACGGCTCTCGTTATCGGTTCGGCACTCATGGGTCCCATCGGCATGGTTATCGCCATTCCGCTGTGCGCGGCCCTCAAGGGCATTTTCGTCTACTACTTTGAGAACGAGACCGGGCGTCAGCTCGTGGCATACGATGGTGCCGTGTTTAAGGGCACTCCGTATCGCGATACCGAGGGTAACCCAGTTGCCGCCTACGACGCGCTTGGCGACGATACGTTCATCTATGAGTCCGAGCTCATCGGCAACGAGACCGCGCCCGAGGCCCAGGCCATGCCCAAGCCCGAGCTCGATAATCCCTGGATTAAGCTCTCAGGCCTGCAGCCCGACGCGACGGGTTTCTTTAAGAACCCCTTTGCCAAGGACGACGACACAAGCTCTGACGACGACACCAAAACCGGCATCGACGGCTCCATGGACGATTCGGATTCCAAATAGGCCCTGTTAGCGTTTCTTGATGTTGTAAATAACAATAAACGCGATCAAAGCGATTGATAAGGGGCCAGCCACATAGAAAAAGATGGCGTCAATTGCGCTTAGGGTGTAATACGCTTTATCGCCAGATGTTACTGCGTACAATGCGTAGCCAAATCTCGGCTGGTTCACATACCAGCTCGAGTAAGCGAAGATTGCTAAAAGGGCTACCGAGGTTAGTGCATTCACGACAAACCGTTTGCTATTCATCGATCGCTCCTTCCGGACGATTCTTATATGCAATTATACCGAAATCTTTTTTTCAAAGTATTTGACAGACCTAAATAACGTGCACTTTCGCTGGAGGGTCGCTGTTTGGCGGCCCTCTTTTTTGCACAGGCGCGGTGGGATGGTAATATCGTTACGTTTGAACTGTTTCGATGTGAAACCGAGG
>DXZZ01000070.1:0-7578 GCA_019419425.1 Collinsella sp. | reverse complement strand
CTTTATTGCAACGGAGTACAATGGGTAACGTTTAAGTTCAACTTGAAGTTTTAGTCGTGGCATCGGGCTTCGGCCGTAATGCAGGGAAAGGCGTTCCATGGCGATCTATGTGACATCTGATGCTCACGGGCACGTGCGCGCGCTGGACGAGGCCCTTTCCAAGATCTCGCTGACGTCCGACGACACGCTGTACGTGCTAGGCGACATGATCGACCGCGGTCCCGATCCGGTCGGCGTCATTAACTTGGTACGGTCGCTGCCCAACGCTCGCGTGCTTAAGGGCAACCACGAGCAGATCATGCTCGACGCGATCATTGGCCAGGACCCGCTCGATGCCGAGACCTGGGATATCAATGGCGGTTGGACCACGCGTCAGCAGCTCAACGAAATGGAATTTGAGGCATACGAGGGGCTGGTGCGCTGGGCTGCCGCCCTGCCGCTCTACGCGGTGGTCGAGACTGCCGAGCGACCGTATCTGCTGGTGCACGCCGGCGTTCAGACCGAGGCGGCGCGTGCGTTTTTGCTTGAGCATGGTGCCGATTGCGGCGACGGCAGGGGAGCGGTCGATGCCGATAGCGAGCTGCTGCAGCAAATGCTCGCCGTGCAGTCGTCCGATGACTTGCTGTGGATTCGTCACGGCTACTGGGATGCCCCGACGGGGCTGCTTTCTGCCGAGGGCAAGGGCCCGGTCGTGGTGAGCGGCCACACGCCCACGGTGTCGCTGGGGCGTTATTGCGAGGTTGGCGGCCTGGCAGGGCTCGATGAGGAGTCGGGCCGCGGGCGGATGGTGCGCTTGGGTGGCGAGGATACCGCCGGCGTGCCCGATCGCATCGATATCGACTGTGCGGCGGCCACCGGTTCCGAGTTCGGCCGCGTGGGCATCCTGCGCCTGGACGACGGGGCGGAGTTTTATGCGAACATCAACCCGGGCGAATAATCGCTGCAAAGGGTAGCTAATTTGGGACGGGGCCTTTTTGACTACTTTTGCCCTTCTGCCCGCTAATTGATTTTTCTGGGACGGGGATTAAATAATCATTTGGCCGCCCGCTGGCTAAGTGAGTAGACTTTTTTGGAAATGCCGAGCACTCAACATGTTCGCCTCAATAAAACCGCAGGTCACAGACTTGTGCTTTGTCGGTGTGGTCGGGGATTCGGTAAAAGTCTACTCACTTAGTTTTGCGTGATGCATATTGTCCGCAACGAGACCCCAGCCGGGGTGATTCCATCGCAAATTCCGGTGACCGGGGGCAGCTAATTAGGCGCCGTATGGGTTGCGGTCGCGTTCGATGCGTTGGCGGATGTGGGCGTACTCGACAATCAGCAGCACCAGCAGCAGGGCCATGATAGCCAGGTAACTCACGACGGCGCCCATCAGGCCCAGCAGGTTGATCAGGATCACCGGGAGCACCACGCTCACGGCAAAGCAGATGAGGTAAATCTTGGTGACGTCGCCGGCGTGGCGCAGCACCGTGATAATGGCGTAGATAAAATCGATGGCCGCGGTTACGCCGCCGGCGACGACCATCAGCAGCGCCAGTGTGCGGTAGCGCTCAAAGCTGAGGCCGTACATAAAGCTCATGATGGGGATGCCAGGGCCTTCCATAAACGCGGCGCATGCGCCGGTGATGACCACGATCAGCGCCATGACGGCGACAATAATTAAGTCAAAACGGCGGCGTTTGCGCGGGTTCGCCCAAATGCTCGACAGACGCAAAAGCTGCGGTTTATAGACAAATCCAATGCTCAGCAAAATAGCCTGCGCCGGAAAGAACAGGGCATTAAAGTACAGCTGATATTTGTAGGCCAGCGTGCCTTCCATCACAAACTTGGGCATGCTCTCGATGAGGTTGAACAGGAACAGTGCGCCAAAGAGCGGGGCGCACTGGACAAACAGGTGGCCGACCTCGCGCAGGCTCACGCGACGCGATTTTTCGGTTTCGAGCAGGGCCAGCGGCGCGGTGACCAGCACGAGCGAGACGATGGCGGTGACACCCATGGCCATGGCCGCGATGGGCATGCTGCGCGTAAGGAACAGCGCCACGCTAAAGACCGCGATGACGCCGACGGAGCGCAGCGTTTGGCTCATGCCGGCCAGGTAGAGTTTATCGGCCTGCTGCAGGCGGCCCTCGTACACGTCCGCTACGCCGTCGATCACCTTATACAGGTAGACGCCCAGGCCGATCGTTGCCATCTGCGCGTCGTAGCCGCGGGCACTGCTGTATGCAAGGCCGCAGGCCAGCGCGAATGCTCCGCAAAGCCAGCGGTTGAGCTGGTAGGAGGCAAAGGACGCCTTCTCGTCGATGTCCGAGACCTGAAAATTGCGCACGCCGTAGTTGCACGCGATCATGATGAGCGTGCCGGTGACAAACGCAATGGAGAACTTGCCGGCTTCCTCGGCGCCCACGAGCTGCGTGGACACGATGGTGAGCAGAGGAAACGCCATGCCCCATACGGCGGTGCCCAGGGTATTCCAAAGGTAGTCGCGACGGGTGGCATGATCTTCGTACTCGGCTTCTTGCGTGGAGAAGCCGCCGCCGTAGACGGCTCCGAGCAGGCGGTTCCACCAGGCATTGACCATGCGGTGGATGGGGCCGGGCTGGCGATCGCGCTCGCGGCGACGGCGTGTGGCCTGGTTGCTGTCGGGACCGCCGGCGTTACGCTGGCTTAGCTCTTGGATTCGTGCGAGCTCCTCGGCGGTGTGCGATGCGGGGAACAGGCCGTTCTCGATGCGTCCGCCCTGCCCGTGCGCCCCGCCCGATACGGTGGGGTCGGTGACGCCGTTGCGGCGGGCGATGGCGCGGCGGATGCTATCGAGGGGCGTGATGCTCAAGGCGGAGTCCTTTCTATTGCTGCGCTCTAGTATAGACGCGGCGGTGTTTGCTCGTGTTTTTGAACGGATTGTTCAATATTTCGGCAGGCGGCAGAAAATTGTCGGTAAGCGTGCGGTATCCTGTTCAAGTTTTATGACACCCCCGATGCCGCCCTCGCGGTACCAAGGAGCTTTTACCCATGGACGTCGCCGCATTTTTGCTGGCTCTTGTGCCTATCATCTGGCTTGTCGTGATGCTGCTGTGCTTTAAATGGCCGGCCTGGAAAGCCGCGATTGGTTCGTTTGTTCTTTCGTGCGTGCTCGCCTTTGCGTGGTGGCATTTGCCGGTGGCGCAGATAGCCACGGCCTCGCTCGAGGGCTTTTTGATGGCGCTGTGGCCCATCGTGTTGGTGATTATCGCCGCCGTCTTTACGTATAACCTCTGCGTTCGCACGGGCGCCATGGACGTGATCGGCAGCATGATCACCTCCATCAGCAGCGATCGCCGTCTGCTGGCGCTGCTCGTGGCGTGGTGCTTCGGCGGCTTTATGGAGGGCATGGCTGGCTTTGGTACCGCTGTCGCCATTCCCGCCGGCATGCTCGCGGGCCTTGGTTTTGAGGCCGTGCCTGCCGTGCTGATCTGCCTGCTGGCCAACGGCGTGCCCACGCCCTACGGCTCCATCGGCATCCCCACGGTGTCCGTTGCCGACCTGGTGGGTCTGGATTCCCTGCACCTGGCGACCGTTCAGCTGGTGCAGCTCGCACCGTTCTTTGTGGTGATGCCGCCGCTCATCGTGTTGGTTGCGGGCCGCGTGACCGACGATCAAGGCGATGTTGCGAGCGTAGGCGAGCGCCTGCACGGCGTGGCCGGTATCGCGCTGCTCTCTGGCGCGTCCTTTGTCGGCGCTGCCCTGGTCGTCGCTATGTTTGTGGGCCCCGAGCTTGCCGTGGTCGTGGGCTCCATCGTGTCGCTCGCGCTGACCGCCGCGCTTGCCATGCGCGCCGAGAAGTCCGGTCACCTGGACGCGCGCTTTCACATGAATATCGAGGCCGGTGAGCAGCTCACCGCTAAGTCGGCGCTTTCTGCCTGGTCGTGTTTCATCCTGATTTTTGTACTGCTGTTGGGTACGTCCAACCTGGTGCCCGCCGTGCATGCCGCGCTTGCGCCCTTTGCGAGTCACGTGCAGGTGTATTGCGGCGAGAACCCCGGCACGCTCACGTTTTCGTGGATTAACACGCCGGGTGTTTGGATCTTCCTGGCCGCGTTTATCGGCGGCGCCATTCAGGGGGCTTCGCCGCGCATGATGGGCGAGGTGCTGGCCGCGACTGTGAAGCAGATGATGCCGACGGTAATCACGATGCTTTCGGTGCTGGGCTGTGCCAAGGTGATGGGCTATGCGGGCATGATCTCTTCGATCAGTGCGTTCTGCATTGCCGTCGCCGGTGGTCTGTACCCGATTCTGGCCCCGTGGATCGGTGCCGTCGGTGCGTTCGTGACCGGTTCGGGCACATCGTCGGGCATGCTGTTTGGTCCCATTCAGAGCCAGGCCGCTTCGGCGCTGGGTGTGAGCGACTACTGGATGGTTGCGTTGAACGCCCTGGGTGTCGCCGCCGGTAAGATGGTCTCGCCGCAGACGCTCGCGATTGGCCTCGCTGCCGTGCACGTGCGCGGTAAGGACGCCGAGCTCCTGGGCGCAGTGCTGCCCTACGCCGCCGGCATGCTGATCCTCATGAGCGTCATCGCCATGCTCGGCCAAGGCCTGCCGCTGTAGTCGGCACTTTGGGAACGTCCCTAAGTGCCGGCATCTAGGGACACTCCTTGGTTGTTGCCTGTTTAAGAGTGTCCCCAACGACTGGTCCATAAGTGTCCCCAACGATTAGTCGATTAAGAACGTCCCCAATGACCAGGCCGCTTGCCTGTGATTTTTGACCGTTGGGCGGGCGCTTCGCCGTTGCCGCAAAAACGTTTTTGCATATCGGGTACAACGGGCTTTACGTGAGTAAAGTGCGCGCTGCGTCCGCGTGTCGCGTTTTTAAAGGAGGCCCCATGCCTGGTGTTACCCCTGCAGAAGTTCTGTCCAACTTTGGTATTACGCTGGTCGAAGATCCCGCCGATAATCAGCCCCGCCTGCTGGTTGATCTACCCGCCGCGGAGCTCGTCGAGTACGCTATCCGCCGCGAAGAAGGCCGCATGGCATCCAACGGCGCGCTGGTGATCGAGACGGGGGAGCGCACCGGCCGTTCACCCAACGATCGTTTTATCGTTGACACCCCCGATGTTCACGACAAGATCGCCTGGGGCGCCGTCAACCGACCGCTTTCGATTGAGAGCTACGAGACCATCAAGGCCGGTATCGTCGACTACCTCAACGAGCGCGACGTGTTTGTCACGCGCGGCATGGCGGGCGCCGACCGCAACCACACGCGTCGCCTGCTCGTCGCCTGCGAGCGTGCCAGCCAGGCGCTCTTTATTAAGCAAATGCTCGCTCGTCCGCTTGCCCGCGAAATTGCGCGCACCGGCGAGCCGGACTTTTGCGTGCTCGCGGCACCTGGCTACCAGTGCGACCCCGCCATCAAGGGCCTCAACTCCAGCGCTGCCGTGGTCATCAACTTCCAGGAGCGCGTGATTCTGGTTGCCGGCACCGGTTACTCCGGCGAAATCAAAAAGTCCATCTTCAGCGTTATGAACTACCTGCTGCCTGTCGAGGACGACGTGCTGCCCATGCACTGCTCGGCCAGCATGGATCCCGTCACGCATGAGACCGCGGTGTTCTTTGGCCTCTCCGGCACGGGTAAGACCACGCTTTCGGCCAACCCCACGCGCCTGCTGATCGGCGACGACGAGCACGGCTGGTCCGACATGGGCATCTTTAACGTCGAGGGCGGCTGCTACGCCAAGTGCGAGGGCTTGGATGCGTTCCACGAGCCCGAGATCTTCAACGCTGTTCGCTTTGGCGCCATCTGCGAAAACGTGGTGCTCGATGAGAATCGCAAGCCTAACTATGATGACATCTCGATCACGCACAATACGCGCGTGGCCTATCCCGTCGAGCACATTCCCAACGCGTGGACCAAGGGCATGGGCACCACCCCGAGCGTTGTGCTGTTTTTGACCTGTGATGCCTTTGGCGTGCTGCCGCCCATCTCGCGCCTGACGGCCGACGCCGCCATGTATCACTTTGTGACGGGCTTTACGGCCAAGATCCCCGGCACCGAGGTCGGCGTCACCGAGCCCACGCCCACGTTCTCCTCGCTGTTCGGAGAGCCGTTTATGCCGCTCGACCCCATGGTCTATGCCAAGATGCTCGGTGAGCGTATCGCCGACGGTCGCACGCGCGTCTATCTGGTCAACACCGGCTGGATTGGCGGCGGTTATGGCGTGGGCCATCGCATCGAGCTTGCCTACACGCGCGCCCTGGTGGCCCGCGCCCTCGACGGTACCATCGAGGACAGCGAGTTTGTGCACGACGATATTTTTAACGTTGACATTCCCACTACGTGCCACGGTGTGCCCGATGGCATCCTGGTGCCGCGCCAGTACTGGCAGAGCACCGCTCGCTACGACGAGGCAGCGCACAACCTGGCGGTGATGTTTGAGGAGAACTTCGAGAAGAAGTACTCGCACCTGCCCGAGTCCGTCAAGGCCGCCGGCCCGCACGCTCAAGTGCCCGCCGACGCCCGTCATCGCGGCCGCGGCCTGCTGGGACTCCGCCGCTAGCGTCGCCTCAGACCCAAAACCACCATAAAGGGGACAGGCACCTTTGTGGTGGTTTTGCTCGCGCGGATGACTCGGGTTACAATACGCCTGACATCTCGCCCCCTTCTCCGGATGGGGGCAGCGTAAGCGCTCTTGTGGCGGCACCGTAGGACTTTGAAGGTGGCCGTCGTAAGGGCGCTTTTTGTTTGGGTGCCCTCGCTCGGGCGCGAATCGTGAAGGGAGCATGTATGAAGAGCTTTATTGCCGAGGATTCATTTTGGGAGCTGTTTCCTCAGGCGGCGGTCGGTGTTGTGGTCGTGGAGGGTATGAAGCCCGCGGCCCAGATACCTCAAGAGGATGTGGACGCGATAGCGGCGCTGCTCGACCGTGCCAATATCGATGCGGAGCGTCATCTGACCAGCGATACAATCAGCGAGAACGCACCGGTCAAGGCATGGCGCGAGGCCTATCGTCTGTTCAAGACCAAAAAGGGCGCGCGCTGTTCAATCGAGAACCTGCTCAAGCGCGTGCTCAAGGGCAAGCCGGTGGGCCACATTACGCCCGCGGTGGATATCTATAACACGGTGTCGCTGTCCTATGCACTGCCCGTGGGAGGCGAGGATCTGCATGCGATTGAGGGGGACCTTCGCCTGAAGGTGACCGACGGCGGGGATGCGTTCCTGCCGCTTGGCGAGGAAGCGGACGACCCGACGCTGCCCGGCGAGCTCGCCTACATTGACGATGCGGGCGCCGTGTGCCGCTGCTGGAACTGGCGCGACGGCGTTCGAACGGCTCTATCCGACGATTCGGCCGACGCATTCCTGGCGATTGAGTGCGTAGAGCCCGAGCGAATGGGGGACTGCCAGGCCGCCATCGACCGTCTTGCCGATCTGCTCGAGCGCTATCTGGGAGCGACGGTTGTCGTTAAGACGCTTGTGACCCGCGACAATCCCCGCGTGGAGCTGTAGCAACTTCTGCAAATCATACTCGCCGGTCAAAACCACCACAAAGGTGCCTGTGAACTGCCTCCCATTTCTTGGACATCGGGAAATGGGAGGTTTTCCATGAGTAT
>DXZZ01000007.1:43303-44592 GCA_019419425.1 Collinsella sp. | reverse complement strand
TCTGCAGCCCTCGTTGTCTATCCTCGTATCTCACAGGTCTTCCGGAAATTCACAAGCAGTCTTAGGGTCAATTTGTTTCTGCTTTCAGAGACTTGTTTGAGAGTTTTTAAAGACAGTTCAAAACAATAAGTGAGACGCCATAAAGCAGAGCAAGATGTGCCGGATAGAAAATGTAGAAGAAATATTTGAGCTTCAGCCCTCGCTTGCCATTATAAAGATTGATAAGCAGCAACGAAACGACCGCGGCAGCAACATCAGGATTAAATACATTAGCTGTAGCAAACTCGAATCCGCCGCCAACTATATGGCATGACGAAAGGAGCACTGCGCATACTGCAGCAAAGAACATCTTGGCCTTGCTGTCGTGGAATAAATAGAATGCAGCCACAAGCAGAATGCCATACACACCGCCATCTAGCTTGGTGTATTCAGCTGCCAGTGCTGTCAAAACAATCAGAGCAGTTTCTGCGATGTACCTTTTCCATTTTGAAAGACTTTGTATCTTTTCCAGAATAATCAAAAAGACCAAGCAAAGCAGGAGCTCACACATAACATTTTGTTGCCGAAGGTCAAATAGTTGCCCGGTTTGAACGAAATCGTATATGGGCTCCGCAATGATTGCGAAGACAAGCATATTTCGCAGGTACTTCTTTATGTCATGAGTATGCAAAAATCCCTCAACTATCAAAAAGCAAAATAAGGGAAATGCAATTCTGCCAAGAACATGAAGCACATCCGAAGCCTCGCTTAGAATCGCCCACTGTTCGTCCGATATCTGACTGTACGATGCGTGAGTCATGATTCCATTGGTCAGGACGATCCTGCTTACATGATCGAGAACCATCGAAATGGCTGCTATTATCTTTAATGTGCTGCCGCTAATTCCGTATCTATCTGTTTTCATTTTGTTTTCCTTTCTTTGGGTGGGCCGTCAGGGGTTCAGCCTGCTCCGCAGGCGGCCGCTGCGGCGCTTCGTGCCTTGCGCGCTGCGCTGGCAAACGCTCACGCGTTTACTCAGTTCCGCGCCCCGACGGGTTCGAACCCGTGGCGCGGCAACAAAAAAAGCGGCCGGCATCCGCCAGTCGCTTTTCTATTCCATGGTGGGCCGTCAGGGGTTCGAACCCTGGACCTTGGGATTAAAAGTCCCCTGCTCTGCCAGCTGAGCTAACGGCCCGCGGGTGGCATTGTACCACGGTCTGGGACTATTCCCAACTCCATTGGCCGTTCTGGAAAATCACAACTTCACGTCCATCAGGCGTAATGCCCGTAATATCGATGTCGTCCGTGCC
>DXZZ01000007.1:3425-43203 GCA_019419425.1 Collinsella sp. | reverse complement strand
TCACAACTTCACGTCCATCAGGCGTAATGCCCGTAATATCGATGTCGTCCGTGCCGATCATAAAATCGACGTGCGTGCTCGAGACGTTAACACCATGCTCCAGGAGCTCCTCCTTGGACATGTCATACCCGCCCTCGATGCACTCGGGGAAGCCGACACCCAGCGCAAGGTGGCAGCTGGCGTTCTCGTCATAGAGCGTATCGTAGAACAGAACGCCACTTTCGCGGATCGGCGTGTTCTTGGAAATGAGCGCGACCTCGCCCAGATGAGCGGCACCTTCGTCGGTGTCAATAATGCTCGCAAGCGTCGCCTTACCCACGCGGGCATCGTAGTCCACTACGCGGCCGGCCTCGAACTTAATCCAAAAATCGTCAACCTTGTTCCCGTGGTGAATGAGCGGCATGGCCGAGTGCACGATACCGTCGGCGCGCATACGATCAGGCGAGGTGAAGACTTCCTCGGTGGGAATGTTGGGGAAGAAGGGGTGCCCATCGGGCGTCTTGCCCTTGCCGCCGGCCCACTCGTGACCCTTCGTCATGCCAATCGTCAGATCGGTTCCATTTGCCGCGATGTAATGCAGGCGGTCAAAACGATTGTCGTTCAGGAAACGCAGGTTCTTTTCGAACGCCGCGTCATGAAGCTCCCAGTCGCTCTCCGGGTCCTGGCCATCGGCACGAGCGGTGTGCAGAATCGCATTCCACAGCTTATAGATTGCAACCTCATCGGCGTCTCCCGGGAACACCTCGCGAGCCCAGGCAACGACCGGCGCGCCGGCGATGCACCACGGGTTGATGTTGTAGTCCAGCCCACGGCGGAAGACCTTGCACTGCGTATTCCTTGCCTTGGAAGCCGCGGCGGGCTTGGCGGGATCGATACCCTTGAGAGCCGCAGGGTCCGCACCCTCGATAAAGATAAAGCAGGCACCGTCCTGGGCCAGGGAATCCAACTGCAGGCGCTTCCACTCGGGCGTCTGCTCAAAATAGCTTTTATCGACATGCTCGTACGTGAGCCTCGTCACGGCATCATCGGCCCAAATGACCGTCACGTGGCCAGCGCCGGCGTCATAAGCCTCCGCGACCACCACGCGGGCAAAAGGCGCGCACTCGACCGGAGACTGAACGACAACCTCCTGGCCGGGTTTGACGTTTACGCCCTTGCGGACGACCAGTCGCGCATAGTTTTTAATCTTGGGCTCCAGGGCCTTCATGCCCTCCAGAGCCTCTTCGACCGTCAGGGCAGCTCGAATCATGTGCCACTCCATCTATCTATAGAACAGTAAAAAGGCGCGCCGCAAAAACGACGCGCCTTATATCTTAGCGATATGTATGGATACAAACGCTACTTCTTCTTGGAGTCCTTCTTGTCCTCCTCGGCAGCCGCGCGCTCAATAAGAGCGTTGAGCTTGTTCTCGGACATGCCCTCGGCCTGCGTGCGGTACATGTTGCGCAGGGGACGAATACGAACGAAGTCGTAGATAAAGTCACCCAGAATGATGACATAGGACAAAACGATGCCGACCATCTGGACAGGGCTGGACACCATGCCAGCGGGAGCGAAGTACAGCGAAGCCCAAATGGCCACGACGAGTACCATGCCGATGGCGAGCACGGCCCACCAGATACGACGGCGCTTGGTGTAGTCCTCATCCTGCTTGAGAAGGATATTCGACACCGTGTAGATACGATCCTCGCGAGCACGCTGTTTGGCCTTGCGGGCGCGCTTCTCCTCTTTAGAGAGGCCCTCGAGGTTCTCGCCCTTCTCGAGCTCTTTGCGGCGAGCTTTAGACGAAGCTGGCACGACGCGGACAGAGCTCGCTGCCTGACGGGCGGGCTTAGCAGATGCGGCGGACTTGCGCGCAACCCCGGTAACTTCGTGGGATTGCGTGCGCTTGTTCGTGGCGCTACGGGTACTCACTTATGCGTTCTCCTTCATACTTGTGAACTGGGAGCCCGTGATGATCTGGAAGGCCTCGCGATAGCGCTCGGACGTGCCATCGATGACCTCGGCGGGCAGGTGCGGGGTCTCCCCCGTCATATCCCAGTTAGCTTTGAGCCAATTGCGGACGAATTGTTTGTCGTAGCTGGGCTGAATCTTGCCCTCCTCGTAGCTGGCGGCAGGCCAGAAACGGCTGGAGTCGGGCGTGAGACACTCGTCGATCAGCGTGACCTTGCCATCGATGACACCAAACTCAAACTTAGTGTCGGCGATGATGATGCCACGGGTCGCTGCATACTCGGCGGCAGCCTTGTAGATCTTGAGGGAAAGGTCGCGAATCTGCGTGGCGATGTCCTCGCCCACGATCTCGCAGCAACGCTCGAACGAGATGTTCTCGTCGTGGTCACCGATCTCGGCCTTCGTGGACGGCGTGAGCAGCGGCTCGGGGAGCTTGGAGGCCTCGGTTAGACCCTCAGGCAGCTGGATGCCGCAGACGGTGCCGTTCTCGTCATAGGTCTTCTTGCCCGAACCGGTCAGATAGCCGCGGACGATGCACTCGATAGGAATCGTCTGGGCCTTCTTGACCAGCATGGCGCGGCCTGCGAGGTAGTCACGATACTCGGCAAACTCCTCGGGGAAATCCGCCGGGTCGATGGAAACGAGATGGTTGGGGACGATGTCGGCAAACTTATCAAACCAGAATGCCGAGATGCGGTTGAGCACCTCTCCCTTAAACGGAATCTCGTCGGGGAGAATAAAGTCGAACGCAGAAATGCGGTCGGTGGCGACCATCAGCAGGTTTTCACCAGCATCGTAAATATCACGAACCTTGCCACGGGAATCCGGACGACGCTCCATCGTTGTCACGTGAGTCACTCCTTACCTAAATACGACAGAAATGCGGGCTCTCTCCCGCATGTTTTCGCAAACTCGGAGCGGCAGGGACGCGGCCCCTCCTTCACCGAATAGCGAAAAGCTAGTGCTCCATTGTAGTAGATGCCGCGTCCGCCGTGTGCTCGCGGGGCAGATGAATTGTAAAAGTCGTACCCTTTCCAAGCTCCGACTCCACGGATATGTATCCATGGTGACGCTCGACGATCTGCTTGGTCACGGCGAGGCCAACGCCCAGGCCGCCAGCTTCGCGGGCGCGGCTGGCATCGGCGCGCCAAAAACGACCGAAGATGCGCGACAGATCGTCCTTGGCGATACCGATGCCCGTATCCGAAACCGCGATATCGACGTGCTTGCGGTCGCTGAGCACCGACACCACGACCCAACCCCCCTCGGGGGTGTAACGCATGGCGTTGCTCATGAGGTTAATAACGCATTGCGTGATCATGTCGGGATCTGCCTCGACAACGTCATCGTGGCCCTGCGTCTCATCCGCAAAGCGCAAACGCAGGTCACGGTCGGCAAACAGGCGCTCCTGGCCATTCACAATCGAACGCACAAACGGCACCATATCCACCGGCTCCAGGTTGAGCGGCGCGGTACTGTTTTCCATGCGCGACAGGTCGAGCATCTGCTGCACCAGACGGGCCAGACGACGAGTCTCGGATGCGACTGTCTCCAGGTGTTCGTCGTCGGTGGGATACACACCGTCTTGCATGGCCTCGACCGTTGCAAGCATGGCCATGAGCGGCGTGCGCAGCTCGTGAGCAACATCAGAGGTCAGGCGCTTCTCGTGCTTCATATCCTTTTCGAGTGAGGTGGCCATCTCGTCGAAGGTCTCTCCCAGCTGATCGATCTCATCATCGCCGCGCAAGCCCGTACGAGCGGACAGGTCTCCATCGCGAATCTGCTTGGCGGTGCTGGTAATACGATGAATCGGCTTGGTGAGCATGCGCGACATGAGCGCTCCGATAACGACCGAGATGCAGACGGCCACAACCGCGGCAAGGGCCATGGCGTTAAAGGTCTTCTCTCTGAATGCTGAGTCTGCCTTGGTGAGCAGGGCATCGGAGCCAATCGCCCACAATTTGACCTGACCCACGTGCTCGCCGGAGGACGTCACGATCTCAACGTTGGCAACACTATTGGAATCGGTGGGAGCAGACGAGACTGGGCTGTGCGATGCCTTCTTTCCGCTCGTACCGTCGGTCGTCGCCTGATTTTCGCGCACATCGGCAGTAGCGCTTGCCGAGGGCCACGAGTCGTCGTAGACGATGACGCCCTTTTTATTGACAACCTGCATGCCAAGATCGTCGGACACCAAGCTCGATGTCGCGACCGCACGCAACTCCCCCGCGGTCCAAGAACCGTTTTCCTTATATGACGTTGCCAACTTTTCGGCTGCGGAATTGGCGATTTCGACAATATTGGAGCGCGTGTAATCCGTAAAAACCGTGCCCCACACAACGGAGACAACGCCCACCAGCACCAGTACCGTCATGAGCGATGTCAGGGCAAAAGCCAGGGCCATGCGTGAGGGATAGCTCATCGTTGGCCGTGAATCGGAACGAGGCGTGTTCCAACTAGCCTTGGAACCCGCCTCGTTCTCCTGCTTATGCTTTTGCCCGATTTCAAAGCGCGCAGGTGTCATATGTGATTTCCCTATTTCTCGTCCGACTTATCGGTCTTGGCCGGAGCCTCGAAGCGATAGCCGACACCGTGGACGGTGTAGAGCCACTTGGGCTTCTTGGGATCATCGCCCAGCTTGGCGCGAAGGTTCTTCACGTGGCTATCGATGGTGCGCTCATAGCCCTCAAAGTCGTAGCCGAGCACCTTCTCGACCAGCTCCATGCGGTTGTAGACGCGACCGGGGTGACGGGCAAGCGTGGTGAGCAGCTTAAACTCGGAAGCCGTCAGGTCGACTTCCTTGCCCTCGACCAAAATCTTGTGGCCCGAGATATCGATGACCAGATCGCCGAAGTCGAGTACCTCGACGGCTGGCTCGTCGGCCTGATGGGCACGGCGGAACAGAGCGCGAACGCGCGCGACAAGCTCGCGCGGCGAGAACGGCTTAATCAGATAGTCGTCGGCGCCGAGCTCAAGACCGATAATACGGTCCTCGATCTCGCCCTTGGCAGTCAGCATGATGATGGGGACATCCGAGGTATCGCGAATGGTGCGGCAAACGCGCTCGCCGGGGATCTTGGGGAGCATAAGGTCGAGCACGACCAGGTCAAACTGATGCTTCTCGAACTCCTCGATCGCGGACTGGCCGTCGCCGACACCCACAACCCAGTAGCCTTCGCGCTCGAGATAGGCAGCGACGGCGTCACGGATTGCCTTCTCATCCTCGACCAGCAGAATCTTTTTTGCATCTGAAGCCATAACACGGCCCCCCTGTCTCAATCAGCTAAGAACAAGCCCATTTTAACGCACCTGAGCCCGCCGGATGCCACTATGACGCGGCAGCTCGGCGGGCGGTACTCACAATTACAACGCGTTTATTCCCCTGTTGGCGCCTTTTTAACCCCTCTAAGCTTAAAGAGAGAATAGGCGTGCGGTGACCGTCTCGGGTATACCCTGGCTGTTGCGCACCGTGGCGTACGTAAGGAATGAGTCCGATTTTCCCGCCGTAGCTGGATAATCGCCATACTCCAAAGCGCGGTCGGGCGACAGCAGCGAGCCATAGGTCTTGGCAGAGGTGTCGATCAGGAAATGCGATGCCTGCACCTTAACAAGGTATTTATTCTTCTTGCCAGCCGCACATGCGAGCGGTTCGCGTGACAGGAAGAGGTATGGCCCTCCCTCATTACCGATATACGTGCCCATGTTGCCCAAGCTGCCCACGCCACTATAGGTCGCCTCGATAGAAAACACGAAGGTATCGCCCATATATACGGCCTCGAAAGGCGAGACTGACGAGGGAAGAACTAGCTGGGCACGTTTGGTGTTGTTGCCGTCGGTCAGATCGATTGCCGTTATGCCGTAGTAGACGCCTTCGTCGTTGCGGACACGCGGCGAGATGGTCAAAATGCCGTCGCTCGCACGCGGGGCCGATGCAAAGCGGCCCGTCGATTTCCAAATTGTCTCGGCCTTGGATTCATCAAGCGAGCGACGATAGCAAAACGAATCACTACTCGTTTTATTGCCGCCTGCCGAAGGCATTTTATACCAGATGACTGATGACCCGAACGCCGTAAACAGTGGCGGATCATAGTCCTTGCCACCCCGATCGAGCTCAACCACGTCGCCAGAGAGCGAAGCGCCCGACAGATTTTGAGCGTAGAGCTTCCACGATGAATTGGCAAAGTTCATCTCGACCCACGCAAACACGCCATCGCCGGCACGGACATCGTAAAATGCATATCCCGTGCCCTCGATAGGATCCTCGATTAATGTGGTAAGCGAACCATCGCCCAGGTTGAGCACACCAAGCGTATTGGCATGCAGGGCAGAAGCAGGCGCCATCATCGCCGCGGCGTAATCGCCGTCGCAGTAGTACAGCAGCGTACCCAGAGGCAGCGTCCACGACGCCGCCGGCTCAAGATCGATGTCGACTGCCTCGTACTCATCCGTAATCGAGATGATTTTGGAATCGTCCTTGATAACCTGCGGCTCGCCGGCGGCATCATCGCTGGTGCCCGTTTTTTTCGAGCATCCGGCAAGCACTGTGGCAGCGCCCGCGGCAGCCCCTCCGAGCACAAAGCCGCGGCGCGATATTCCGTTCTTGACGTGGTCGGCGATACCCATTAGGCGATCTCGGCGCGAGCGGCCTCGATAGCGCGTGTAAGTTGGTCGGCGCAGGAGGTCTTTTTCATACCGCAGGTATTACCAGCGAGAACCTCGATTACACGATCGGCAGGAGCACCCTCGACCAGCTTAGAGATAGCCTTGAGATTGCCGTTGCAGCCACCGGTAAACTCGACGCCCACCACCTTGTTGCCGTCATCGGACAGGTCAAGGTGGATATTGCGAGCGCATACGCCCTGAGGCTTGTAATCAAAACTAATCATTGCGTTCCCCTCTCGTAAAGCAATTTCAGACGTCTATTATCCCCGTCCGAACCGATAAAGTATCGCGGGCACCGATTCAACATTCCCCAATGCGCAAACCGGCAACAGCAATACTAGCAATCTGCTTCCCGAGCGTGGACTTTTCGTTTCTCTTGATACATGTTGTGGTCAGCGATGTGGTAAATCTCGGTCAGTGTATAACCGGGTGCCTCTGCCGTCGCGACGCCAAACGACGCACTGACTGTCAGCACCTCATCGCTCGCAGCAGCAAGGCTGAGGCGAAGATCTTGCACTACTTCACATGCGGATTCGTGATCGGTGTGAGGGCAAATCAGCAAGAACTCGTCGCCACCAATGCGCATAGGCACATATTTCTCGCCTGCCGCCCGCCTCAATACAGACGCCGTACGCCGTAGCAGCTCATCGCCCATTTCGTGACCGTAGAGATCGTTGGTACGCTTGAGGAAATTGCAGTCCATCATGATCACACTCACGGGCAGGGACTCGTTCACCAGGTCGTCGCCAAGGGACTCAAGGTAATTTCTATTGCGAAGTCCCGTCAGCTTGTCCTGGAAAGAAAGCTCCTCGGCGCGCTTTGTCATCGAGATGTTATGCGTTGCCACGACGACCGATTCCAGTCGACCCCGCTCATCGCGGCGCTGTGGAACAACCTGCAGCGAATACCACGTACCTCGGCAGTCTCGTACCTCGGCATCCAAGTACGGCACGCCCTCCATACGATCCCGAAGCGTCTTTATATCTAAGAGCTCCATGACCGCCTCGCGACTTTCGGGACTCACAATGTCTCGGCAAACCGTTGCAAAAAAGTCATATGCCTCGGAGTGCTCGGCAAATATCTTCGCCACCGATGGCGACATGTTAATCCCCTCGATCTCAAGCGTGTCGAGATGCAACAGGAGGGTCGACTCATACGTGGAACTGATGGCATTGATGATGCCGAGCTGCTTGTCCTTTTCGGCCAAATTGCGACGATCGGCGACGATACGCACCAACAGCACTACAACCAAAAACACCAGGAACGCCAGTACGCCGGCAGTGATAAATGAAATCCTGCCCGACATGACCTCAGATTTGGGATAGAGCGCAAACAGGCGATAGTCCTTATACGCCGCACGCACGGCATACCAGGTACTTCCCCGATATTCGACACGTGATAAGCCTTCGTCTTTCCAATCAATTCCGCTATCGGCAAGAAGCCGGGCGAGAGTTATATCGACGGTCGAATCGTTTGAAGAAACGATTTGTGCATCGCGCATCACGAACACCGTTGGGCTCTGATGGAATGTGTTGTTCACGAGCACGTCGGCGATCGTATACGAATAATCATCGGCGGGCTCGGGCGCAAGCGATCGATACCCCAGCGCTACGCCATCACCGTACGGAACAACACTCACGGCAAAGTCGACATCTCGACGCTCAACGACCGTCGAGTAGGACGCCTTGGAGCCTCGGTACATCGATGCGACCGACGAACAGGCAAGCTCCTCTCGCCATAGCATCAGCGGATCGCGACCGTCGATATCGTAATGAGCGGCCATATGACCGTCGGCGTCCATGACCAACATTCCCGAAAGGTGCTCGGTATGGACGTACTCCTCGACGAGGTCATCGTTGACTTCAACGTGATCAGGTGGCAAGAACGTCGCAAACGACTCGAGCGCGGCATCCAAATTGTGCGTCGCCTCGGTTTTTCTTCCCTGTTCATATCGGTCATATTTTTCGCAGGCGTTTTTTAAAAACACCATGGTTTCCTGGCCAAACCCAAGCGTTTTATCGAGACAGCGATGCGTGCCGACCACATACAGCAGACCCAACAAAGCAGCGCTGGCCACAACGCAGATAGCCACGGTGACTAATGCCTTTCGGCGTAAGCGGCGCTCATCATTTGTCATGATTCCGCTCCTTGCCCGTCCGTCGTCGCCCCCGCCTTGTACTTGCCCACAATGCGCTCAATCGTGCCATCTCGATCCATCTCGAACAGCACGGTATTGAGGTTTTTGACGTACTCCCCCTCATAGCCGTCCTTAAACGCGACGCCAAGGTCAACCGTCATAACGTTGTCAGCGAACACGCGGTAAAGGCCGGGATACTGGGCGACAAGTCGATCAAGCGGCTGAACGTCCGCCATCCAACAGTCGACATACCCTTTGGCGAGGGCGGCTTTGCAGAGCTCGGCAGAACCATACGATTTGATTTGCACGTCCGGCGAGATTTCCAGATCCCCTGCGAGCAATCGGCGTTCGCTCACCGAGCCCGCAATCACCGCGATGGTCTTGCTTCCATCGAGATGCGCCAAGGACTTGATGCCACTCGTTTTCTTGGCGGCAACCGAGACCGTCACGGTTAGATACGGCTCGGTCCAGTAATACTTATCCTCGCGATAACAGGGAGAATAATCACACCACAGGCAATCGATATCACCGTTTTTGAGCAGCCGGTCGCGATCGTTCCAGTCAATATCGACAAACTGTGGCTTGAGCCCCGCACGCTTGCAGGCCTCGCGGGCGATGTCGATATCGATACCGACGTAATCGCCCGTGGTATCGATATACACATAGGGGTCGTTATCCGTAACGCCGATTTTGAGTACTGGGAGATCTTTGTCGGCTTCATTCGAGGAGGAAGAACTGCTTCGGACGGTATACGTCAGGGCGGCCACACAGGCAGCAACAAGGAGCATGAGCGTAAACGAGACAATGGCGACTCGCTTGATACGTCCGGGCACGCGCCTCCCTTCATCGAAACAGCAGTCGGATTTCATTTTATACCCGAGGCTGATGCGGCAATAAAAAAGCGCCTCGCCCAAGACGGGCAAGGCGCCAATGGTCCAAATGCAACCGCAAGCGGTCGAATTAGTTTAACCCTACTCGAAGCTCAACTGCTCCAGGCGATCGAAGACCGTGTCGATACGGGTGAGGAAGTCCCACGGATCAAAGATCTCGTCGAGCTTCTCCTGGCTGACGGTGCAGCGCGGATCAGCCTCGAGACGCTCCTTAAAGGTGGGGCCGGAGACGCAATCCTGTACCTCGTGCCAGGTTGCCATGGCGTTCTCCTGCACAATGGCGTACGCGTCCTCGCGGGTGATGCCCGTGTCGACGAGGGCCAGCAGGACCTTGGAGGAAAAAATGAGGCCGCGTGTCTTGTTGAGGTTGGCCATCATGCGAGCGGGATACAACTGCAGGCCGTCGATAACGCGGATGAGGCACTGGAACATGTGGTCGAGCGCGATGAAACTATCGGCCTGGGCGACGCGCTCGGCAGAGGAGTGCGAAATGTCACGCTCGTGCCACAGGGCGACGTTGTCGAAGGCGACCTGGGCGTTGGACTTTACGACGCGCGACAGGCCGCAGACCTTCTCCATGGTGATGGGGTTGCGCTTGTGCGGCATGGCGGAGCTGCCCTTTTGACCCTTGCGGAACGGCTCCTCGGCCTCGAGGGTATCGGTCTTCTGCAGATTGCGAACCTCGGTAGCGATGCGCTCGCAGGTGGCCGCCGTGGTGGCAAGGACACCGGCGAGATAGGCGTGATGGTCGCGGCTAATAACCTGCGTGGACAGCGGGTCGTGAACCAGGCCCAGGTGCTCGCAGACATACTCCTCGACAAACGGCTCGATGGAGCTGTAGGTGCCGACAGCGCCCGAGATGGCGCCGAAGGCAACATTCTTGCGGGCGTCCTCAAGACGATCCAGATCGCGCTTGAGCTCCCAGGCCCAAGAGCCAAACTTCATGCCGAAGGTCATCGGCTCGGCGTGGATGCCATGAGTGCGGCCGGCACAGAGCGTATTGCGCTCCTCAAAGGCGCGACGCTTGCAAATCTCGCCGAGCTTCTTGACGTCCTCGATGATCAAGTCGCAGGCCTGGGTGAGCTGGTAGCACAGAGCCGTGTCGCCCAGATCGGAGCTGGTCATGCCATAGTGAACCCAGCGGCTGGGCTTGGGGTCGCCCTCGGGCACATCGGCGTCGATGTACTCCTTCATGTTGGTAAGGAAGGCAATAACGTCGTGGCGCGTGACTTCCTCGATCTCGTCGACCTTTGCCTTCTCAAAGTTGGCGTGGTCGCGGATCCACTGGGCTTCGTCTTTAGAAATGCCGATCTTACCGAGCTCCGCCTGGGCCTCGCAGGCCAGAACCTCGATCTCCTGCCAAATGGCGTACTTGTTCTCGAGGGAGAAGATGTGTCCCATCTCCGGGCGGGTATAGCGATCGATCATAGCGGCTCCTTTTTGGTTATTGGCACGTTGGTCGTAACCCAACCATTGTACCGTGCGCAGGTGCAAGTATGGGCAGCAGGCATGAACCTAACATTTTGGAATTGGAGCGGGCATGGGGACATCCGCGTATTTGCTTCGCAAATCCGCACCGGCTGCGGTCGCCTATCGGCGACCTTGCCTGCTCGCTATAAACGCTTCGCGTTTATTTAACGCTCGCACCCTGTCGGGTTCGAGTCCCGGCACTTTATTGAAAAAAGCACGGCACCGTGATGGTGCCGTGCTTGTGCTCTTAACTGGAGCGGGCAACGGGACTCGAACCCGCGAGTGTCAGCTTGGGAAGCTGATGCCTTACCACTTGGCGATGCCCGCTTGTGTGTTGGCTAGTATAGCGCGGTTGTCTTGTTCGATACAAGGGTGGTGATGCTTGTTTTAGCTGTGGAGATTCGTTTGAAAATCGCGTCAATTGTGGAGATGAGGACCTTTGACCTCCTGTTCTCCCTATCTTCTACCTGCGCTTTTGCTTGATTGTTGTATTTGAGCTCAATTTGTCAGGAATTGGGCAAGCTTTTGGTCAGGCTCCGGTACTTACCCGCATGAACCTCGGGGGTAGCCTCATCCTACGCGTCGCAGCCTCCCCGTGCGGCGCACGAGGGATAAGGAGCAGCCATGTCCAACGCACCCACGCACTCTGTCCACAGCGCAATCGCAACAGGCCCGCTGCTCCTGCTCCTCTTCCTGCTTTTCGGCTGCCTGGCACCGGGAGCCGCATTTGCCGTCGATGGCTACGACCAGCTCGGCTTCCGCACTATTAGCGATGATTGTGGGCCCTTCTTCATCGGCAAGTATGAAGCTCAAGACGCCTCGATTGCCTACTGCATGAACCAGGAGCGCCCCGGCCCCACCAAGCCGGGCGGCCCATGGCTCAACTTTGATCAAGGCTGGGTGTGGCTCGACGACGAGTTCGCGGCAATCGTTTGTCACGGATATCCTACCGCCACGTCGTTTGGCGGTTACCATCTTTCACCAGATCGCGCCCGCGCCGCCACCCAGCTTGCCGTATGGATGCTCAACGGCACTACCCATGTCGACGGCACCTACTCCTACACGACCGCTCAGGGCAAAACCAAGAGTGGACACTTTACCGCCGACAATGAAGTCGTGGCGGCTGCGCGATGGCTCCACGACAGCGCAAAATCAGGAAGCATCAAAGCCGCTCCGCACCGCGCGCGGCGCTATCTAGGAGCCGTATCGGGCGGCAGCAAACGTCAAGACATGCTCTATGTACTGCCGGCGGTCTCTGTTTCCTTCCAAAAGCAGTCTGCAAACGCTGCCATTACCAGCGGAAACAATACTTATCAGTTTGACGGGGCAACATTCGATGTTTTTGAGAGCGCCAGCGGCGCGCGTGTCGGCACCATCCAGATGGACAGCAACGGTCGAGCGCAGGCAGCACTTCTGCCCAACACGGCATACTACCTAGTTGAAACAAAGGCGCCGGCCGGCTATGTCCCCCGTCGTGATCGTATCGCCTTTACCACGGGGAATGACGGTGGACAGGTCGCCGTTGATGAACAACCCGGCACCATCACCCTGCATGTCGTAAAACTCGATGCCGCGACGAATGCCGGACCCCAGGCTGGAGCTTCACTTGCGGGAGCAGAGTTCACGTGCGTGTCGCAATCCACCCCCGGATGGGCGCAAACCCTCACAACCGATGAAAGCGGTCGAGCTACCCTCACCGATGTCCCCCTAGGAACCTTTACCATCTATGAGTCAAAAGCCCCCGAGGGCTACCTGCCAGCCAACGACAGCTGGTCCTATACCGTTGGAGCCGACCAGCTCGGTGATTCAGGCGTGGTCGAGATCGAATCGCGCGTTTCCGATATCCCCATTGCGTTTGACCTTGAGATTTCCAAATTCAAGGACTACGGCAATAGCGATCAATCCGGCCTGGAGCAGCCGGCAGGAGGTGTTGTCTTTGAGGTTGTCAGCAACAGCTCTCAGCAGGTTGTTGGCACACTGACCACAAACATCTATGGCTTTGCCTCCACCAAAGATCAGTCAGAAGCATGGTTCGGCGCAGGCAAGCGACCCGCCGGTGTCCACGGAGCCATCCCATACGACCGCGCCGGCTACACCGTTCGCGAGGTTCCGGAAACCGTCCCCGAGGGTTTTAAACGTGCAGGGGAATGGACCGTCGGGGCCAATCAGATTTCCGACGGCGCCGAGCTTCAATATATCGTGGACAACCACGCTCTGTCGACGCATCTCCAGATTGTAAAACGCGATGCCCAAACAGGCGCTTCTGTTCCGCTAGCCGGATTCACCTTCCAACTCCTCGACAGCAATCACAAACCTGTCTCACAAACATGCTGGTATCCAGCACATAATGTAATGGACACCTTTACGACTGACGCGACCGGCACCGTCACACTGCCCGAATCGCTCGTGCCGGGCACCTATTATGTACGCGAAACTTCGGCCAAAGAGCCCTATCTTGTCGGTGAAGAGATCAAGGTAAACATACCCGCCGACATGAACCTAACGCCCATTGCAATCGCCTCGTATTATGACCACGCCGCGACCGGAAACATCAGGATCGTTAAAACCGATGCCGTAGACTGCAGCAGCCTCGCGGGCGCCGTCTTTGAGATCCGTGCCTCGGGTGATATCGTGCGCCCCGACGGTAGCATTGCCGCGCTCGACGGTGAGACTGTCGCTACCGTCACGACGGATGAAACTGGAGAAGCACGCGCGGACAACCTCCCGCTGGGATCTGGCACCGCACGCTACGAGGTTGTCGAGACTCAAGCGCCGGCAGGCTTCTTACTCGACCGGACGCACCATATCGTCGACCTTACCTATGCCGACCAGAAAACACCCGTTGTGGAAGCACGGCTTAACGTATCCGACGATTACACCAAGGTTGATATCTCCAAGGTCGATGCAAGCGGAGAGCAGGAAGTGAAAGGTGCACAGCTCACCTTATATGGTCCCGATAAAACCGAAATAGACTCCTGGACCTCATCCGACAAGCCACACCGCATCGAACATCTTGCACCCGGCACCTACTCGTTGCGCGAAATGATGTCGCCGCGGACCTATGACCTTGCCGAGGAGATAACGTTTGAAATAAAGGATACGGGAGAAGTCCAATCCGTCGCGATGAAGGATGCGCCCATCGAGATCAAAGGACAGGTCGACAAGCGTCAGGAACTTGTCCAACCTATCGGGAAGGGTCTGCTGGCCAACGGCGATGGTAAAAATCGCGCCGCGACGCAAACCAATACGGACGGACTTTTCTCCTATACCATCGACGCTCGAAACGATTCAGCTACCTGGGTTGATGAGTTTACGATTACCGATGATCTTGAGTGTGCCAAAGACGGCACGGCGAGATTCGTCTCAATCGAAACCCCCGTCGCCATCGGCGACCTCAACGGTCTGTGCAACGTGTGGTATCGCACGACGCCGTCGGACTCGACAGACGTCGATGGGCCGGCAAACGCGACGCTTGACGATGGGCACGAAAATCCTTGGCTTGAGTCCGACGAAGTAAAAGAGAGTCTGGGTGAGGATTGCCGCCTCGTCGATTACGACGGCTGGCACCTCTGGAAGGCGGATGTCTCGACCACGGAATCCACCACACTCGAGGCGAAAGAACTTGACCTTGCATCCAATACCGTCGTAACGGGCATTCGCATTGAATACGGTGCAGTAGCCGCCGACTTTACGACTCGAAGCGATGTGGATTCTTGGACCCGTGATGATCTCAAAGATGAGCACGACGACCTTGACGATGCCAAAGCAATCCTTGGCACAGACGCTCGGGGCGCAGCCGTGCACATGCAGGCAACGTCGGCTTATACGCCCCAAACCGCACTCACCAACAGCGCGCGCGTCGATCTTTGCCGCAACGGCGGCGGCGATAAACTTGAGTCACATGACGAGGACCGTGTCATTCAACGCTGTACCCTACCGCAGGACCTACCGGCAACAGGATCAGTTCCCATCGCCGCCTGCATCACCGCGCTTCTGACCTCGGGTGCCGCAGCCTTATGGTTCGCTCGCCTTAGGTCGATCCCAAAGAAGCGCTAGCGCGATAAAAAAGCGGGCGAGCCAGTCCCCCGGCTCGCCCGCTTTCAATCATTTAAATCGCCGTATCTACTCTGCAGACGAAGATCCACCATCAACGATTGCCTGCTCGGACTCAGGAATCCCATCGGCACCCGTGCTCTGTTCTTGCTCCACCTCTTCGCTGATTGCGGAGGCGGGGGTCGAGCCCTTCGCACCCACGATGTAGGCAGCCCCAAATCCTAACGCAATGGCGATCAAGGTCAAAATCACGTAGACAGGCCAATGGCGCTTAATATACGAAAACACGTTGACTCCTTAGAGCTCCGTCTACGAACGGCGGATAACCTCGGTCACGACCTCGGATACCGTGGCAATGTTCGTCGGGTTGACATTGTGGGGCAGGTCGTCCTCGGTACGAGCGCAAGCCAGGCGCGTGCCGTCCACGCCGGCGATGGTGAGGGCTCGGCGGCTCGCCTCGAGCGCGGCGTAGGCATCGGTCTTGGCATAGGGCATCTCGAGCGCGCCACAATCGACATGGAACGACTTGCACACCTTGCTGACCAGGTTCATGATGCGGCGATCGCCCTTGAGCAGCTGCTGTTCGCCCTCAACCGTCACCACCGAAAGCCTACCGGCGCCGACGGATTCAAGATTGATGAAGAATACGCCGCGGAGCTTATCGCGATGCGAAGCCAAGAAGGCCTTCATGCCGGCGCCATCACAATCCGAGGCGCCCGTTGCCACAAACCAGATATCGTGACCGAGCAGCTCATCGTCGCCCATAGAGGCGACAGCCGAGAGCATATCTTCGGAGGAAGCGCCGTCGGAAGACGTAGCGCCGCCCTTCCAGCCATCGTTATCGTCCTCGAAATTATCCCACGAACCGATGCCGCGACCGGACTTCTTGGCATCGTAATCGTCTTCGACGCCCAGCCAATCACTCATGCTGTCCTGTTCGTTTTTCTTTTTACGACCGAACAGGCCGCCCAGGCCGCGCTTGCGAGACTTGGGTGCCGCCGGGGCGGGAGCCGAAATGGTCTCGATCGGCTGAGCGCCCGACGCAACGGGCATAGGAGGCGCAACGGGTGCCGATGTGGGTTCGGGATCCTGAGCGGTAGCAAAGGGGTCGTTGACCTGTGCGGAGGGGTCGGGAAGGTCGAACAGCGACGTGCGAGACGCAACGTTTGCCTGCTTCATCGACGGCAGCGACGGATCGGGGACCGAAGCCAGCGGAGACGAGGAAGGTGCAGGCGACGGAGCTGACGCCGGATCGGGAACATTCATCTGCGGACGCGGCGATGCCTGGGAGGAAATCTGGGCCATAAGGGAATCGACCGTTTCGTCCTGGGTGGGAGCAACATCGGCAACCGTGGCACCGGAACCACTCGGGGCCGGCATGGTGAAAATCTGCGTGGAGTAAGGCCTCGACTCATCTGTCTCGGGGGCCTCGGAAACCGCAGGCACTTCCTCCTGCTCGACCTCGGTCGAATCATCTTGCTCGGCTGCCGCGTATTGCTCTTCGTCACAGTTGGCCTCGACGGGCTCGTCCTCGGCGACATCTTCGATTTCGGCTGCGTCAATAGGCTCGTCATCGTCTGCCGCGTCGCCCTGCTCATCGGAAACAGGAAGGGGCTCGGCAATCGCGGTGCCTTGCTTTTCAAACGTTATCGTGGAATCGAACTGCGCGGCATCAAACGACATGGTGCTATCGACGTGCTGCTGAGCCTCAAAGGACGTTGTAGCTTCGGCGGCGTCGACAGGCACGGACTGCACAGCCTCGTTCTGCTCGAACTCTTGCGCCGCGCGCTCATGTGCCGCCTCGGCTGCCTGCTGCTGAGCGATAGCCTCCTGCTCGGCAGCCTCGCGTGCGGCAGCGCGCTTCTCCTCGAAATCGTCGACAAATTTCCTGCCCTTTGCAAGCGCACCCTTAAAGAAGTTGGAAGCGCTGGCGCCAATCGAAGAGAACGCGGATGCAATATCGGCATGGGGCGTTGCCGCGGGAATCTCGGCCGAGAAATCAGTATCGCTCTCGTAAGACACACGCCTCGGCTGTTCAACGCAATCGTCGTCAGACTCGTCCGCAACGTCTTGCGCCGGCGCGGCGGGAGCCAAAATGTCCAGTCCTGCCGCGGGATCGATCGCGGACACTGCCTCGGGCTCGGCAACGGCAGCGGTAACCGCGGCAGACTCATCATCCACGGTGGCAACAGGCGCAGGCGCAGTCACGACGGGGGCAGGCTCGGGCTCAAACGTCGGCTCCTCGCCCTCCTCGTAATCGAGCGTGCAGGACTCGGGAAGCATTCCGAGCGCACGGATGGCATCCGAACCAAAGCGGATGTTGCCGGCGGCATTGCGATAGAGCTTGGGCTCGGGCTCGGCCGCGACAGGCTCCTCCGCCGGCTCGGCAGCGGGAACCTCGTCATTGAACTCTTCGGCCTGGACAGCCTGATTCTGATCCTCGGGCACAATGGCGCCAATCAGCGTCTCGTCGGCAGACGCACCCTCAAAGCCCTCGATCTGCTCGTCGAAAGCCTCACCCTGTGCGGGCTCGGTCTGAGCGTCGGGAGCAGTCGGCTGACCGAACTCGTCCTCGGCGTAGGTAGGCTCTTCGTACTCGATGGTGTTGCCGTAGTCGTTTTGCTGCTGGGCCGCGGCATACTCCGCCGCTGCGCGCGCCATTTCTTCGGCACGACGCTTCTGCTCCCCAAAATAGGTATCGAACGGAACATCGTCGGGAAACTCGTTTTCGCCCTGGAAGGGAGCAACGTTGTCCATGACGCCGAGCATGGCGGCGACAGAAGACTTGTTGCACACCGCGCCGGACGTATAGGGAAGAATGTGGCGGTTAGAGATGATGTTTGCCGCGTTGGCAAGTGCAACGAGGGAAGCGAGGATCGCGACAATCCACAGCAGAACCTTGAGCGCGCCGGGGAGCGGCAGGATACGCAGGATGGCAACGGCAGCGGGGGCAACCGTGGCAACGGGCAACAGCTTGGCGATGAGCGCACGATACGAAGCATAAGGCTCGCGGGCGAGCAGCTCAGCGCGGGGAGAGTCGTAGTGTGCGACAACGACCACCGGGCGGTTGCGCGGAGACGCAAGCGGGCCCGAGGCCTTGTGGTAGGCGATGACATTTTGGCTCACGCCCGTCTTGCCCAGGCGCGAAACCACGGGGTGGCCCGTGCGCTCGAGCACGTAGAGCACGGCACCGACAATGGCCAGCAAGGTGCCGACCAAGCCGATACCGCCGCCGATGCCCATCAGCAGGGCGCCGGCAAACGCAAGGATGCCGGTAACGGCAAATGCCAATCTACTGGGCGCCGGGGCATTGAACTCCTGAACCTCGGGATCAAAGCCGTGGTTGCGGAAGATCTGAGCGATATCCTCGGCAGCCAAGCGCTCTTCTTCGCTGCATGCCGGCGTGATGCCGGTGTTCTGCAGCAGGTGGTTAATATAGTTCTGGGTGTTCGCCATGTGCGCTCCACATCCATAATCCGACAAATAGGCCCAATGCATGCACATTAGAACCGTATATAGTCGAAAGTATACCCCGAGCGAGCGCAAACGACCGAATTCGGGCCATCTTAACGCCCCGAGCGGACAAGGATATAGCCTAATCTCCATATCGGACTAAAATCATGGCAGCAAACCACCTTCTCATGCGAGGACTCTATGACGGCAAGCGACGCGACCGCGACAATTAAAAAGGGGAATTCGGAGCCCAGTTTCGATAAAACGGCTCAGCGCATCCTCAATCTTTTCTTTGTGCTCAACAGCTCCCCCGAACCGCTGACGACCGAGCAGATCGTCTTGGATTCTGACCTGGGATATGGCTCGGGCAATATCGACTCGGATAAGCGCAAGTTTCGGCGCGATCGTGACAAACTGCTCGAACGCGGCATCTTAATCAAGGAGGTTCGCCCCGCCGGCGCGCAGGAGACCGAGGAAAGCTCATGGACAATCGACCGCGAGCACACGTTTGCAGCAGGCGGCCTCATCACCGCAGACGACGCCGATATCCTGCTCAACGCTATCGACCAGACAATAGCGGCCGGCTCATCCACTTTTGCCGCGCCGCTTGCCGATATTCGTTCCAAGATTGCCTACCTCACCGGCAGGACGACGGCGGACGAAGCACCGATCCGCCGCTCTCCCACCGTCGATGCGGTATGGAGCGCCTTTGCCGAGCGATGCGCGCTGCGATTTTTATATCAGAACGGACGCGGTGAGCAGAAAGAGCGTACCGTCTGCGTCTACGGCATGTTCGAGCGCGAGGGCGTTGCGTACTTCTGCGGCCTCGACAATGCCACCGACGACATCAGGACATTCCGCTGCGACCGTATCGTTCGCGCTTGGCGTCCTTCGAAGGCCTACGCCATCCCTGCAGACTTCAATCTCAACGACTACCTGTTCTTTGAATTCGATTTTGCCGACCGCCCGCCCGTTGCGGCTACGTTCTCGTTCGCCCCGCAGACGCAGATCGATATGATCAACGGCCTCACGCGCGGGCGAGGTGAGCTCGCACACACCGATTCGGGATGGACTTGGACCGTTGACGTGCGAGATCTTGAAGCCGCCGCCTCATTTTGCATGGCCCACGCCATGGACGGCATGAGGCCCATGGCCCCCAAATCGCTCAAGCAGGCGTGGAACCACCTCATTGAAAGGACGGTGCACGAGCATGCCCGTGCGTAAACTCACCAGCGAGCAGAGGCTCTCGCGCGCCATCGACATCATGGAGGCCCTCTACGCCGCCGGCGAGAGCGGCATGACACGAACTGAGATTTGCAGTCGCTTTGACATCACGGGAGTGTCGCTCGACGAGATTCTCGAGATCGTCTCGACGCTCGCGGACCGAGAATCGGGTGCGCGCATCATCTGCGAATGCCACGGCGAGCGTGTGGTCCTCACCGGTGACGCCGGACGTGTGCTACCGCTGCGCTTGAGTACCGCCGAGGGCGCTGTGCTCAACCACGAACTTGAATCGTTGGGGATCGAGCCGCAGACGGCAGCTCGGATTCGACACGCTCTTCTACCCGAAGAGCTCGGCTATAACCAGCGCGTCTTTGACACCGTCAACCACGGGTCGCACTGGCAGCAGCTGAGCTGCGCCATTCAGGACGGCGTTCGCTGCCTCATCTCGTATCGCTCGATGGACGATGCACGGCCACGCGAGCGTCTGGTCGACCCCTTGCGCATTACGGCAAACGGCGACCAAACATACCTGATTGCCTGGGACATCGCGGTCGATGAGCAGCGCACCTATCGCATGGATAAAATCGAGGGACTCACCTTGACGGAAGACTCCGTCGTGCCTCACGCACCGGACGTCGCATCCCTCCACGATTCCCTTGCCCGGACGCAGCGTAGCGCAAAGCTCTTGATGCCATTCGATATGGCGGAGCATCTGGACTGGGCCGGCATCACCCTCATCGAGCGCAGCGGGGCAGACATGGCAACGGTAACCGTGCATTACGGCTCCGAGCGTTGGCTACTGAGCCAGATAATCGCAGCGGGCGGAGCCATCCGCATCTTGGATAACCCCACCCTGTCAAAGCGTCTGTGCGATATGGCAAAAACTCTCGTCTGTCCGCTTTAGCGCCGCCGCTCGTGGCGTGCGCGCCACAGTTGCAGATAGTGCCCGATCTGCGCCGATTCGATGCGCTGGTAGGAGCTCGTGGGCAGCGACGTTAAGAACTTCTTGCCATAGCCCTTCGTCACCAGGCGAGGATCCGCCAAGATCAGCACACCGCTATCGGTCGACGAGCGAATCAAACGCCCCGCGGCCTGCTTAACCTCGAGCACCGCCTCGGGCAGCGAATAGCGCGCCCATGCGCGGTCTTCGCGCAGGTTGCGCTCGCACGAGAGCGGGTCCGTGGGGCTCGAGAACGGCAACTTGGGAATGATGACGCAGCGCAGCGTCTCGCCGCTGGCATCAAACCCCTCCCAGAAGGCCTTGAGCGCAAAAAGCGACGAGGCCGGTTCGTTGATAAACCGGTCGCGCAGGCGACGAGGAGATGAGTTGCGCTGCTGGCAGTTGAGCTCCAGACCCGCACGGGCCATCTTGGGCTCAACGCGGGCGTATAGGTCCTCCATGTCGCGCCGATTGGTGAACAACGTGAGCACCGATCCGCCCATGGCAAGATGGGCGTCGACCAGTACGCGCTCGAGCGCCGTAAGATAGCTCTCACGATCGCGCGGATCGGGGATATCGCCCGCAACGACTACAGCCATGTTCGAATCGAAGTCGTAGCTCGAATCCAAGTGCAGCGATGACGACGTTGAAGCACCGATGCGATCAAGGCCGACCGCATGGTTAAAGTGCTCAAAGCTTTTGGACACCGTCATGGTCGCCGAGGCAAAGATAGCCGTGTGAACCTCGGGTAGCCACTCGGTTGCCAAAGCCTCGCCAATGTCGATGCGCTCTGCGGTCATCGACTCTCCGCCGGCACGAAGTCTGCGATTGACCTGCAGCGAGTACACGTAGTGTTCATCGGTGCCATCAATGATGAGTTTGAGGTTCTCGGCCAGCTCGTGCAGGCGGCGCGAGATATCACCCAGGTCGACAACAACCTCGGGCTTGTCGGCGGCGACGGCTTGCACCAGCGCGTCGACGCTCTTGTCAGCTTGTTCCAATGCGTCGATGCCAGTGTAGGCCGACTGTAAGAAATCATGCCAGTCGTCTGATTCGCGCAGCTCGGGGCCAATCCATAGATTGGCATTGTCATAACCCCCACGCGCACGGCGGCCGAGCTCGCGAACGCCATCGAACACGTCGGCGATTGCCATGCTCGCGCGGGCAACCGTCGACGTCGCCTTGGCAGTAAGGCCCAGATAGAGCGTAGAGCCCTCGGAGGTTGCCAAATCACGGGAAACCTGGCTTAGTGCGCCGGTGCTCGAGCCACCCAGGCGCTCGAACAGGACGCGTGATTCGTCCGCCGACACCACGCGCGCCCACTGACGGCGCGCCTCGCGCTCGATGGAATGGGCCTCGTCGATTACCCAATGACGAATCGGAGGCAAAATCCTGCCCTCGGCCGCGACGTTACGGAACAGCAGGGAATGGTTGGTGACCACCACATCGGCATGCGCCGCACGACGGCGAGCACCGTGGACCAAACATTTATCAGGGAAAAACGGGCAGAGGCGACGAGCACACTCGCGCGAGGCCGTCGTAAAGTCGGGACGGTTGACGCTGCGCCACCGAATGCCGAGCGAGTCGAGGTCGCCATCGGCTGATTGGCAGACGTACGCCATAATGACCGCGACCGCCGTGAGCGTGTCCGCCGGATCGCGCTTGGTGGTGATCTCGACCTGGCCGCGGCTCATGCGCTCGAGCTTGCGCAGGCACGGATAGTGGTCATACCCCTTGAGAGCGCAAAATGACAGACCACCGTTCAGTTGCTCGGCAAGTTTTGGCAGCTCATGGTACATGAGCTGGTCGGCAAGATTGTTCGATTTGGTCGCAATACCAACCGTGATGTTGTTACGGCGTGCTGCCTCGGCAAAAGGCACCAGATAGGCCATCGATTTGCCGACGCCTGTGCCCGCCTCAATTACACGATGAGTGCCCGTGACCAGCGCATCGTGGACCTCGAGCGCCATCGCGATCTGCTCATCACGCGGCTCGTAGGTGGGATACATGCGATTGACCAGGCCACCTGGCGCATAGTCCGCCTCAATCTCCTCACGACTCGGCATCTTGAGGACCGGCAGTTCGTCGGCGTCCACCCGATCGTCGGCGCGATCGGCCTTGAGAACGTCAGCACGAGCGGCGCTGAGGGAGAAGATAGAACCAGGGTTCTGCCCTGCCAAGAACGAGAAGATAGGGCGATAGGACCAAGGCACGTCCGGATGCATGTCGGCTAGGCGCGCCATGAGGCCCTGGGGCAAGTCGGTGAGCGCCACGAGCAACACGCGCCATACGCCACACAGGGCGTCGACGTCGGCATTGGCACGGTGTGACACCGAGTCACAGCCAAACAGATCGGCCATAAAAGACAGCTTGTGCGAGGCCAGGCGCGGAAGCGCGATGCGCGACAGCGCCAGCGAATCGATCCAAATATCGCTCACGTTGACGCCGCCTTTGACCGACTCGATAAACGAGCGGTCGAACGTGGCGTTGTGTGCGATCACCGGGCAGCCACCGACAAAATCGGCGAGAGCGGCGACGGCCTCAACCGCCGACGGGGCATCTGCCACATCGGCATTTGTAATGCTCGTGAGCTCGGTAATCTCGGCGGGAATCAGCTGTTTGGGATGCACGAAGGTATCGAAGCGGTCGATGACCTCGCGGCCCGAAAGACGGGCCGCCGAGATCTCGATCAGCTCGTTGTCCTGCACCGAAAGACCCGTGGTCTCGGTATCGAGGACAATCACATCTTCCTCGATAAGGCCGAAGGACTGCGTTTTGGCGCGGTCGGCAAGCGTGGCATAGGAGTCGATGACAAACTGCGGCGTTCCTGACGAAACCGCGTCCTCGATTAGCATGCAATGCCCGCTCGACGAAGGCCCATACGGATCAGGCTGTCACAGACCTGCGGGAACGTCATGTCGTCGGTGTGGCGGATCTCATCCGGATACAGCGACGTATCGGTCATGCCGGGAATGGTATTGGTCTCGAGGATAACGGGGCCGTCCTCGCTCACAATAAAGTCGCTGCGCGAGATACCCAGGCAACCGAGGGCCTTGTGAGCGGCGCAGGCAAGCTCCTGAGCGCGAGCGTAATTCTCGGGTGAAATCTGCGCCGGAATGCGATGGATATCCGTAGGGTCGACATACTTCACGTCCAGATCGTAGAACTCGCAGTCCTCGGGCTTACGAATCTCGACAATCGGCAGGGCGCGCACGTCATCTTCGCCGTATACGCCGACGGTGATCTCGGTACCCTCGATGCACTTCTCGACCAGCACTTTGTCGCCGTACTCAAACGCCTTGGCGATTGCCGCGGGCAGCTCGGAGGGCTCATGGACCAGGGAAATGCCATAGCTGGAACCGTTGACGGCCGGCTTCACAAAGCAGCGCTCGCCACAAACCTCGACGATATGATCGATATCGACTTCATCGCCCACCTCGAGCGCAAGGCCGGGGGCAATGGGAATGCCCGCCTTGGCGTATAGGAGCTTAGAGACCTCCTTGTCGGCACCGCAGGCGCTGGCAAGTACGCCCGAGGCCGTGTAGGGGATACCCAGGGTCTCCATGGCACCCTGCATGGCGCCATCCTCACCGCCGGCGCCGTGCATGGCGATAAATGCCACATCGAATCCGCCGTTCGCCATGGTTACCATAAAGTCATCAGCGGCCGTGTCAAGCAGCTCCACCGAGGTGTAGCCGGCTTCCTTCAGTGCCACCACAACGTTCTTTCCCGAATCGAGCGAGATCTCGCGCTCGGCGGAATGACCGCCCGCCAAGACCGCTACGTGCATGTTCTCTAGGCTTTTACCCGGCATGGGCAGACTCCTCCTCTATAATTTCTGCAGCTGATACCATATTGTAGCGATACCCTCTACGTTTCCCCAAAATCGAAAGGCTTCCATGAATCCCAGGACTAAATCTCAGGACATTCGCGACTTGAGCCAAAACGATATTCGCGAGCTCGTGGCCGAACTTGGCCAGCCCGCCTTCCGCGCGAAGCAGCTCATCGAATGGGTCTTTGAGAAGAACGTTTGTTCGTTTGACGATATGACCAACCTCCCCAAGGCTTTCCGTGAGCAGCTTAAAGAGGCTTTTGCCTTTGATACGCCGACTGAACTCACCAAGCAGGTTTCCAAAGATGGCTCGCGCAAGTATCTGCTCGAGTACCACGATGGCATTTCCGTCGAGACTGTCGGCATGCCCCGTCGTAACAAGCTTTCCGTCTGCGTTTCCACCCAGGCAGGCTGCGGCATGGGCTGTGCCTTTTGCGCTACCGGTCTCAACGGCCTCAAGCGCTCTCTGACCGCTCAAGAGATCGTCGACCAGGTGCTTCATGTATCCAACGACTTTGGCGAGCGTGCCACAAGCGTTGTCTTCATGGGCCAGGGCGAGCCGTTTGCCAACTACGACGAGGTTCTCAAGGCGCTGCGTATCCTCAACGACCCCGATGGCATCGGTATCGGCGCTCGTCACCTCACCGTCTCTACCAGCGGCGTTATTCCCGGTATTCGCAAATTTGCCGATATCCCCGAGCAGTTCACTCTTGCCGTTTCCCTGCATTCCGCCATCCAGTCGACGCGCAATAAGCTCATGCCCGGTGTTAAGAAATACACGCTGCTTCGCCTTCACGAAGCGCTTCAGCTCTACACCGAGAAGACTGGCCGCCGCCCGACCTATGAGTATGCCATGATCGAAGGCGTCAACGATACGAATCCCGAGATGCAGGCGCTCTGCGACTTCTGCGAGGGAACGCTGTGCCACGTTAACCTGATTCAGCTTAACGACATCGAGGGCAGCCCGCTCAAGCCGTCGCCGATTCATAAGGTTGAGGATCTTCAGCGTCGTCTTGAGTCCCGTGGCATCGAGACCACGATTCGTAACTCCCGTGGTAACGATATTGACGCCGCTTGTGGACAGCTGAAGCAGCGCTTCAAAGTTCAGAAGAACGCATAGGGGAGTCGCACCCCAATACGTTTCATGTGAAACATCGAACGGCCCCGGTTGCAGGATATGCAACCGGGGCCGTTTCATTTATCGACCTCAATTTTGGACCAACTGCTACCTATCCCATTTTTTACGGACAAAATAAAGGGACCTTGTCTCATGAATCAGACAAGGGCCCCTCAAAATATGCAGGGTAATTGTTAGGTACCTAATAGCCTACATTTTCCCATTGGTTGCTAACCCAACCTTGATTAATCTTGGGATTCTTCGTTACCTGAGCAGTACGCATGGCAACATCTTCTGTCATAACATCCATTTTCTTCTTTGAAGTATCGACGATATCTTGCGCGCTACGAAGCAAACGACCCCGAAGTTCATCGTCTGTCGCGATCTTATAGCCAGCAAAGGCACCAGCCGCGACAGTCGTCGCCAATGCAATCGCAGTTATAATCTTATTCCTCATCTTGGCCCCCTTGATCAAACTGAATCATTTCACCAAGAATACGAGAAAGCTCTTCTTCGTCTTTAAACTCAATTTCAATCTTATTCTTTCCACGCGAGCTCTTCACACGCACGTTGGTATTAAATACCTGGCGAAGCACACGGGCAGCCTTTTTAAAAGACTGAGGCGTTGCAGGCCTCGGCGTCTTAGGCGTCTCTCCGGCAGAAAACAATGGAGCAAGATTTTCTGTCGCTCTTACGGAAAGGCCCTCTGCAACAACCTTTTCTGCAAGTCGAATTCGAGCATCCTCATAGGGAACTGCAAGAATCGCACGTGCATGACCAGCAGTAAGTTTACCCTCAAAAATCATCTGCTGAACTACTTCGGGGAGATCAAGAAGGCGCAACGAATTTGTAATTGCAGAGCGTGATTTGCTTACTGCCTTCGACAATGCCTCCTGGGTCATACCGCTGGCATCAATGAGCTGGCGATAGCCCTTAGCCTCTTCGACGGGATTCAGATCAGAACGCTGAAGGTTTTCGATAAGAGCAAGAGCCAGCATCTCTTCATCATTAACATCTTTAATGATGACAGGCAGCTCCTCAAGACCAGCAAGCTTTGACGCCTGGTAACGACGCTCACCAGCGATAATCTCATAGCCGTTTCCATGCTTGCGAACCAAGAGCGGCTGCAAAACGCCATGCTCTTGGACTGACTCGCTCAACTCGCGAAGTTCAGTTTCATTAAAATGAATTCGCGGTTGATTAGGGTTGGGAACGATATCCTCAATAGGTAGTTTTGTTACAGATGCGGCATTTGAAGCAGATACAGCAGAACCACCGGTCTCATACTCGGCCTCTGAGACCAAAGCATTGAGTCCACGTCCCAATCCGCCACGTTTCTTTACACTAGGCACGCTTGATCACCTCTTTTGCAAGGTTCATATACGCTTTTGCACCCTTATTTTGAGGTGCATAGGTAATTACCGGTTCTCCAAAAGACGGAGCTTCGGAGATTTTAACCGTACGGGGGATTAGCGTCTTAAATGCCTTATCACCAAAGTACGATTGAACCTCATCAACAACCTGATTCGATAGAGAAGTACGCGAGTCATACATGGTCATAAGCACACCATAGGTGTCTAAGCCCTTGTTCAGACGTGATTTGACCATCTTCATTGACTCTAGCAGCTTCGTAACGCCCTCGAGTGCGTAGTACTCGCACTGGATCGGAATCAAAACGCTGTCTGCTGCGGTCAAGGCATTAATAGTAAGCAGGCCGAGCGAAGGAGGACAGTCAATGAAAATAAAATCGAACTCGTCCTGAATCGGCTCAAGCAAATCTTTGAGGCGGGTTTCACGAGCAATTGCGCTTACGAGCTCAATTTCGGCACCTGCAAGCTGAATCGTAGCTGGAATTACGAATACCTTTTTGCAATTTGTATCAAGAACAAGCGATTCTGCCGGCACATCATTCAACAATGCATCATAGATGCAGTGATCAAGGTCTTCTTTTTCAATTCCAAATCCACTGGTACTGTTTCCCTGCGGATCAAAATCGACAATCAGTGTCTTACGACCCTGCTCACCCAGTGCTGCTGCAAGGTTTACAGCCGTTGTTGACTTACCGACGCCGCCTTTTTGATTGATGATTGCAATGATACGCGTGTCTATTGCGTTCTTAGAACGCTTAACGTCGCGAAATCCCACGGTCCCTCCTGGTGTGTATTAAAGCTGTCAAACGGAGGATGTTTCACGTGAAACATTCCGATTCGATATCAACTGCCATGTTTCACGTGAAACACTGCAAGTTGTTAGTATCCATTATGTTTCACGTGAAACATCTAGGCAAGCGGATTCTTCTTTGCCATGCCATTTGCACGAGGCAATGAAACAGATGCTGGATGACTCTTCTTAAGAACAATGAACTCCCTGTGGCCCAAGCCCTCAGGCAAATCGATTGCGTCATTAAGAAGCAAAGTGAAGCCGCAAATCTTAGCTGCTGACATGCCGGAAGCAAGCTCCTCATCCGAAGGATTACCCTTGGTGATAACAAATAGCCCTCCGTCTTTGAGGAACGGAGCAGCATACTCAACAAGAATCGGTAGAGGGGCAAGTGCGCGGGCGGTTACGACAGAAAACTGCTTCTTATGGCTTCGAGCATATTCTTCAAGGCGATCATGAACCGCATGAGCATGTTTCAATCCAAGAACATCAACAAAAGAATTGACAGCATCAACCTTCTTACCAACAGAGTCAATATAAGTAGCTTTACGATGCGTGGTTATGGTTAACGGAATACCAGGGAAGCCCGCACCTGTTCCCATATCGAGCAAAGCTCCCTCAGGAGCCTTATTGATATAGGGGAGCAAAACAAGTGAGTCGAGGATATGAAGTACCACAGCATCTTCTATGTTAAGAATACGAGTGAGATTGGTTGTCTTATTTGTTTCCAGAACCAAATCCAAATGTTGAATACATTTCCTCAGCTCAGTATCAGTTAAGCTCAAGGAATACTCTTTGCAATAGGAAGTTAGACGACTCAACATCTTGTCAGCCTGCTGATCAGTAAGTACTAACAACGAAAGCTCCTTTCTGACAAAAATCAGTGTATCGAGAACTTTTGACAAAAAAAAGGGGACGTGGAAACCACGTCCCCTTAGCATAAGCTCGAGTAGATTATCGAGCAACAATCACCACATGGCGATCGGGGTCAGAACCCTCAGAATGAGTATCGACGGCGTCATTGCCACGAAGTGCAATGTGAACCAGTCGGCGCTCGTAGGCATTCATGGGCGGAAGCGAAACACTCTTATGAGTGCGGATGGCACGCTCGGCTGCAGACTGAGCCATGGAGGCAACCTTGTCCTGACGGCGGCTCTTGTATCCCTCGACGTCCACTACAACCGGATACCTAAAGCCAAGCTTGCGGCTCACTAGCAAAGAGAACATAACCTGAAGGGCATCAAGGGTGCGACCATGACGGCCAATGAGAACAGCAAGGTCGGGAGCCGTTACATCCAGAATCAGCTCACCCTCGTCGCCCTCATACTCATCGATAGGAGAGTTGGCGGCATCGAAGTGCGAAAGGATGGAACGCAGGATGGAAATCGCGACATCGGCAATGGTGTCGAGCTCCTCGTCGGTCAGCTCTTCACCGGCCTTGTAGCGCTGTGCAATCTCGGGATAATCGCCCGCGACCTGCGGGGCAACCTCCTCAAGCATATCCTCGATGATCTCTTCAGACATAACGTACTCCAAAAGTTAGGTACCTAAATAAGATTGATATCCCGCTACTTCTTCTTGTGCGGGCGCGGCTTCTTCTCGCGACGAGTGACCTCAACCTGCAGCGGCGCGTTCTTAAGGCGCTCCTCCTCATCGGCCTTCGCCTTGTCGATGACCTTCTGCGTCACAAAAATCTGCTGGATAACCTGCCAAGCAGACGAGACGTCGTAGTACAGCAGAACACCAACGGGAAGGCTCCAGCCCATCCAAAGCATCATGACCGTCATGACAACGGCCATCATACGCATGCTCTGAGCCTGCTGGCCGGTCTGGTTGCGCGACATATAGAGCTGCGGAATCAGGGTCAGGACAGCGAACAGGATCAGGCAGACCAGCGCAGGCAGCGCGACCATAAAGCCATCGGCAAAGGAGGCACTCGGCGTGGTGGTCAGGTCGGGCAGAATATTAAAGAACGAGAACGTGCCGTCGTTAAAGTAGTCCGGCAGGTTACGCAGCAGCGTAAAGAGGGCGAACAGGACAGGCATCTGAATCAACAGCGGCAGACAACCAGCCATCGGGTTGAACTTGTTCTCGCTGTAGAACTTCTGCATCTCCTCGGCCTGACGCTGGGGATCGTCGGCATAGCGCTCCTGGATCTCGAGCATCTTGGGCTGCAGCACCTGCATGCGTGCCGTCGACTTAGTCGACTTGAGCATAAGCGGCGTCAGCAGCAGACGGATGATGACCACCAGGATGATGATGGACAGGCCCCAGTCGACCGCAAAGGTCTGGATGAGCTTGAGCAGCTCGAAAAGGATGTTAACGATCCAATCCCACATGTAAGTTTTCCTCCGATAGCGAGTGCCCGCTAGGGCACAGGGTCATAACCGCCGACGTGCAGGGGATTGCAGCGAGCGATGCGCCTCACGGCAAGCCAGCAGCCTCTCAAAACACCGTACTTCTCAATCGCCTGGACGGCGTATTGCGAGCACGTTGGGTAATAAATGCAGGCGTCAGGCAATAAGGGCGAAATAACCTGTTGATATATGCGAATAGGAGCGATGGCAACACGTCGCAAAACGTGATTGCTCATCGCTCCTCCCCGGCAACGCCGGCGCGTTTCATAAGCGAACGCAATGCATTGTCCATCTCCTGCGGCGAGGAAACCCTCGTCTTGGGAGTTGCGAACAAGATGATGTCATAACCCGCAACGGGAAATCCACAGCTGCGGGCGGCCTCGCGCATCACACGCTTAGAACGGTTGCGCACGACAGCACAACCGAGCCGTTTAGCACCAACGAAGGCGACCCTTCCGGAGTCGCCTTCGCCAACCGATTCACATATGGTCATTCGAATCAGAGGGTGATTGAAACGACGCCCCTGACTGAACACATGCTCGAAATCTTGCCGAGACTTAATAGTCTTCATGCGAGATGTGTGTATCGCTGCTAGACAGTGAGACGCTTGCGGCCCTTGGCGCGACGACGGGCGAGCACGGCACGACCACCCTTAGTGGCCATACGGGCACGGAAGCCATGGGTCTTGGCACGCTTACGCTTATTAGGCTGATACGTACGCTTCATCTTAAGTTCCTCCTGCTGCATTTCGAGTGTCCGCGGGGGCGCGGACGCAGATATAGACACGTGAGCTTGAAGATTGTAGGGAAATCAATGTTCAAATGTCAAGAAATCAAAGGTAAAAGGTTGCGCAGTTCACACGGTTCCCCCATAAGCCGAGCTCGATTTAGCAGTGCATGGCAACTTTTCACGATATTTCATCGAGTTTTCAACAGGTCATGTTGGCAATGTTGAGAACTTTTCGTCCGTTTTCCAAAGTTTTCAACAGGTTTTGAAAAGTTGTCGAAAGATGAGAAACATTGCACGGTGAGCTACTATTTGTTCGAAACCTTTTGAAAGATTGCGAGCGGCATGTCTGACGACTTTTACACCATGGTCGATTCCGGAGACCCGGCACCCGACAACGAGCACATCACCGGCGTGCGCGAAGAGCGTAAGGAAGGCGAGCAGACGACCACGCAGGCGCCAAAAGCCATGTACGCCGCGCGCATCGCCGTCTATGACGATATGCTGTCGACACCGCGTGTGATCGTCATTGATCCGCAAGATGTCCGCACGTATTTGGAAGAGACGACCAACACCGTCTACCAGTGCATGAAAGAACAAGGTGGCCATATCTCGCTCATGGTCATCCGCGAGATTATCGAAAACTTTATCCACGCGCACTTTGCCGAGCCCATCATCTCGATTCTGGACGGCGGAGACACCATCCGCTTTGCTGACCAAGGACCCGGCATCGACGACAAGGAGCGTGCTTTCGACTTTGGCGTTACCAGCGCAAACAGCAAGATGAAGCGCTATATCCGTGGAACCGGAGCAGGGTTTCCCATGGTGCAGGAGTATTTGGAAAACGCCGGCGGGGCCGTGTCCATCGAGGACAACATGGGCAACGGCACCGTGGTTACGGTAAGCCTGGACCCTAAACGCGTGCAGGAAATAGAGCGTGCCGGCGGACGCGGTGCTGCCGTGCGGCCCGAGACGGAGCAGCCCACATATCCCCTGCCGGGAGCTTTTGCGCAGCAGCCCATGGCAACGCAACAGATGCAGCCCCCCGTGGGACAGATGCAGCAGCCCGGAATGCTTCCTACACAAGAGCCCCAGGCGGCATCGATGTCGATGCCGCCAAACGCGCCAGAGGCCATGCCGCTGGCGGATCAGGATGCAGCAGCAATGCAGCAGGCGACGGGGGCACCGGGTGGCCAGCAAATGGGCTATCAGCCGTACCAACAGGGATATCCATATCAGCAGATGCCGCCACTGGGGTATGGCCAGCAGTTCCCGCAGCAGTACCAGCAGGGATATCAGCAGCCGTACCAGCAGATGCCGCAGCAGCAGTACAACCCCTGGGCCCAGCAGATGACTCCGCAGCCTTACCACCAGTGGCCTCAAAGTTTTCAACAGCAAATGCCGCCGATGCAGAGTTCTCAACAACCAGCAGCTCAAATGATGTATCCTAATGCAGCAAATCAGTATGCGCAGCCACAACCGGACGTGTTCGTAAGCGATCGCGGCAACGCCGCGCTGGGCTATCTGGCGCAAAATCAAGCGTGCGGTGCTACCGATCTGGCGAGGGCGTTTGGAAACTCGGCCCCCACTTGGTCACGCACGCTCAATGACTTGGCGCAGGCCGGCTTGGTCATCAAGCATGGCCAGAAATACCATCTGACCGAACTCGGCGCCGCTCGCGTGCGAGCTCAGAGCTAAAGAACGGGAGAGACAGTGGACGAGGAAGCAAGCATCATCCTGGGGGATGCCATCGCCTTTTGCCAGCGCGACGGCCAAGATGCACGCCTCATCAACATGCTGGGGCAATCGCGCGCCATAAGCCTGACCGAAGATACGCTCACGATCGAGGCCCCCTCGCGCTTTGCCATCGCGCAGCTCAAAAAGCATCAGCCGACTATTGAGGCCTATCTGGAAGAAATCGCCTTTGCACCGATTGCGCTCGACATCGTGGCACCGCAAGGAGCCGTGGCGGAATCCGCTGCTGCGACGGCGCCCGCCGCGGCTCCCGCTGCCTCCCCGGCGGTGCCGGCCTCCGCAGGCGACGTGCCGACAATCGAGCACCAGCACGGCGATGTTTCCCGTGAAACCATGGCACCGTTGCCGACCGCGGCGGCGACGTCAACGAACGCACCCGTCACGCACATGCCTATCGCTCACGACGCAGCGGCGGGCGCGGATTCGGGCATTGCAATCAAGAACACGCTCTCGGCCGATGATTTTCGTCGCATGATGAACCAGATGAAGGGCGGAGCGCCGACTAAGTCCACGCAAGCTGCGACCCCCGCTTCACCCATGCCGGCACCGACCGTACCGGCCGAGCAGAATGCGGATGGAGCCCCGCTCGCCGCGAACTCAAAATTTACCTTTGAGAACTTTGTCTACGGCCCCGAGAACAGCCATGCCTATCGCTCGGCACTCAAGTTTGCCGCCCTCGCGGACGAGCGTGGCACGTGCACATCACTGTTCATCTACGGCAAATCGGGCCTGGGCAAGACGCACCTGCTGCTTGCCATCAAAAACGAGCTCGCCGAGAAGTCGCCCGAGATCAAGGTCAAGTATGCCAACTCCCAGGCATATCTGGACGACCTGATGACCGAGTTCGACCGCCAAAAGAAGAGCAACGCCCCTATCATGCAGGCATACCACGGCGTGGACGTGCTCATCATCGATGACATCCAAAACATCATCGGCAAGCGCGCGAGCGTGGACTACTTTTTCCAGCTCATGGACGAGTTCATCCGCAACAACAAGAAGGTCGTCATCGCGGCAGACCGCGCCCCCAAGGACCTGAGCATGGACGAGCGTCTGACCAGCCGCTTCAACGCCGGCATGCTCTGCTTGGTCGCAGAGCCCAGCTACGAGATGAAATACAAGATCTTGCAGCGCTATTACGAGAACACCATCGTCGCCGCTCCCGAGGCAGGCGACGACTCGCTGCTGGCGGCCTATGGGGGCGACGGCGGGCACCTGACCGACGAGCACTTTAAACACATGGCCGAGGTCTCGGGCACCAACATCCGCGAACTCGAGAGCTTCTGCGAGCGCTGCGCCGGCGAGGCGGGCGACCGCGAGCGCGAGGGCGGGGAGCTCACCTTTGACGATATCGACGCCATCGCCAGCCAGTACTTCGACACATCGGCCAAAAAGATCAACGTCCAGACGGTTCAGTCCGTCATCGAAGAGCAGTACGGCGTGACGCACGAGGAGCTCATCGGCCCGCGTCGCAACGCCAATATCGCCAAAGCACGCCATATCGCTATCTACCTAGCCATCGAGATGTGCGAGATGACGACCACGGCGGTGGGCGCCGAATTTGGCAACCGCAACCACTCGACCGTCAGCACGAGCTACAAAAAGGTCCAGAAGATGATCCAGGAAGACCGCACTGTCACCGAAGACCTCAAGTCGCTGCGCGATAAAATTACACTGCGCTCGTAGGGAAATAGAGACACCTGTTGAAAACTTGTCGAAACCACGGGCATAAGGTGTCTAAAACCCAACCCGCGGTGATGAAAAGTTTTGCGCAGGTTTTGAACGTGGAAAACCACCCCTGTTGCACACAGGTTGCTGTCGATTCTCTTTCTGGGTCTGACCTGCGTCTTTGGGAGTAATCAACAGTTTCGTCAGTGCTATTACTATTATTAAGATATTTATATCTATAGAAAGGTATTAAAAGATGAAGTTCACCGTCAGCCAGAGCTCGCTTACACAAGCCATCGGCGTCGTTATGAAGGGTGTCGCTTCGGCATCCACCCTCCCCATCCTGTCGGGCGTGCTCGTTAAGGCCCAAGACGGCATCTTGGAATTCCAGACCTCTAACTACACCATCTCGATCCGTCATCGCATCGCGGCGCATGTCGAAGAAGAGGGCGAGATGGTTATTCCCTGTAAGATGCTCTCCAATATCACCAAGACCCTCCCCGATGCCCCGGTCACCTTTGAGCTGTCCGAGCGCCAGGTGCTGATTGGTTGCGAGAAGAGCTCTTTCCGCCTGAACACGCTCGATGCCAATGACTTCCCCGAGTTTCCGGCCTATGCCATCGAGAGTGCCGTGGAGCTGCCGACCGATGTCTTGTCCGAAATGGTCGGCCGCGTGTGGCGCGTCACCTCGACCGACAAGGCTCGCCCCATCCTGGGCGGCGTGCACATGAAGGTCGAGAACAACACCGTACGCCTGGTAGCGACCGATTCCTTTCGCTTGGCCGTGTGCGATACGCAGGTCGAGACCTCGACCCTCGAGGGCTCCTTTGAGCTCAACGTTCCGGCTGACGCCTTTAACGACGCGCTGAACATCATGGCCAGCCAGGCGACCATCATGATCGGGGCTACCGACACCCAGGTCGTCTTCGAGGCCGGCAACACCACCTACGTGTCGCGCCGTATCGAGGGCGTGTACCCCAACTACAAGCAGCTCATCCCCGATTCGTGCGTGACGAGCGTCAAGATCGACGTCGCCGCCTTTAACGCCGCCCTCAAGCGCGTGGCCGTTATCGCGAGCGCCAACCCCGCCGTCAAGTTCGAGATCGATGTCGAGAACGGGCAGATGGGCCTGTCCTCCATTTCCAATGACCAGGACCTTGCGCAGGAGACGATCGATGTCGAGGCCGAGGGCGAGTCGGGTACCATCGCCTTCAACTACCATTACATCTTCGGCTGCCTCAATGCCCTGTCCAAGGAGAAGGAGATCACGCTGGAGCTCAAGAGCTACTCGCAGGCGGGCATCTTTAAGTCCTACGACAAGATCAACTACCTGTACCTGGTCATGCCGGTCCGCATCTAGCGCTGCGCCATGACCATGTTCGCCCGCGATCTTTCCGTCGCGCACTACCGCAGCTTCGATAGCTATCGCCTTGCCCTGGACGAGGGCGTGACGATACTTGCGGGACCCAACGCGGCGGGAAAGACCAATCTCATAGAGGCGCTGCAGCTGCTGACGAGCGGCGCCTCGTTTAGGCATCCGACCGCAGCCGAGCTCGTCCATGACGGCGTGGGCTCGTGCAAGATCGAGCTGAGGCTCGAGGGCGACGGCCGCGTGCTTGATATGGGATTGAGCGCGGAGGACGGTAAGCGCTCGTTTAGCCGCAACGGCAAGAGATGCTCTGCCGCTGGTGTGCGCGGGGTTCTGCCGAGCGTGCTGTTTTGCCCCGACCATCTGGACATGGTTAAGCGAGGCGCCAGTGTGCGCCGAGCCGCCCTCGATGACTTTGGCATGCAGCTGAGCGCACGCTATGCCGATCTTGCGAGCACCTATGGGCGCTGCGTGACCCAGCGTAACGCCTTGCTCAAGGAGACCTGGTGCTGCCGCGAGATGCTCGGCGCGTGGAACGATTCGATTGCCCGCGCGGGCTCGGCCCTGCTCGTGCACCGGTTGGCTCTGCTCGACCGGCTGGCGGGCCATGTGCACACTGCCTACGGGCAAGTAGCGTCAGGTGAGGCCGCCAACGTGACCTATGCGTCCACGCTGGGGGCTTTGCCCCAGGTCGAGGATCGCGAAGAGCTGAAGGGTTGGGCGTACGAGCGCATGCTGGCCGCCCTTGACGAGCATGCCGACGAGGAAATTCGCCGCGGCGTGACGTTGGTGGGACCGCATCGCGACGAGATTGAGTTTACCGTGGCGGGTCGCTCCGCCCGTTCATTTGCCAGCCAAGGACAGCAGCGCACGCTGGTGCTGTCCTGGAAGGTGGCCGAGGTTGCCGTGGCTCGCGATGTCCTGGGCACCGCCCCACTGCTGCTTTTGGACGACGTGATGAGCGAGCTCGACGGCGAGCGTCGCGGCGCTTTCCTGCGGCTGATTGGCGATGATATCCAGACGGTCATAACTACGACCAACCTGGGGTACTTTACCGATGACCTGCTTGATCGAGCCAAGGTGGTGAGCATGGGTGAGACGTGCTAATTACGAGCGCGAGAGCGAGACAGTCGCCTTCAGCGGGTTTTTGAACGCAGAGCGCCAGCGCATCCTGGCGGCTGCGACCCCCGAGCGCCGTGCTCAAATGGAGGCCGCCGAGCAATCGCGCACAATCTATCGTGCTTGGAACACGGTGTGCGCGGGAACGCGCGAAGGGCGCCATGTGACGGGTCTGCGCTATCTGTCCGAGTCCAACGAGCTGTTGGTGTATCTCGACTCGCCCTCGTGGACGCAGGAAATGACGTTGCTGCGCGAGATCATCCGCGCGCGCATGGAGCGCGCCGGCGCGCACGTCGACGGCCTGGTGTTCAAAACGACCGCCCCCGGCCACACGCCGCCCGCCGCCAAGGAGCGCCTGCGTCCGGCCGTGGCCGAGCGCCCGCCGGCTCCGCACGCCGACCTCAGCGAGTCCGAGCGCGCCGAGATCGAGCGCCAGGTGGCACCCATCGAGGACCAAAAACTGCGCGAGGCCCTCGAGAACGCCATGAGAGCCAGTGCCGAGTGGGCCAAGGGCGTGCAAAGCAAAAAAGAGCCTTAAATCGCATCTGGTGGCCTTGTAGAGCTAAATACCCTCGTTCCCGAGGGTATTTTTTTACGATAAACTAGTAAGGCTGTACACATTTTCTTGACTGAAGGAGGACGTGTGGCAAACGAAAACGATTACGATGGCGGCGAGATTAAGATTCTCGAAGGTCTCGAGGCCGTTCGTAAGCGCCCGGGCATGTATATCGGCTCGACGAGCGCCAGCGGTCTGCATCACCTGGTGTGGGAGATCGTTGACAACTCCGTCGACGAGGCCATGGCCGGTTTCTGCACCGAGATCCAGGTGACGGTCCACGCCGACAACTCCATCACGGTCGTCGACAACGGGCGCGGCATCCCCGTCGACGAGCACCCTGTTAAAAAGATCCCGACGCTCGAGGTCGTTATGACGATCTTGCACGCCGGCGGTAAGTTCGATAACTCGGCCTATAAGGTCTCGGGCGGCCTGCACGGCGTGGGCATCTCCGTCGTCAACGCACTGTCCAAGCGCGTGGTCGTTCAGGTTCGTCGCGATGGCAACACCTACGAGATGGAATTCTCGCGCGGCAAGACCGTCAAGAAGATGGAGGTCGTGGGCGCCTCGGATTCGACGGGCACCACCGTCACCTTCTGGCCCGACGACGAGATCTTCGAGACCTGCATCTACGATTTCGATACGCTGCACAACCGTCTGCAGGAGACGGCGTTCCTCAATAAGAACCTCAAAATCGTGCTGACCGACGAGCGCGAGGCGACTCCCCACGTGGAGGAGTTTTGCTACGAGGGCGGCATCGTCGACTTCGTCAAGTTCCTCAACGAGGGCAAGGACGTCCCCGAGGCCTTTAAGGAGCCCATCTACATCGAGGGCAAATCGGATCCGGACGCGCCTGTGACCAAGATGGGCGAGGTCGAGGTTTCCCTGCAGTGGAATAGCGGCTACGGCGAGAACGTCATGTCGTTCGCCAACGACATCTACACTCCCGAGGGCGGCATGCACCTTGAGGGCTTCCGTACTGCGCTCACCCGCGTGATCAACGACTACGCGCGCAAACAGAACCTGCTCAAGGAAAAAGACGCCAACCTGACCGGCGACGATGTGCGCGAGGGCCTTTCGGCCGTTATCTCGGTTAAGCTGCCCGATCCGCAGTTTGAGGGCCAGACCAAGGCCAAGCTCGGTAGCTCCTATATGCGCGCGCTGACGCTCAAGATCGTGACCGACGGCCTTGCCGATTACCTCGAGGAGCATCCCAAGCCCGCTCGCGAGATCGTCAAGAAGGCGCAACAGGCCTGCAAGGCGCGCAACGCCGCCCGCAAGGCGCGCGAGGCGACCCGCCGCAAGAGCCTGCTCGAGACGGCGTCTCTGCCCGGTAAGCTCGCTGACTGCTCGGTGCGCGATGCCGAGCTGACCGAGCTCTTCATCGTAGAGGGTGACTCGGCAGGCGGTTCGGCCAAGGACGGCCGTCGCCGAGACATCCAGGCGATTCTGCCCCTGCGCGGCAAGATTCTGAACGTCGAACGCGTTGGTGACCATCGCGCATTCTCGAGTGACACCATCCAGTCGCTGATTACCGCGATCGGCTGCGGCGTCACGACGAGTGCCGGCGACGGCGGCGACTTCGATATCACCAAGGCGCGCTACCACAAGATCATCATCATGACCGATGCAGACGTCGACGGTGCGCACATCCGCATCCTGCTGCTGACGTTTTTCTACAAGTACATGCGTCCGCTGATCGATGCCGGCTACGTCTATGTTGCCTGTCCGCCCATCTTTGGCATTAAGGTGCGCAACAAGATCCACTACGTGTATCCCAACGGCCGCCAGCCCGAAGACGAGATCCTGCGCGACACCATCCAGAGTCTGGGCCTGAACCCCGACGATAACGACGAAGACGGTAAGGCCAAGGATGGCAAGATCACCAAGAAGCGCAAGGGCTATACCGTCCAGCGCTACAAGGGTCTGGGCGAGATGGACCCCAAGCAGCTCGCCTCGACGACGATGGATCCCAAGACCCGCATCCTGCAGCGCGTGTCGATCGAGGATGCCGTGGTGGCAGACCGCGCCGTGCGCGAGCTGATGGGTTCCGAGGTCGGCTATCGCCGCGAGTACATCGAGAAGCATGCCCATGATGCACGCTTCTTAGACGCCTAGCTTTCCCAGGCACCCCATCTTGCCCTTCAGGATTTCGGGCGCCGCACGCAAGGCGCGCGCCCTCATCCTTCAGGGCAACCTGGGGCACCTGGAAAACCTAGGAGGGTTATCCGGTGTTCCCGGTAATTCGTCTCCGTGGTAGGGAACTAATGGACCACGCAAACCATGAGGAGGTAACGTGGCAGACGATATCAACAATAACGAGGGTATGGACGAGGCCGG